>JBKPFG010000106.1:0-4119 GCA_046728735.1 Actinomycetota bacterium
GGTGCGTCTTGTCGATCGCGCGATGCGCCTGCCGGTGTTCGCGAACATCGTCGCCACACCGAGCGCGACGCTGCCCGTCGCCGGCACCGTGCACAACACCAACACATTGCTCGGGCACGACGGGTTTGTCGGCGTCAAGACCGGCTCGACCGCTGCGGCCAGCGGCTGCTTCGCCTTCCGGGCCATCCGCTGGATCGACGGCAAGCGGACGACGATCACCGGGGTCGTGCTGGGCCAGCCCGACCACGACCGGATCGCGGCGGCTCTCGCGGCCGCCGACGTAATGGTCGACCGCATCGCCGGTCATCGGGCTACGCCAGATCTAGGGCAGCCAACCTTGCCACCGCTGCCTGCTCCCGGAAGCAATTGATCACGGCTGCGCGTCCGTGTGCGCCGACCCTAGATGAGTCCAGGGATGGCATGCCCAGACGATAGGCGTGTGATTGCTAGGAAGTTGCAGGGAGGTTGCACGAGCGCGTCGGCTTCGAGGTCGTTGGCCGGCGACGCCGGATCGCAAAGCCGTGGGTGCTTGGCGCGACGTGCTTTTGCTCGAGCGCCGAAGCGACAGTGTCAGCTGAGTCGAAGCCTAGACCCGGCCTCCGATATCAAACTGCCCGAGAGGCGGATTCTCGAGATCGAACTCAGCGACGACGAGTTCGAGGCCGTGGCGTAGGCACACACCTCCTCATCTCTTGAGTGACACGCGCGCGCGGGACGCTCGTGATGGTGCCGTGTGGCAGCCGTAACGGAAGAAAACCGAAGAGCGCGTGAGGCGCGCTCTTCCCGTACTTTCGCTCCTGGATGAAATGGAGCACCGCCGCGCCGTCCCGACGACGGCAAGCAACAACTACGTCGGGTCCTCTCGAAGATCAACCGCGACAACGAGTAATGAGAAGGTCAAGCCGGAACGCCGTCGCCGACGGGATTCCGCCGAGCCTCCGCGGTCTCGAGCAGTTCGTCGATCACCTCTTGGAGCTGCTCGACGAGGTTCTCGTCGCCGAGAGCTCCGTTCTCGTCGAACCGGGTCGGCGCGTGCCCGACCGCGACCTCGCCCTCGACCACGCGTGCACCCGTCGCAGCGAGCACTTTGCGCAGCTCGGCCTGTGACCACACGGCCCCGAAGGCGCCGGTCGAGGCACCCACGACTGCGACCGGCTTGTTGCGAAGCGGGTTCGTCGCGAGCGGCCTGGACACCCAGTCGATCGCGTTCTTCAGCTGGCCCGGCACCGACGAGTTGTACTCGGGCGTCGCGAACAGAATGCCGTCGGCGCCGGCAACGGCATCCCGCAGCGCGGCCACGGAAGCCGGCGCCGGGTCGACATCGTCGTCCTCGTCGTAGGGCGGCACTTCCTTCAACCGGCCCCAGAGCTCGAGCTCGACGTCCTCGGGGAGCAGACCGGCAGCCGTGCGGAGGAGGCTGGTGTTGTACGAGCCCTGCCGCAGGCTGCCGGAGATGCCCAGGATCTTCACGGCCCTTAGGCCGCCTTGACGAAGTAGAGATCGCCGAGGATGCGGACCTCGTTGGAGAGCGCCGGCTTCCCGGTCGGCAGCGGCATGTTCCAGTTGAGGTCGAAGTGGGTCCGGTCGACCGTCGTTGCGAGCTTGAGCGCGAAACGCTGGTTGCCGAACGCGTCCTCCGCCGGCTCGGTAGCCGACCCTGCGAGCGCGATCGGGCGCGTGATGCCCTTGATCGTGATCTCGCCGCGCAGCTCGGTCGCCTCGCCGTCGAGGTCGAGCTCCGTGGCCGCGAAGCGCAGCTCGGGATGGCGCTCGGCGTCGAAGAAGTCGGGCGACTGCAGGTGCGCTGCGAGATTCTCGTCCTTCACGTCGACGCTGGCGACCTTCGCAGCGCCCTCCAGCCGCGTGCTCTCGCCGTCGGCGGCGAGCGTCGCCTCGACGTCACGGAAGCTGCCCTTGAAGGTTCCGGCCATGTAGTCGACCTCGAAGCCGACGGATGAATGGACGGGGTCGAGCTGCCAGGTTCCGACCGGCGCTGCGGTCATCGTCTCGGTAGTGCTCATGTCTTGCTCCTCCTCTTTGTGTGGTGTACTATTGAGTACGCAAGGAATGTAGCAGGAAACGATTGAGAGCGCAAGCATTGTCCACACAAGTATCACCAGAAACACCTACGGCAGTCCGAGCGTGGACACGGCTTCTCCGCGCCCACGCCTCGACCACCCGTGCCCTCAGCGGTGAGCTGCAGACCGACCATGGCTTGACGCTCAACGATTTCGAGTGCCTGCTCGTGCTGTCTCGCGCGGAGGACTCGCGGATGAAGCGCGTCGAGCTCGCGCGGCGGCTCATACTGACCCCCTCGGGGATCACCCGCCTGCTCGAGGGCCTCGAGCGGGAAGGTCTGGTCCGGCGGACGACCTGCCCGACCGATCTGCGCGTTGCCTACGCGGAGCTGACTCCCGAGGGGCGAAAGCGGCTCGAGGCTGCCTCGTGCGCGCACATCGAGTCCATTCGCTCCCTGCTCGAGGAGCACTTCAGCGAGGACGAGCTCGCCTCTCTCGGCGAGATGCTCGGCCGACTGCCGGGTGTCACCGAAGGCGACGATTCCTGCACGGTTTCCTAGCGTCTAGCCGGGTTCGGAAAGCCACACCTCGACACGCGGGCTGGCCGCCTTCCCTCCGGCCTCCCGATAGGGCAGGCTAGTGGCATGACGTTCGAGACCGCCGTCATCGCTCTCGCGTCCAAGCCCGGATCGGAGCGATCTGGACGACTCGCAATCGTCGAGCGGACCGGCCGGCACGGTGAGAGGACTCCGCTCCACATGCATCCCGAGGACGAGATCGTCCACGTCGTCGAGGGCGCGGTCACGCTCCTGGTGGACGGAGAGCGGATCGAGCTCCGGATAGGAGACGTCTACGCAGCCCCGCAGAGAACTCCCCACGCCCTGGTAGTCGAGTCACACCAAGCCCGCTACGTGAGTGCGACGGTCGTACGGTCAGCTGCCCGTTACGAGGACTTCCTCCGAGCTGTGGCCGTTCCCGTCCCTGTCTCGGCTGCCGTCTGGCACGAGGGCGGGGATGCCGCGCGGTTGGCCGCGCTCGCCGAGCCCAACGGCATCGAGATCCTCGACGGCCCCCACGCCGTCAGCTCGTAGCGACGAGGCGCCCTTCCGCAGCGGACCGGTAGAGCGCGTCGATGACACGCGCCTGTCCGAGCGCGTCCTCGCGTCCGAGGAGCGGTTCCGCTCGGCCGCGGATGGCGTCGCTCATGTTCTCGAGCTCGAGGCGATACGAGTCCACGGGCTCGAGCTGGATGGCCTCTGTCCCTTCCTCCGTGCGGAGCTCGAGCACCGGCTCCCGGCAATGCCAGGGGTCGTCGAGGAAGATCGAGCCCGACTCGCCGATTGCCTCCAGCTCGTCCCGCGTGGGCAGAGCCAGCCCGCAGTCGAGCTCGGCCAGGACGTCCCCGGGAAAACGCATCGTTCCGGTGAAGACCTCGTCGACTCCGGTCGCGGCGGCGACCTGCTCGCCGTACACCTGGACGGGCTCGCCGGCGAGCAGGCGAGCGCCGCTCACGCAGTAGCAGCCGACGTCCATGAGCCCGCCGCCGCCCAGCGCCGGGTCGAGCCGCACGTTCGGGGAGTCCCTGAGCGGGAAGCTGAAGACGGCTCGGATCAGACGCAGACGCCCGATCGCTCCTTCCTCGACGAGCTCCCGCAGCCGCCTGGTCTGCGGATTGTGGCGGTACATGAAGGCCTCCATGAGGATCCGGCCGGCCCGGTCGGCAGCGTCGAAGGCACGCTCGACGTCGCCGGGATGGCTGCTGAGCGGCTTCTCGCAGAGGACGTGCTTGCCGGCCTCGAGCGCGAGGACCGACCAGTCCACGTGCATGGAGTTGGGGAGCGAGATGTAGACCGCCTCCACCTCCGGGTCCTCGAGCAGCGCCTCGTAGGTCCCGTGGGCCCGCTCGATCCCGTGCTCACGCGCGTACGACTCCGCCCGGGCGGCGTCCCGGCTCGCGACCGCGACGACCTCTACTCGGTCCGACTCGACAGCGCCGGCGAGGAGCTTGGCGTTGATGTTCGCCGTGGAGAGGAAGCCCCAGCGGACCGCGTCGCTCATTGCCCGTTCTCCGGGCAATGAGCGTGTGGAGGGTGTGTGAGGG
>JBKPFG010000117.1:0-4737 GCA_046728735.1 Actinomycetota bacterium
TTGCCGTCAGGCCAGCGCCTCAATCGACCGCCGGTTGCTTCGGCCGATCACCCTTCTCCGGGGATTACCGTCTACGGCCGGCTCCTTGCGGCGCTTTCAGGCGGTTCCCCGCGGGGGATCTGCGCGGGATGAAAAGAAGCCGGCGGTCGTTATGTCAAATACATATCCTGATTTGCAGGGCTTTTACGGGAGCGACGGGACTCGAACCCGCGACCTCCGGCGTGACAGGCCGGGTGCCGGGACGCCTAACGACGAACCCCTCCGAACGGGGCCATTTGCAGGTGCTTTTCGCCCAGAGGTCGCCCCTGTTCCGCATGGTTGAGCCAATCGTCCAATCGACGTTTGGGCCACAAGCGGGCCACGAAATGTTGTCGCGTCTGACTACGAGGGAGGCGGCGCGAGGCTGACCTCGAAGTGGGGTGAACGGGGCCCAGCGAGTCGCGTTCGCATCGCGGCTGCTTCAGCCCCGCACGTCAGCCTCGAAGACCCCCGTCCTTGCGCCGATTAGCGCTGAATCACCGAGGCCGCAGCTCGAGGGCTGGTAATGGGATCTGCGTGCCGATGCAGGATCTTCCAGGCCCCGCCTTCTGGCCGAAGTACGGTCGTCACCCGCAACGCCCCTGAGGCCATCTCCTCCTCACCGCCGACCTTGGCTTCGAACCGCTCTACTTCGACGAGGTAGGCCAGGTCTGGCGTGACGTACGTCGCGAGCGTCTCGAACCCGGTGGCTCCGCCGTCTCTGTAGTTCGACGCCGCCCGCTCCATCGTCTCTTCGACCTTCTCCCAGCCGACCGCGACGGGTCCAAATGGATTGGCGAGGCTGGCGTCTTCCCGGTGGGAGTACAGCGTCTTCGCAGGCTCCGGATTGCCTCGGAAGAATTCGTCCAGCGCCTGATGATATTGGGCGATGAAATGGTCTAGATCTGGGACGTCCATTCCATCTACCTCCATCTCTCCTGCCGCATGAGTCCTACCCCGTGGGCCCGCGCGAACTGGAGCATATTCTGGCGCACAGGTGGAATACACGATGCGGTCGCCGAGAAGCGCGTGGTGCGCCGTGCCGCGATCGAGCGTCGCAAAACCGTTGAGCCAGTTGGCGCGTATATAGGACAGACCGCGCTCAAGGAGGCCACGTGAAGATTCGAGCATTCATCACTTCGGCGTGCGTTGCGGTTGCCACGGCCGTCTCTGCGGCCCCCGCGGGAGCCCACGTCCACGGGATCACGCCTCTCCTCACCCTCGCGAACGACTGCGGAGTGACGAATCTGGCGAATACCGGTGCGAACCGAGCGCAGGGCGACCCCATTACCGGGCTCATCCCACGTGATGTCGGCAATGCTCCGCTGACCGGCGGCGATGGGGGATTCAGCGCTCCTGTTGGCTGCGCGCGTTAGGTAGAGCACAGCAGCATGTGGCGGCTGCCGGCACGCTTCGGTCGCTGCTAGACGGCCGCGGCCACCAGGGCTAGCTCGGCAGCGACCGCAGGTCGTCGCTGGACTCGATCGAGCCAGGCGGCGAGACTGGACCGGGAACGGACCTCAACATCAAGGATGGCCTCGGCGCGAAGGAGCCACGGAACATAGGCGCAATCTGCGAGCCCGTACGCCTCCCCGGAAAGAAACGGCTGCTGACCAGTGAGAGATTCGAGATGGTCGAGCGCCACGTCGAGGGCCTCCCGCGCTGACTGCGAAGAGCGCTCGCGACGAAGGAGGTAGTAGGGGTCGCCGAGCAATTCGTCGAAGCGCTCGAGCTGCAACCGGACGAGCGCGCGGGCGGCTGGATCGGTCGGGAGGAGCGGGGGCTCGGGGAAGCGCTCCTCCAGGTATTCCATGAGGACACGCGACTCCGCGAGGACGAGGCCATCCTCCTGGAGAACCGGCACGCGGCCCGAGTGATTCAAGTCGTAGATCCGAGGAGGTCTCTCGTTGAGGTCGACGATCACCTCTCGTAGGGGACGGCCTTCTCCGCGAGGACGATGCGCACGCGGACGCAATACGGGCAGCGGGCAGCGTCGTACAGCCTGAGCATGCTGGCGATGCTACCCCCGCAGTCGCCCACCGCCGCTCCGGAGCGGGATCCGGCTCCCACCAACACGCGTCATCCGCTTACAGTACGAGCCGTGGAAGGGAGCTCGCGCTCAAGCGAGTTCGTCGCGCTCGGCCATCCCGGCTCCGAGCACTACGCGGGGCTGGAGACGTTCGCCAATCCCGGGGTCTCCCAGGTCGAGATGACCAGCGACGAGCTCGCCGCCGTGTGCCCGGTCACCGGCCAACCGGACCTCTACGTCGCCACGATCGAGTACCGGCCGCAGGCACTCTGCCTCGAGTCGAAATCACTCAAGCTGTACCTCGTCGGTTTCCGCGACGAACCACATTTCTGCGAGGCGCTCGCCGTGAAGATCAGAGACGACGTCGCCGCCGCGCTCGAGCTTCCGCCCGACAAAGTGAAGGTGACGCTCAAGCAAAAAGCACGAGGCGGCATCTCGATCACGGCGACCTCCTAAAGAGCAGCCCCCTCGCCGCGATTAGGGCGGTTTCGTGTCGCTTCGAGAATATGCGTAGTCCGCACCAATCTGGCCGGTCGTCCGCGTTGCGTGCGTTACTGGCTCCGGCCGGGGTCATGCGGCGATTCCCGTGCCGAATGTGCCGCGGGATGACGAAAAAGCCGGCGGTCGTCTGCGCCTCGACAGGCAACAAACCATGAGAGGGCCATCGGCCCTCTCTCCTTTCGGCCTTGCGTGCTTCTTGCCACGCACGAGGGAGGGCTCGACATCCCTGCGGGTGAGGACTCGAACGCCACCAGACATTCCTGACTACTCGGCACGGTCCACTCTCCAGTTACGCTCGAGTGGCGACGGCTGGAGCCATCATTGAACTAGGAGCTCCTGTAGATGCCCGGCTCACCGCCTCGAAGTTCACGTTCTCGTGCGTGCCGTCGCAGAAGGGTTTGGTGCTCGATTGGCCGCAGCGGCAGAGAGCGATCGTGCCGTTGACCTCATACTGGTTGCCCTCGGCATCGAGCACGATAATGCTGCCCTCGACGAGGTATGGGCCGTTGTCGGTGGGTGTGATCGTGGCCTCGTTCACCTTTTTCTCCTGGGAGTCGTGCGCCCGCTTAGTTGTGCAAGCGGGCGCGCACAGATGGGTTTGAATTACCGGACTGGAGGCGGGCCTGGGGGGCCGAGGATCTCCATCCCGTGGCGCGCGGCGATCGGGAGTAGCCGCCCCATGTCCGGGGGAGCGTCGAGTGGCGGCGGCAGCACGCGCTCCGTCGCCGGTTCGCCGACCTCATGCAGGAAGCCTTCGAAGTGAAAGGGCTGGAAGCCGATCAGGACCTTCGACCCGTCAGTCTCGGCGATGAAGGTGTGCGGCACTCCCTTGGGGCCGAAGGCGAACGAGCCGGCCGGGAGCGACAAGCGGCGCTCGCCGACGTAGACAGTGAACTTCCCCTCGAGCACGTAGAACCACTCGTCCTCGTCGGGGTGGACGTGCCAGGGCGAGCCCTCGCCGGCACGCACAGTGACCTCGAGCAAGCCGTACTCGCCGTTCGTGTCGGCGCCGCTGATCTTGACGACCTCGAGCATCCCGAGCAGCCAGTGCGCCTCGCCTTCGTTCTTGCCGAGCAGGTAGCCGTCTTCGGTGCGCTCTGTCGAAACCACGCTCATCGCATTGCTCCTTCCGTCAGGGCTGATAAGATCTGCAACTGTCCATGAAGCAACCGTTGCGGAGAGGACTATCTCATAGGGAACAATCCCTGTCAAGCCCCTCCGCCGAGCGGCTGCGCGCCTGGCGCCTCTACTTCGAGAGCGCGCTCGCGCTCGTTGACGTGCTCGACGCGGAGCTCGAGCGCGATGCGGGGATCCCGCTGCGCTGGTACGACGCCCTCGTTCACCTCGAGGAAACTCCCGACGGGCTGCGCATGAATGAGCTCGCCGAGCGGATCCTGTACAGCAAGAGCGGCTTCACCCGCGTCGTTGACCGGATGGAAGAAGCTGGCCTCGTCCAGCGTGTCCGTCCCCAGAACGACCGCCGCTCGATCCTCGTTGTCTTGACGGACGAGGGCCGCAGTACGATGGAGCGGGCCCGCAGCTACCACCGGCACGGGATCGAACAGCACTTCTCGTGCCACCTCGCCGACACCGACATCAAGGCCCTGACCCACGCGCTCGAAAAGCTCAGCGCCCACGCCCGTCCCCTCCGCCCAGGGCGCATCCGCGGCTAGAGGCTCGGCGTGGAGTCGCCGCATCCCGCCGGGGCGCAGACGACCCCGAGCGAGACTGGTGGCGGGCCCCTTCCCGCCGCGGCCTCAACGGCCACGAACGTTGGTCTGAAGCAGCGATTGTCCTTCGCGCGCCGATCGACCTCCGGTCGTGTTGGCCGGTCCTGCTTCTCCGGGGATTACCCGTGACCGGCGGCTCCTTGCGGCGATTTCAGGCTGATTCTCGTGCGGGATCTGCGCGGGATGAAAAGAAGCCGGCGGTCGATATGTCAAATACATATCCCGATTTGCAGGGATTTTACGGGAGCGACGGGAACTCAAACCCGCGACCTCCGGCGTGACAGGCCGTGCGCGCCGCTCCCGGAACTGGCAAAGAGGGCGGGTTCTGCGCGCAGATCGCGCTTTCTTCGCCGCGAGCGCAGACGGCTCTTTCGATCGGGCTATTGCACTCCACGGGGTAGTTGCACCGTGACGCGGAGTCCGCCGGTGGCCTGGGGGGTGAGGGTGAGGGTTCCATGG
>JBKPFG010000185.1:0-7665 GCA_046728735.1 Actinomycetota bacterium
ACTGCTGCTCTCCGTGGCGATCCTCACCGACGCGCTCGTGGTGCGGATGACGCTCGTGCCCGCGTTCCTCACCCTCATGGGCGAAAGGGCGTGGTACATCCCGCGCTGGCTCGACCGCCTGCTTCCCAACCTCACGATCGAACCGCCGCAGGACCGAGATCTGGAGCGCGCGCCGGCGCGCCCACCCGCGCTCGACCAGACCTGAGCTCATGCTGGCCACGGAGTTCGAAGGGCTCCTCAACCCCCACGCCGTCCTCCGGTTGGAGGGCGCGGTCGAGCTCGGGTGTTAACTCCCGGTTACGGAGCGATATAGCGGCGCTCGCCGATGGACTCCTGCGCCCAGTCCTCGGCGAGCGCGGCGAGCTCGTCCTCGCGTCCGTCGGCCGAGCGCGGCAGCAGGATCCGCACCTGGTGGACGGTCGCCTCGACCTCGCGATCGAACTCGTACCGGCGCTCAGCGACGATCTCGACGTTGTCGAGCTCGTCGAGCAACGCCTGGCCCAGCCTGAAGATCTCGGCCTCCGTCGCCTCGCGGCCCGAGAAGACACCGAAGTTGACGACGAGCTCCCGGCGCCCCTCGCGCTGGTCGCTGAAGATCAGTGTGGGATCGGTCATGCACCGCTCATACCCTCCCGAGGCTCCCAACGGAACATCCGAGCCGCCACCAGCAGGCCGAAGAGGCCCCAGGCGACCACGGCCGCAAGCGCGCCGGGCGACGAGGTGAGGGTCGCCCCCTCGATGAACGTGGAGCGAATCAGCTTGAGCAGATACGTGAGGGGAAGCACCTCCGAGATGGCCTCCAGGAAGCGAGGCATGTCGTGCGGGGAGAAGAACGCGCCCGAGATGAACGCCATCGGCAGGAAGATCGCATTGACGACGGCCGAGGAGCCTTCACCGGTGCGGACGAAGGCCGTGATCGCGAGCCCGAGCGCGGCGAAGGAAGCGGCTCCCAGCACGAGCACCACGATGAAGGAGAGCGGCGACGCGGGCCAGTCCGCGTCCAGGAGGAACCGACCGATCAGCACCTGTGCGGCGGCCTGCATCCCGATCACGACCACCATGGACGTGATCACCGCCGCGAGGTAGTCCGCCGGGCTGAGCGGCGTCCCGCGCACGCGCTTCAGGAGACCTGCTTCCCGGCGCACGACCAGCGTGATGGCGAGCGAGGCGAACGCGGTGGCTGCGACGCCATAGCCGATCAGGCCGGCGAGCAGGAAGGTGGAGCCCCTGACGCCGTCGATCTCGTCGTCCCCGTAGACCGACCCGAGCAGGACGAGCAGGATGATGGGGAAGAGGAAGCTGAAGAAGGCGGCCTCGCGGTTGCGCCAGAAGAGAAGCTGCTGGGCCCGCAGTTCGTGGAGGAAGAGACCCATCAGACCTCCGCCTGCTCACGGGTCAGCTCGAGGTAGACGTCCTCGAGCGTGCGCCGACGGACCTCCAACCCTTCCAGCTCGCTCCCCTCCGCCAGGGCCTGCGAGGTGAGCTCGTGGAGGACGCGGGTCGGCTCCGTCGTCGCGACGACCGTCTCCTCGCCGTTTCGCCGGAAGCGGATCTCCACGATCCCTTGGCTGGCAAGGAGGTCTTCCGGGGAGCCGGTGGCGACGATGCGGCCCTCGCCCAGGATCGCGATCCGATCCGACAGGCGCTGGGCCTCTTCCATGTAGTGCGTCGTCAGGAGAATGCTCTTGCCGAGCTCTCTGAGGTCCCGGATCGTCTCCCAGGCCTGGCGCCTCGCGGCGGGATCGAAGCCGGTCGTCGGCTCGTCGAGGAAGATCAACTCGGGGTCTCCGACGAGGGCGAGCGCGAGATCCAGCCGCCGCAGCTGTCCGCCCGAGAGTGTGCGCACACGCGCATCTGCCTTCTCGGTGAGCCCGACGAGCTCGATCACCTCGTCCGGTCGCCGGGGCCGCGGGTAATACCCGCCGAAGAGCTCGAGCGTCTCGCGCACGCTCAGGAGGGGATAGACAGCCGAGGACTGGAGCACGATGCCGATGCGCGCACGGAAGTCACGGCCGGCCTTGCCGGGATCCTCCCCGAGCACGCGGACCTCGCCGGCCTCGCGCGAGCGATACCCCTCGAGGATCTCGACGGTCGTCGTCTTGCCGGCGCCGTTCGGCCCCAGGAGGCCGAAGACCTCGCCGGGCTCGACGGAGAACGAGATCCCGTGCAGGACCTCGTGGCGTCCATACGCCTTGACGAGCCCGGAGACCGCGATGACGCTCACGCGGCCGAGAATAGCCTGCGGTCCCCGCTCGAGGGTCGGGCTGCCATGATCCGGGCATGAGGAAGCGGACGAGCGCGCTCGTCGTCGTGGTGACGGCGCTTGGGCTGGCGGGATCCGCGCAGGGGAGATTCGAGCAGACGGCCGAGCCGGTCTTCCACGGCTCGATCGCCACCATCGACGCCGCACAGCGGGAGCGCATGATCGGCTCCTCGTGGCACCAGGGGTGTCCCGTTCCGATCAGGGATCTTCGCCTGTTGACCCTCGACTACTGGGGTTTCGGCGGCCACTTCCGGCGCGGCCGCCTGATCGTCCACGAAGACCGAGCGCAGCGCGTCAAACGTGTCTTCCGCAAGCTCTTCTACCGCGGCTTCCGGATCCGCCGCATGGTCCTGATCGACGCCTACCACGGGAGCGACCGGCGCTCGATGGCAGCGAACAACACCTCGGCCTTCAACTGTCGCGTCGTGGGCGGGACGACCAGCTGGTCCCAGCACGCCTACGGCCGTGCGATCGACATCAATCCGATCCAGAATCCGTACGTCTCGGGCAGCTACGTCTCGCCGACGGCCGGCGCGCCGTACGCTGACCGCACGAAGCACGCCATGGGCATGATTCATGCCGGCGACAGAGTCGTCCGGGCCTTCGCGGACGCCAACTGGAAGTGGGGCGGCTACTGGAGCCCGTACAAGGACTACATGCACTTCTCCCGAAACGGGCACTGAGGTGAGAGTCGCTTCGCTCGCGCTTGGTGCGCTCGTCCTCGCCGCGGCCGGGTGCGGCGGCGCCGCGAAGACCGAGACCAACGTCGTCACCGTGACGAACGTCTCCACGGTGACCGTTCCAGCGGCCGCCGCGGCCGCCCCCCACGACTACGCGCGTTTCCAGATGCCTTCCCACAACGTCGGCTGCGGGCTGGATTCGGGCGTCCTCCGCTGCGACATCCTCAGCGGCCTCGCGCCCGAGCCCGTCGAAGCCTGCGAGCTCGACTGGACCGGCGTCGTCCTCGAGGCCCGGGGCGCGGCACAGCCGGAATGCGCCGGGGACACGGTCTTTGACGCCTCCGCACCGGTCCTCCAGTACGGAGAGACGTGGGCACGGGAGGGCATGAGCTGCCTCTCTCGCGAGTCGGGGCTCGAATGCAGGAACAACGGCGGGCACGGGTTCAAGCTCGCCCGGGCCTCCTGGTCCGTCAACTAGTCCGCGTCCAACCGGTCGACGGGCCAGCCGTCCCGCTCGTCGAGCGCCCGGTCCTTCAGCTCGTGGCCGCCCTCATACCACTTGGCCTGCGGCGAAATCGGAGCCGAGGGATGCCCCCCAGCTGAACCCGACGTAAGCGAGCCGGCTAGGGTCGATCTCGTCGCGGGAGACGAGAAAGTCGATCCCGCGCCGCATCTCCACGATCTCCCGCACGGTCCCGTCCTCGTCGCTCGGCTTGAAGTCGACGACGTCCTCGATCGGCGGGCGAGTAGGGAGGATCGGGCAAGAGCGATGCGATGCCGCTCTCCGCGAGCTCGACCGCCTCGGTGTAGAAGGTGAAACGGGCGCCCGGAGCGCCCGGCATGAAGAGGACCGCCAGGAACGGACCGTCGCCGTCCGGAACGATGAAGAACGCGGTGATCCGTCCGTGCGGCCCGCGTAGGAGAGGTCGTGGACCGTGGCGCCGTCCTTCTGCTCCGACTTGACCTTCTGGACGTCGAAGGGCGTCGAGGCGTCGTAGTCGTACAGGCTCAGAAGATCGGCAGGAAGAGTCGGCGGCGGGGCCTCGGCGGGCTGTCGAGAGGCCCCTCGCCACCGCCGCAGCCGGCGACGGCGAGCACGCACACGAGGACCAGAGCCCGCCTCATCGTCCTCCAAGACGCGCGCGAGCGCGCTGGGTTCGAGGTCAGTTGGTTTACTTGCGTCCGTGGGCCGCGCGCTCGTCATCGTCGACATCCAGAAGGACTACTTCGCCGGCGGGGCGCATCCGCTCGAGGGGCCCGAGGAGGCGGCTCGGGCTGCCGGGCGCCTGCTGGACTCCTTCCGGGCCGCCGGCGAGCCCGTGATTCACGTACGCCATGTCTGGGACGAGGAGGAGGCGACGTTCATGCGCCCGGGCACTGACGGGGTCGACATCCATCCCGCCGTCGCTCCTCTCGACGGTGAGCTCGTGATCACCAAGGAGCACCCCAACAGCTTTCGGGAGACCGCGCTCGAGGAAGAGCTGCGAGCGCGGGACGTGGACGAGCTCGTCGTCTGCGGAATGATGACGAGCATGTGCGTGGACGCCACGGTCCGCGCGGCCGTCGACCTCGGCTTCGAGACGACCGTGGCTCACGACGCCTGCGCGACGTGTGAGCTCGAATTCGACGGCCGAACGGTCCCCGCCGCGGCCGTGCACTCGGCCTTTCTGGCGGCGCTGGCCGACGGGTACGCCGAGGTCGCCGCAAGCGACGAGATCGCAGGCTGAGCTCGGTCGAGACCATCCGAACTCCGAGGCTCGACCTCGTGTCGATGACGCCGGCCTTCATGGAGGCGCTCCTGGGAGGTCGCCTCGAAGACGCCGGGGATCTCCTCGGAATCAGATTGCCGGGGGCCCCGCTCGACATTCCCGCAGAGCGCTTCCTCAGCCACCGCCTCGGGCAGATGCGCCGTGACCCGGAGGTGCAGCGCTGGCTCGCCCGCGCGATCGTCCTTCGCGGGGAGGGTCATCTGCTGGTGGGAAACGCCGGCTTTCACGGCGAGCCCGGCGTCAACGCAGCCGGAGCACCCCGGGCGCTCGAGGTCGGCTACGGGATCCTCCCCGAGCACCGCCGCCAGGGGTACGCGCGCGAGGCCGTCCAGGGGCTTCTCGGCTGGGCGCGCACGCAGGGAATCGATCACTTCGTCGCGTCGGTGGCCCCCGACAACGAGCCCTCGCTGGCGATCATCCGTAAGCTGGGTTTCGTGCGCACCGGCGAGCACATCGACCCCGAAGACGGGCTCGAGCACGTCTTCGAGCTCCGGGTCTGACCCATGCCGAGCCTCCGCTACGTCATCGCCGACGTCTTCACCGACCGCCCGCTCGAGGGCAACGGGCTGGCTGTCTTCACCGACGCCCGCGAGCTCGCCGCGGAGCGCCTCCAGCCCCTCGCGCGCGAGCTGAACCTTTCTGAGACCGTCTTCGTCTATCAGCCCGAGCAGGGCGGGCACGCGAAGATCAGGATCTTCACGCCGGCGACAGAGGTCCCGTTCGCAGGGCACCCGATTCTCGGGACGGCCTTCGTGCTCGCGGGTCCGCTCCAGCTGGAGGAGATCAGGCTCGAGACGGGGGCCGGAGTGATCCCCGTGCGCCTCGAGCGGGAGGGCTCGCGCATCGTCTTCGGCTGGATGAGCCAGCCGTTGCCGACCGTCGAGCCGTACGAGGCCGAGAAGGCGTTGCTCGCAGCGCTCGGCGTGGAGGAATCGCGGCTGCCCGTCGAGATCTACGACAACGGACTCCCTCACGTCTACGTGACCCTCGGGAGCGAGGACGAGGTCGCCGCGCTCCAGCCCGACCAGACCGCCCTCGCCCGCCTGCCCGAGGTTCTCGGAGTGAATTGCTTCGCCGGCAGCGGCACGGCGTGGAAGACGCGCATGTTCGCTCCGGCGGGCGGC
This sequence comes from Actinomycetota bacterium, assembly GCA_046728735.1. Lineage (GTDB taxonomy): Bacteria > Actinomycetota > Thermoleophilia > Gaiellales > Gaiellaceae > JAIBJP01. Next base: position 5,837 of record JBKPFG010000185.1, read on the forward strand.
GTGCCCGAGGATCCCGCGACCGGCTCGGCGGCGGGCCCGCTGGCCTGCCACCTGGTTCGCCATGGCCTCGTCGAGCCGGGGACGCAAATCGAGATCTCGCAGGGCGTGGAGATCCGGCGGCCCAGCACCCTCTATGCCCGCGTGGCGGGCACAGCGGAGAAGATCGAGAAGGTCGAGGTGGGGGGTGCGGCCGTGGTCGTCGCGCGCGGTGAGTTCAGGCTCGACTGAGAAGCTGGTGCGCCAGCGCTGACGCGAGCCTCGCGGCGGACGTCGGCGCATGGCCTGCGCGCCGGTAGGTCAGATACGCGGCCATGAACTGATCTCCGGCGCCCGTGGGATCGGAGACCGCGAGCGGCCGCGTGGGGACGTGCTCCGCGAGGCCGTCCGCGTAGACGACGCACCCGTTCGCCCCGAGCGTGACCACGACCTCGGGCACGCCGAGCGACCCGAGCGAGCGGTCGTCGAGACTCACGCCCAGGGCATCCGCCTCCTCCTGTGAGAGCTTGAGCACGTCGACGTGTCTGAGCACGGCTGGGTCGTACTCCCCGGCGAGCTCGACGGGGCCGGGTCCCGCGCTCCGGACGAGGCCCTGCCCATCGAAGCTCAGCCTGCGGCCGCCGCGCGCGAGCAGGGCGAGCGTCTCCGCGGGGAAATCCGCACGGGTGAGGGCTCCAGCATGGACCCAGTCGGCCGTCTCGAGGGCCTTTCCCAGCCAGCCGGTTGCGTCCTCGGGCGTCCACGGGTCTCCCGGCTCCTCGAGCTCGAGCCGGCGGCCCCCGTCGGCATCGTTTTCGATCCGGAAGGAGATCGTGGTCGGCGCACGCCCGATGGTCACCGGAATCCCCAGCGCGTGCAGGCCGCGGCCGGAGTCCTCGGCCGAGAGCTTCGTCACCAGCCGCGCGGGATGATTCAGAACGCGGAGCGCGCGTGCCGCATAGAAGGGCGCGCCGCCGAGGCGCGGCAAGCCGCCGTCAACGCGATCCAGCGAGACGAGCCCGACGACGCCCAAGAGGCGCACCCGCGTACCGTAAGCCCGCAGAGAGCGCGAAGGCGAGCGCGAATGAGGGCAGCGAGGCTCCGCCGGTGAAGCTGCCCGCGCCGGGAAGGCCCGCGACGGGGTCCGTCCACCAGCCCGGCCCGGTGGGCTGGATCCACTGATAGGCGGCGAAGCCCGCCAGCCAGGCCCCGAGCCCGCCCCAGCGGAGGGCGACCTCGTCTCGCTCGCCCGCGAGGAAGTCGGCCGCGAGCACGCCGAAGAGTGGGACGAAGAAGGATCCGAGCAGGAAGAGGAAGCTCTGGTAGCGGCCTAGGTCGATCACGAGCGCGCCCAGGGTGGCGACGGCGCCGACGAGCGCGATCAAGAGTCGTTGCGGTGCGCCCGGAAAGAGGTTCTGGAGGGACACCGCTGCCGAGTAGACGTTGGCGAACGGCTCATCCGTCTCGTCCACGGTCAGCGCGAGCAGGGCGAGCGCGCTCGCCGCTCCGCCGGCCGCCACGGCGGTCAGGAGAGCGGTGCTGTCGGCGAGCCCTTTCGAGAGGAAGAGGAGGGCGCCGAGCGCATAGAGCCACGCGAGCGGGACGAAGTAGCCGATCGACGTTCCCCAGAAGGCCCCTCGCGAGGAGCGCGCGAAGCGGGTGTAGTCCGCCGCGAGAGGAAGCCAGGAGGCGGCCATGGCCACCGTGAGGTCCACGCCCTGCCAGAAGCTCAGGCCGCCGGTCCCGTGCGCCGACCAGAGGCTCCCCGTATGAGCGCGGTCGACGGCCCACCAGGTGAGATAGCCCGTGGAGGCGACCACCGCCCAGATCGCGAAGCGTCTGACGTAGCGGCG
>JBKPFG010000092.1:0-8083 GCA_046728735.1 Actinomycetota bacterium
CGGCAGCGCACGCCGCAGTCGGTCGCTGGATTGCCGAGCTCGCGGGTGACCGCCGCGACGAGTACGTCGAGTTGATCGCCTACCACTACGAGTCGGCCGCCCGGCCCGAGGACTCCGAGCTGGCGTGGCCGAGTGACACCGTTCGGCGCGACGAGATTCGTACGAACGCGATCGCCGCGCTCATCGAGGCGGGCCGTGCAGCCACGACCAGGTTCGCGATCGATCAGGCGCTCGGCTTTGGCGATCGCGCCCTCGCGCTTGCACAGACGGACGCCGAGCGCGTGGCCGCCCTCGAGCTCAAGGCGCGCGCAGCGCACGCAGGTGTCCGCGCCGACGAAGCGTGGTCGTCCTATATGGAGGCGCTCGAGGCGGCTGAACGCGTCGGCGACAGAGGAGCGGCCCAGCGCTTGCGGGCGAACGCGACACTGCTCTGGAGCCGGTACGCCGGCGCATTCACGGGCGAGGAGTGGAAGCCAAGGGCCGTTGAGATCGTGCGGCGCGGTCTCGAGGAGGCGGGGGAGGAGGGTGCCTCGTTCGAAACAGGGGCTCTCCGCGCCGGACGCGCCGGCTTCAGGTTCTGGAGGATGGCACCGCACTCGAAGGAGGATGCGCGCCGCGACGCCGAGCGAGCGGTCACCATTGCCGAGGCAATCGACTCGCGGACGCTCCTCTCCTATGGGCTCGACGCTCTCGTGGCGGAAGTGACGCAGGACGGCTTTTGCGAGTCGGCCGAGCTCGCCAGGCGCGCACTCGCGGTCGCCAGGAGCATTGAGGACCGTGGAGAGGCGCACGAGCTGTTGGTGACGGCATCGCTCGCATTCGCCGATGCCGGTCGCTTCGACGAGGCGGCCGTCGCCGGCGCCGAAGCGACCCTGCTCGCCTCGCAGCTCGGACCGCATCGGGCCCTCCATGCGGGCTCGGCACAAACGAGGGCACTCCTCCCGCCCGGTCGGCTCGGTGAGCTGCTCGAGGCGACCGCAAAGGCGCCGGATCTTGTCGTCGAGGAGGGTATGCACACCTGCTTCCACGGGGTCGCAGCTTTGGCGGGGCAGGCGATCGCTGCGTTCGAGGCAGGCGACGGCGACGCTGCGAAGCGGGCGCTCGAGGTCTACGACACGACCGCCGTCTCCGGCGTCGGAATCTACGCCTCCCGGGGGCCAGAAATCCTCCGTCCCTTGATCGGCGCGGAGGGCGTGCGGCGGCGGCTCGACACGGTGGAGGAAGCCGAGAGGACGGACAGTGAGGTCTATCGCCTCCGCGTCGAGCTCCAGCTCGCCGCCCTCGAACGCGACCGGAAGCGGCTCGGAACACTCGCTGGCAACGCTCGTAGCCTGGCGCGCTCGGCGTGCGCCCCCTACCTCGACTGGATCGCCGACTGGGGCGAATCCATCGAGCTCGCCGAGAGCGGCCGGACGAGGCAGGCGGCCGCGAAGGCGAGGGCCGCCGCCTCGGCGCTCGAGGCGTACGGTGAGCGGTACCTCGCAGCGCGCCTCCTCGCCGACCTCCTTCCTTTCCTCGACGCTGGCGCCGCGGACGAGCTGGCCGAGGATGCAATTCGGCGGCTGGAGGCGATCGGGGCTCGTGGCAGCGCTGAAGAGGCGAAGCGGTGGGCTTCGAGGATGTGAAGGCCCGCCAAAGCGTCGTCTGGGGCTCTGCCCCGTGGGAGCGCGTCGCCGAGACCCTCGCGCCCTTGCATGACCACCTCGTCGAGGAGCTTTCCCCGGATCCCGGGCAGCGCTGGCTCGACGTCGCGACCGGCACGGGCGCCGTCGCCATCCGCGCCGCCCGCGCTGGCGCCGACGTCACCGCACTCGACCTCGCGCCGCGGCTCATCGAGACGGCGAGGCGCCTGGCAGCCGACGAGGGGCACGCAATCCGCTTCGACGTCGGCGACTGCGAGGATTTGCCGTACGAAGATTCGACCTTCGACGTCGTCTCCTCGGCCGTCGGCGTCATCTTCTCCCCTGATCATCACGCCGTCGCTCGCGAGCTCGCGCGCGTCTGCCGGCCGGGAGGTCGCCTCGGCCTCGCCGCTTGGCGCCCGAACCCCGATTACGGGGCAGTCATGGCCCCGTTCCGCGAGCCTCCCGAGCCAGGGGCCGGCGACCCGGATGACTGGGGGCGCGAGGAGTACGTACGGGAGATACTCGCCGCCGACTTCGAGCTCCAGATCGTTGAGGGCGAGTGTCCACTCACGGGTGAGTCGGCCGAGGCGGTCTGGGAGCTCTGGTCGACCTCCGCGGGGCCGCTCAAGGCGCTCGTCGAGTCGCTCGAACCGGGGCGCCGGGAGGAGTTACACCTGGCGTACGCGGGCTACCTTGAGCGCTATCGAGCGAACGGCGGCGTCAGTGCGCCGGATGAGTACTTGCTTGTCCTGGGGCGACGGCGCTAGCACGCGCGGAAAGGAAACGCGCACGGGGCGCTAACGGGCTTGCCTCAGCAGCGCGTGTGAGGCGTCGCGGTTGACTACGGTAGCCGTTTACGAACAGACAACTTCGTGGACGTTCACCAGCCGTCCACGGATTCTACGCCCGAACCCCCATGGGTCATGCGTGCGGGTTGATTCTCTGGAGAGACAACACGATGAGGGTCCACCAGGGGTCTACGACGCTGTCCCCTCAGGTCACCTGCTGTCACTTCGAGTCAGGCGATTTCGTTCAACGAGGCGGCTTAGAGTGACTGGGGGTGACCAGAGGGGACACGTGTCCTTAACTCGTGATGAAGGGGTCCCCGGTTCGAGTCCGGGCGTCGGCTTCATCACATTTGCAGGGACATTTGTCGAGCCTGGCAACGCTCCTAGGTGGCTCTCGGGTACGAAACGAGTACATCTTCGGGCCCCTTCATAGTTGATGAAGTGGTCCCCATTCGAGGGGTAATCTGGCGAATTTGCGGGCACTTTGAGTCTCGAGATGGAATCCAGGTGGTTCACGGAGTTGCCCAGAAGTGCCCGCGAAGTGACGCGCGTGCCCGCGCTTCCTCGGTTGTTGTAGCGAAGGGTCAGTTTGTCGACTGAGGCGCGTTCGACACTAGTGCGGCGGTTTTCGAGTCGGTTGCAGAACGACTTGTTTGCAGGGATTCTGCTCGTGCGCCAGTGTGTGCGCCAGCCAGCCGACATCGCCGCGCCCCGGTCCGCCTCTGTGCGAAAGCCCGGTGCGGATGACGCGCCGATCCTCTAGCCAATTCGTCCGTTCTCACTGGGCGGAGGCGGGACGGAGTTCCTCCGCTTCGGGTCGCCGGCGGAGGAGCGCGATGCCCATGCTCGCCATGAAGAGGAAGAAGGCGACGAAGCCGACGGACGTGATCTCCTCGATGACGTTCGACGCCGGTCGGAGCAGGGTCGCTAATCCGGCGAACACGCCGACGAAGATGCCGAGCCATCCGATCCATCTCGGCACGACCGAGGTCTTGAGGATCGCGACCGCGAAGAGCGGCACCGCGACGCCCCAGGCCAGTACGTCTCCGGTGTAGTTGATGACGTCGCTGACGCTCGCGAGTGTGTCCGTCAGTACGGCGAGGGAAGAGCGGCTCGCGGCGTCAGCGTCCGTGTAACCGGGCACGAGCTCGTAGGCCATGGCGATCGGGGTCAGATGCGAGATGGTGACGAGCGTCAGTCCGACCGCGCCGTGGATCGGCGCGAGGACCATGACCGGGCCGGCCTCCCGGAGGGCCGCGTAGAAGCCGACGAGCGCGACGGCCCCGAGCACCCCGCCCAGGACGGCGAGCCACGCGCCAGCGAAGAACGTACCGCCGGCCTCGTCGACGTCAGCGATCCACTCGAGTCCGCCCTCACCGGTTTCGGGGATAAGTATCTGCACACCGCTCGAGGCCATGAGAACGATCCCCACCCCGAAGCAGACGACCGTGAGCACGGCGGACACGGCGCCGACGGTGGTCAGGCTCAGTTCTTCATCGCACGATCTCCTTTCCGACCGCGGGAGGCTAGGCGGGGCTCGAGCGTGGGTCAGGCCTCCGCGGGTGCTCGTCGCGATTGCTTGGCGGCCTCGCGTCAGAGTCGAAGAGTCCTGTCTCGTAGGCGAGCACGACTGCCTGGACGCGGTCGCGGAGGTTGAGCTTTTGGAGGATGTGCGTGATGTGTGTCTTGACAGTGGCATCGCTGATGTAGAGCTCTCGTCCGACCTCCGCATTCGAGAGGCCGCGGGTGACCAGGCGAAACACGTCGAGTTCGCGCTCGGTGAGATCGTCGAGCTCTCTCGGAGGAGCGGGATGTGGAATGCGTGAGAACCGTTTGATCACGCGTTTCGTTATGGCGGGTGAGAGAAGCCCCTCTCCTTCGGCGACGATGCGGACCGCGGCCAGGAGCTGCTCCGGAGGGTCGTCCTTGAGCACGAACCCACTGGCGCCCGCCCGCAGCGCCTCGTAGACGTACTCGTCGAGGTCGAACGTCGTCAGGACCAGGATCCTGGCCGTGTCGTCGGCGGCGAGGATCCGCCGCGTCGCCTGGAGCCCGTCGAGCTCGGGCATGCGGATGTCCATCAGCACGACCGTGGGTTGAAAGCGGGCGGCCTTCTCGACCGCCTCGAGCCCGTCGCTCGCCTCGGCGATGACTTCGATATCGGGCTCTCCGGCGAGCAGCATGCGGAAGCCTGCCCGGACCATCGACTGATCGTCGGCGACGAGGACGCGGATGCTCATGGCTGGTAGCGGTCGACCGGCAGGCGCGCGCTGAGGATGAAGCCGCCTGCGGGTGCCGTACGTGCGCTCATCTCGCCGCCGTAGATCCTCACGCGCTCGCGAATGCCGACGAGGCCGTGGCCGAGGCCGTTGCTCGTCGCCGCGCCGGCGCCGTCGTCGACGACTTCGACCGCGCATTCGTCGGGGCGATAGCGGACGGTCACGTCGGCGTGGCTGGCGCTCGCGTGCTTGAGCGCGTTGGTCAGGCCTTCTTGCACAATCCGATAGGCGGAGAGGTCGATCGCGCGCGGGAGCGGGAAGGGGTCACCCTCCACGTGTAGACGGACTGGAAGCCCGGCGCGGCCGACGTCTTCCAGCAAGGAGTCAAGGCCGTCGAGACCCGGCTGGGGCGCGAGCTCGAGGCCTTCGCCGTCGCGGCGTATTGCCCCGAGGAGGCGGCGCATCTCGACGAGCGCCGTGCGGCCGGCCTGCTCGACGCGCCTGAGGGCCTCGCTGTCCTCCTCGAGCGTTTGCGGGAGATTGTGCCGGACGGCTCCGACCTGGAGAACCATCACGCTCACGGCGTGAGCGACGATATCGTGGAGCTCGCGCGCGATCCGTATGCGCTCCTCTGCCACCGCGACGCGTGCGGCCGCCTCACGCTCGCGCTCGGCCTGGGTAGCGCGGAGCTCCGCCGCCTCGGCCTTCTCCGCACGCTCGCGCAGAGCAAAGCCGGCGGCCCAGCTGATTCCGAAGTCGACGGGGACAAAGAGGAGCTCCGCGGTCGCGTGGCCGGGGATGTTGTAAACGACGGTCGTAATGCCTCCGAGCACAATCGCCAATCCGGTCCACGTCTGCCTGCTGTCGCGCAGGTTCCCGAGCAGGAAGGCGGACGCCAGCCCGATGGGGAAAAGGCTCTGCATGGACGGGATCAGCAGTCCGTCGACGAACGTGAGCGCCGTGGCCAGGAGCCAGTAAGCCGCCGGACCGGCGAAGGGAAAGCGTCGCCGCGCGAAGAGCGGAAGGACCAGGACGGCCACTGCAGGTACGGCGAACCAGAGCGTCGTGGGCGGCGCGCCCGGCGAGTTTCGTCCGGTGACGAGCTCGAGCATGGCTGCGATCGCCAGGGCACCGATCAGCAGCTCGAACCAGTACTCACGCGCGATGTATCTGATCCTCATCCGGCTCACGCGCTGAACGTACCGCACACGCTCGCGTGCCGCCTCCGACCTAAGTAGGAGTCGCAATCGTCGGCGGGTCGGAGTTCGAATCCGGCCTTCCGACGAGGCGGTTGCGCCGCGGCGGCCCTAGCGTCGTCGCATGGACGCGATCAGGAACGGCACACGACCTGGTGGGACATCCGCACGACCGGCCTGCCCACTCGCGTGCGAGCGAGAAGGAGGAGTCATGAGCTCTGGATCACCGCACACCCGCGAACTCGCCGACCGCGAGAGCGACGGCATCCACGTCCTGTTGCTCTGGCACCCAGACGAGAACGCGCTCACCGTCTCGGTCGAAGACGCCCGTGTCGGAGACCGCTTCCAACTCGCGGTCGCGCCCGACCGGGCCCTGGACGCCTTCTACCACCCCTTCGCCTATGCCGCCTAGGGCGGCGAAGACCCGTTCAGCACCGAACTTGAAGGAGGAACAAATGTTTCGCACCAAGCACCAGAATCGCCGAAACGACGCGTCCACAGCCGCAGTAGGCGCTCCGGGGCAGTCGCACAACCTGGCGGCCCGCATGGGGCGCTGGAGCGCGTACCACTGGAAGACGGCGACGTTCGGCTGGCTCGCCTTCGTGATCGTCGTCTTCGCCCTCGGCGCGATGTCCGGGACGAAGTCGATCGACTCAAACGAGCCGGGGCCGGGCGAGTCCGGCCGCATGGAGCGGATCCTCGACGAGGGCTTCAAGCAGCCCGTGGGCGAGGACGTCTTGATCCAGCACGACACGCTACGGGCGACCGACCCCGCGTTCGCCGCCGTGATCGAGGACGTCGTCCGACGGCTCGAGACGCTCGGCGAGGTGCAGAACGTGCGCTCGCCCCTCGACTCGGAGAACGCCGGTCAGATCTCCGAGAGCGGGCGCGCTGCGCTCGTCGCGTTCGAGATCCGCGGCGATCCCGACGACGCCGTGGACAGGATCGGCCCGGTCCTCGACCGAGTCGACGTCGCGCAGCACGTCCACCCCGAGTTCTTCATCGGGGAGTTCGGCAACGCGAGCGCGCAGGACGGCGTCGTGACCGCGTACGAAGACGACCTCGGGAAGGCCGGCGAGCTCTCGCTGCCGATCACGTTGGCGATCTTGGTCATCGCGTTCGGGTCGCTCGTAGCGGCGAGCATTCCGCTGCTGCTCGCGCTGACGGCGATCTTCGGCACGTTCGGCCTGGTGGCGTTGTCCAGCCACGTCCTGCCCAGGGCGGACGAGGCCCCCGCGCTCGTGCTCCTGATCGGGCTCGCTGTGGGCGTCGACTACTCGATGTTCTACTTGAAGCGCGCCCGCGAGGAACGCGCGGCGGGACGGAGCATCCACGCCGCGGTCGAGGCCGCCGCTGCCACCTCCGGCCGCTCGGTGCTCGTCTCGGGCCTGACGGTCATGGCGGCGATGGCGGGCATGTTTCTCACCGGCGACAAGATCTTCGCGTCGCTCGCGATCGCGACGATCACCGTAGTCGCCATGGCCGTGCTCGGCTCGCTGACCGTTTTGCCGGCCCTGCTCTGCAGGTTCGGCGACAAGGTCGAACGGCTGCGCGTCCCCGGCCTCCGTCGCCTACGGAGCGACGACGGCCGTGGCCGGTTCTGGGGCGCAATCGACCGCGTGATGCGGAGGCCGGTCCTCTCGGCCGTCCTCTCCGGTGGGCTGCTGGTCGCGCTCGCCATCCCCGCGACCCAGCTGCGGCTGCAGACCGGGGGCCCGGACTCGTTTCCGCAGTCCCTGCCCGCCATTCAGACCTACAACCGCATGCAGGATGCCTTCCCGGGCGAGGCGCTTCCCGCCAACGTCGTGGTGAAGGCGCCCGACGTGAACGCCCCGGCGGTGCGGGCGGCGATCGAAGAGCTCCGGGAGCGCGCCGTCGCCACCGGCCGCGCGTACGAGCCGGTCACGGTGGACGTCAATCAGGGCGCGACGGTGGCGAACATCACCGTTCCGATCGACGGTGCGGGCACCGATGCAGCCTCTGAAGCCTCGCTCGCTGCGTTGCGTACAGAAGTCGTTCCCCAGACCGTCGGTGCGCTGCCCGACGCGGAAGCCGGCGTCACCGGCCTCACGGCCGCGTGGATCGACTCGAAGAACGAGATCAAGTCGGAGCTTCCGCTCGTGTTCGCGTTCGTGCTCGCGTTCGCGTTCGTCCTCATGCTGTTCGCCTTCCGCTCGCTCGTGATCGCGGCGAAGGCGATCGTGCTCAACCTGCTCTCCGTGGCCGCGTCCTACGGAGTCCTCGTCCTGGTCTTC
>JBKPFG010000289.1:0-2225 GCA_046728735.1 Actinomycetota bacterium
ACCGCGCGCATCAAGCAACCGCGGTGAACAACTCGCTGTGGACAGCCGGGAATTCTTGAGGAAACTGCGCGAGGCTCACACGAACTTGTTGAACCTGCCTTTTTCTCCCCAGAGTCTGTCCCCAGCGGAAACCGTCTCGCCAAGCGAAAAGCGGCCGTCTTCCCCGTCGTGCACACTCCCTATGACTATGACAAGAGATTCTCTTTAAATGACAAGCATCGATACCGTTGTGGGGACGAGCATGAAGCTGACCTGCACAAAGGAGGAGCTCGCCGAGAAGTTGCAGGTCGCAGGGCGGGGTGTTTCGACGCGCACGACGGTTCAGATCCTCGCCGGCATCCTCCTCCGGGCAAGCGACGGTCGACTCTCGCTCTCCGCGACAGACATGGAGATCTCGTTGCGCGTGTCGCTCGAGGCTCAGGTGGAGGACGAAGGATCGATCGTGGTTCCCGGCCGCCTGCTGGTGGACATCGTGCGGCTCTTGCCGGCCGGCGAGGTGACCATCTCGCACCGCGCGGAAGAGGGCGTGGTCGAGCTCACCTGCGGGTCGGCCGCCTACCGGCTCAACACCTACGCGGCGGAAGACTTCCCGCGCCTCCCGGAGATCGAGGACGAGAGCGCGTTCGCCGTCGAGAAGGAGGCATTCGTCGACACGATCGCGCGTGTGGGGCGATCCGCTTCGCGCGACGAGTCCCGCCCGGTACTCACCGGTGTCCTGGTGCGCTTCGAGGGCGAGAAGCTCGTCATGGCGGCGACCGACTCCTACCGCCTGAGCGTCAAGGAAACGTCGCTTTCGGACTCGCCGGGGCGTGAGGTCGAGGCGATCGTGCCGGCCCGAGCCCTGGCCGAGCTCGCGCGGATCGCGCAGGGCGGGGAGAGCGGGACGATCCAGGTCGGCGTGCAAGAGAACCAGGTCGTCTTCGGCGTCGACGACGTCTGGCTGACCGCGCGGCGAATCGACGGCCAGTTCCCCAACTACAAGCAGCTCCTCCCCGAGACGTTCGAGGCCGAGGTGACGATGCCGCGCGAGGAGTTCCTGGACGTCGTGCGCCGCACGTCCGTGCTCGCGCAACGGAAATCGCCCTTGCGTCTTCGCTTCGAGGATGGGGAGCTGACTGTCTCCGCACAGACGCAGGACGTCGGCGAAGCCCACGAGTCGCTCCCGATCTCGTACTCGGGCGAACCGATCGAGATCGGGTTCAACGCGGAGTTCCTCCGCGATGGGCTCGAGTCTGTGAGCGACGAGAGCGTTCGCCTGAAGCTGATCAGCCCTCTGCGCCCGGGCCTCATCCACGGTGAGTCGGACGACTTTCTCTACCTGATCATGCCGATCAGGCTGGCCGGCTGATCGTCGCGCACGTCTCGCTTCGAAACTTTCGCTCCTATCCCGAGCTCGAGCTCGAGCTCGTTCCGGGAATCGTGCTCGTGACGGGGCCGAACGGCGTGGGCAAGACGAACCTCCTGGAGGCGATCCACGTCGGCTCGCAAGGCTTCTCGCCGCGGACACGCGCCGAGCCGAGGCTCGTCCGCTTCGGAGAGTCCGGCGCGCGCGTCCGTCTCGCCGGGGAGGAGGCGCGCACGCGGTTCGAGACGGAGATCGAGCTCGAGCCTTCAGCGCCCAAGCGAATTCGCCTGAACGGAGCGCTGCTCACCGGCGGAGACGAGCTGCGGCTGCGTCTCTCGGCGCTGGTCTTCACTCCCGACCGGCTGGCCGTCGTCAAGGGCGGCCCCATCGTTCGCCGTGCCTATCTCGATCGCATGCTCGGCAGGCTCTTTCCCGCGCGCGCGAACATCCCGCCCGAGTACGGCCGCGGCGTGGCGCAGCGCAACGCTGCGCTCCGGAGCGTCCGCGCCGGAGAGTCTTCCCGGGATGCGGTGCGGCCGTGGACCGAGCAGATAGCGCGGCTGGGCTCGGAGCTCGACCGCGGCCGCGCCGAGCTCGCGGCGGCGCTGGCGCCCGGCTTCATGGCGCACGCCTCCGCGCTTGGCCTGGCCGAGGCGAAGATCGCGTATCCCGAGGAAGGCCTCACGACCGAGGCGCTCGAGGCAAGGCTCGAGCGGGACATCGAGCGTGGGACGACTGGGCTCGGGCCCCATCTCCGCGACGCGGCAATCACCGCTGCCGACCGTGACCTGCGTGCGTTCGGCTCCCAGGGAGAGCAGAGGACGGCTGTGCTCGCGCTCGTTCTCGCGGAGGCGGAGCTCCTGGCCGAACGCCGGGCAGA
>JBKPFG010000070.1:0-2700 GCA_046728735.1 Actinomycetota bacterium
TGTCGTCACGCGCTGCGAAGGCCATGCGGTCCTCCGGAAAGCGCCACAGGCGGGCGCCGAAGTAGAGCGGTGGGCAGATGAGGGGCACGTCCGTCTCGCGGCGGTGCGTGACGACGATCATCGTCCCGGGCCGGAGCCGGAAGCGGCGAGGGCCGATGACGACGACGCGGAAGGCGGCGTTCGAGTAGGCCCACATCCCCAGTCCCACGGCGTCGTAGAGCCGTCCCACGCGGGTAGCATGGCCCGCATGGCCCGCCTGGCGCTCGGAGACGCCGCCCCGCCGTTCGAGCTGCCCGCTGTCGACGGAGACACCCATTCCCTCGAGGATTACAGCGGACGCCCCGTCGCCGTCGTCTTCTCCTGTGTCCACTGCCCCTATGTGGTGGCCTGGGAGGACCGCCTGAACGACGTCGCGCGCGACTACGCCGACCGCGCCGGCCTCGTGGCCGTCAACTCCAACGCCGGCTATCTCGGCGACGGCATCGCGGACATGCGGCGGCGAGCGGAGGAGAAGGGCTTCGTCTTTCCTTTCCTCTTCGACGAGACGCAGGAGATCGCCGCCTCGTACGGCGCCTCGCGCACTCCGGAGGTTTTCCTTCTCGACGGCGAGCACCGGCTCGTCTACCACGGCACGCCCGACTCGGACCACCAGGATCCGGACGGCGCCGACCCGTACCTCCGGCGGGCGCTGGACGCCGTCCTGGACGGCGGGGAGATCGACCCGACGGAGGTCCCTGCCGTCGGATGCACGATCAAGTGGCGCTCGTAGCCTCGATCTGAGCGCGTACGAGCGCGAGGGCTTCCTCGCGAGAGGAGATCGTCCCGGCAGCCCGCTCCTCGGCGACCAGCTCCAGCAGCTCACCGACCCGCGGCCCCGGCTCGACTCCCAGCGCGAGGATGTCTTCTCCACGCAGCAGAGGCGTCGACGGGTCGGCCACGCGCGCGCTGCGCACCGCCTCATAGAGATCCGTCGCGCCCTGGAAGGCGAGCGCCGAAAGCGCCCAGGGCTCGGTCGAGCGGCGGAAGCGATGGATCTCGCGCGGTGAGTCGTCTGCAGGGCGCGTCGCCTCGAGCAGGACGCGCGCGAAACGCGCGAGCTCGTTCGAGATCGGAAGCCGGCTCAGGTTCTCTCCGAGGACGACGACGAGCAGAAAGCCCGGCGAATCGACGAGGTCGACCTCGCCCAGGCGCTCGAGCGAGCCGCCGAGCGGAGTGAGGAGGCCCAGCTCCTCGGCTCGGCGAAATCCCTCCGGGCTCAGCCGTTCGAGCTCACCGAGGATCCGCTCGCCGGCCGGGCTCGCCACGAGATCGGCCCGCTCGCGGACGAGCTCTTCCGTGTGCGCATCGAGCGCGAAGCCGAGCTCGTCCTCCAGACGCACCGCCCTGAGGAGCCGGAGGGGATCGTCGGTGACGATCGCGTCGGAAACGGCCCTGAGGATCTGGGCCTCCAGATCGGGGATCCCACCCAGAGGATCGATGCGCTCGCCGCCCGCGACCGGGACCGCGATTGCGTTGATGGTGAAGTCGCGAGAGCGAAGATCCTCCTCGACCGTGCCCCGAAGTGGAGTGAAGTCCACCGTCGTCCCGTCAGGAAAGGCGACCCGCCAGGCGCCGTGCCGCTCGGAGAGCGGAAAGAGCGCCCCCTTGGCGAGCCCCGTGTAGATCCGCGCTGCCACCTCAGGATCGGGAGTCGCAACGTCGATGTCCACCACGGGGCGTCCCAGCAGCTCATCGCGCACGGCGCCCCCGACCACGTAGGCCTCGACCCCCGCAACCGCGGTGCGAATGCGCTCATCCATCCAGCACGATCCTCGTCGCTCGCAGTGGATCCGTGCGGATGCCGGTCGTCACTTCGTAGTTGATCGTCCCCAGCCTGCGGGCGTGCTCCTCGACGAGCACGCCGTCACCGACCAGGGTCACCGGAGCTCCCTCCTCCTCCTCGTCCTCGAGCTCCACGGCGAGCGCGTCCATCGAGATCGCGCCGATCACGCGCCGCCGGTTGCCGCCGACGAGCACCTGGGTATCGGTGAGCCCGCGACGGAAGCCGTCGGCGTAGCCGATGGGGACGACGCCGATCCTCGTCGGGGCCGAGGCGACGAAGCGACGCCCGTAGCCGGCGCTCTCCTCGGCCCCGAGCGTCTTCGCGAGCGCGAGGTAGCTCCTCCAGGAGAGCACGGGCCTGAGCCCGTCGTCCGCCGGGTCGCCGCCGAAGGGCGAGAGGCCGTAGAGGGCCACGCCACACCGCACGGCGTCGAACCGCGCCTCGGGAAGAGCGAGGGCGGCCGCGCTGTTGGCGATGTGCGCGGGCACGTCGAACTCGCGGACCAGCTCGGCAAAGCGGGAGACCTGCTCTCGCGCGAAGGACTGATCCTCCTCCTCCGCGGTCGCCAGGTGGCTCATCAGACCCACGACGCGCCCCCGGGGGACGGCTCGCGCCTCGGCGGCGCTCATGCCCCACCGGCCCATGCCGGTGTCGACCTTCAGGTGGAGATCGATCCCTGCGGGCGCCTGTGCGCTGGAGACGGCGACCTCGAGCTGCGCTCTCCGCGCAAGCTCGTCCTCCCCCGCGGTGAGCGGTCCCATCACCAGGATCCTCGCCTCGGGAAACGCGGCCCGCACGGCTTCCCCCTCCTGTGCGGTCACCACGCAGAGGAGAGCGGCGCCCGCCTCCAGCGCGGCTCGGGAGGCATCCAGCATCCC
>JBKPFG010000234.1:0-2573 GCA_046728735.1 Actinomycetota bacterium
GACCATGACGTCGAGACCCTCGATGGAGAACTGCTTCTGGCCCAGGAAGGCCCGGCGCAGGTACCGCTCCATCCCTTCCACCTCGGTCAACCGGCGCAGGAGAGCGCGCTTCTCGTCGGCGGACAGCGCCCTGCGGTAGCGGCCCGACTCGATTGCGGTCCGCAGCCACACGCGCTCCTCGTGGTTCGAGATGTGCTCGATCTCGTACGCCATCGTCCCGCAGTACGTCTGGCGAAGGTGCGGGAGGGCGTCCGCGAGCGTCTCGCCCGGCACGTGCACGCGCAGCACCCGCGCGGGAATCTGGCGCATCAGGTCTTCCGTCAGCCGCGGTTCGAGCCGGTCGGGCTCGAGGGCGGGATCCCCCACCGGCTCGCTTCCGAGCGGGTCGAGGCGCGCGGCCAGGTGACCGTGCATTCGGTGCGCCTTGACGAGCGCCATGGCTGCTGCCACCGCTCCCAGGAGCAGGGGAGGCGTCTCGGCCTCCGCTCGCGCTGCGGTCGCGGCCCCGTTGCCATCGCCGGCCCCCGGGTAGAGCTCGCGGATCCGCTGGACGAGTGGGCTCGACTCGACGAGCTCCTCCGGAGCCTGCTCGAACAGGGCGCGCCAGGCAGGATCGACCGCCTCAGGGGAGGCGAGGTACTGCGCGAAGAGCTCCTGAACGAACCCGGAGTTGAGGTCCTCGAACTGCTGCAAAGCCTGCCCTGAGCATAGCGATGCGGCCTGCGGCCACTAGTGCCGTTTGCATCGCCCCGCTACATTTCGAGAGTGCGGCGAGCTTCTGCCCAGAGCTGCGCCGAGCGCTGACGGTCATGCGGGCCCTGGCCGACACGCTCCAGTACGTCAACATCGTCGCCTTCGGCGTCTTGGGCCTCGTCTGCTTCCGAACCTGGCGGTCGCGGCGCGGAGACGCCTCCTTCTGGGCGTTCGCCACCTTCGGGTTGCTGGCAGTCGTCGCTCTGACGGGGCCGATCCTCGATGCCCTCGACCAGCAGAGACTCTGGTTCCCGAGGGTGGTCGTCGCCCTCATCGTGTTGTTCCCCTACTTCCTCTACCGCTTCGCCGCGTCGTTCGCACGCCCGGCGCGCCGCGTGGAAGTCGCGGCCGCAGTGGCAACACTCGGCCTGATCGTCTGGGCGCTGGTCCTGCCGGACATCCCGGAGGAGGGTGAGCCGCGCTCGGTCGCCTTCAACGTGTTCGTGGTCGCGCTGCTCCTCCAGTGGACGGCGCTCTCGTTCTTCGTCGCGGTCAGGCTCTGGCGCTCCGGGCAGGGGCAGCCCAGCGTGGTGCGCCACCGCATGCGGCTCCTCGCCTACGGCGCGATCACGCTCAGCGTCGTCCTCGTCCTCGCTGGAGTGGGCTCGTCCGAGCCCTCCTCCGAATTCGAGGCCTTGCAGGGAGTCCTCACCCTCGCCAGCATGTTCCTCTTCTTCTTCGGCTTCGCCCCGCCCAAGGGGCTCCGCAAGGTCTGGCGCGAGCCGGAGGAGGACCTCCTCCGCCGCTCGGTGGACGAGTTGCTCATGGCGCCGACGCCGGAGGACGTCACGCGCATCGTGCTGCCGCTGATGGGAAACATAGTCGGCGCCGACGCGATCGCGCTCCTCGACGAACGCGGCCGGGTGCTGGGCACGGACGGGATCGGGCCGTCCATGGTGGCCACCAGCGGCGACGCCGAGCGGGTCCAGCTCAGCCAGGGCTCGGTGATCGTCTGGACGGGGCCGCTGTCGCCGTTCTTCGCCCAGGAGGAGTTCGAGCTCCTCCGCTCCCTGGGCGGGTTCTCGCTCCTGGCTTATCAGCGCAAGGCAACGGTGGTCGCCGAACGGAGAGCGCTCGAGGAGGCCGACCAGCTGAAGACCAACTTCATCGCCCTCGCCTCCCACGAGCTGCGGACACCCGCTGCGGTGATCCACGGCATCGCCTCCACGCTCCACCTCCGCGGCGAGCAGCTCGGCGGCGAGCAGGTCCTCGAGCTGCGCAGGACGCTCTACGAGCAGACGAGCCGGATGCGCCAGCTCGTCGACCAGCTGCTCGACCTCTCGCGCCTCGAAGCGAACGGAATCCGGATCGAGCCGCAGCCGCTGAACGTGCGGACTCGCATCGAGGACCTGCTCAAGCTCGTTCCCGAGGAAGTCGGAAGCACCGTGAACATGTCGGTCGCAGACGACCTGGAGGCGGTGGTCGATCCCAATGCGTTCGACCGGATCGTCTCCAACCTGATCGTCAACGCGGCCCGCTACGGCGCCGCTCCCATCGAGATCGCCGCCGAGCAGCGGGACCGTCACTTCCGCCTCAGCGTCTCCGACCACGGCCACGGCGTCCCTCCCGAGTTCGTGCCGGAGCTCTTCGAGCGCTTCACGCGCAGCGGCTCGTCCAGACGGGAGCGGGCGGAGGGAGCCGGCCTCGGCCTCGCGATCGCCAAGTCGTTCGCCCAGGCTCACGGCGGCGACTTGCTCTACGAGCAGATGGAGCCCCACGGCGCGCGCTTCGAGCTCGTGCTGCCTCGCGAGCTCAACCACAACTAAGCTTTAGAAAGTGAAGCAGCGGATCGCCCACCCGTACAGGGACACCACCGTCGT
>JBKPFG010000177.1:0-1989 GCA_046728735.1 Actinomycetota bacterium
CGACGGCGGGACCGCACCGACCGGACTGCGGTGTCGGCGATCGTCGCCACGATCCTCATCCTGGGCGGGGCTTTTCTCTTCACGGCGGGAGCCGTGCTGGTCGCCTGGCCGATCTGGGCGGCCGGCCTCGCGCTCTTCGCCAGCGGCTTCATCCTCTACCGTCCGTAACTCCCGGCCGCGCCGGGGCGTTTATTACTCAGAAATGATAAGACCGAGGCTGAGCCCGGCGCCGGCTTTCGCGCGCCCGACCGACGAATGCCGCAGGCGATCATGGCTCGCCTTCCAGATCGCCCTCGACCGCCACCTGCTAAGACGAGCTCGCCGCGGCGAGGCGGGCAAGAGTTTCCTCGCGGCCGAGGAGCTCGATCGACTCGAAAAGACCAGGGGAGACCTTCGACCCCGTCACGGCCACGCGAATTGGCTGAAACGCATCGCGCGGCTTGAGCCCTAGGCGTTCGGCGAGCTCCCTGAGCGTCGCCTCGATCCACGCGGCCTCGAAGCGATCGAGGCCCTCGAGCGCATCGTGGGCCGCGTGCAAGAGAGGGCTCGAGCCGTCCGGGAGGCTCTGGTCGGGCTCCACCCGCTCGAAGAGGAACCCCGCGAAGGCGGGAAACTCCCCCAGCGTGGCGATCTTCTCCTGGACGAGCGGGGCCGCCCGGCGGACGTGCTGCTCGTCCCAGTCGAGCCCCTGTTCGCGGAGGTAGGCGACGAGCAGGTCGGCGTACTCGTCTCCGGACAGAGCGCGAAGATAGACCCCGTTGAGGTGCGTCAGCTTCTGGTAGTCGAACGTCGCCGGGCTCGCGCCGACCCGGTCGAGGGTGAAGAGCGAGATCAGCTCGTCTCGGGAGAAGATCTCCGTCCGGTCGTCGTAGCTCCAACCGAGGAGCGCGAGGTAGTTGAAGAGGGCCGGCGCGTAGTACCCCTCGCGCCGGAACTCGGCCACCGAGACGGCTCCGTGGCGCTTCGAGAGCTTGCGCCCGTCGGGCCCGAGGATGCTGCCCAGGTGGGCGTAGGCGGGAACGGGCGCCCCGAGGGCTTCCAGGATGCGGATCTGCTTCGGGGTGTTGGAGATGTGGTCGTCGCCGCGAATGACGTGCGTGATGCCGTCCAGCCAGTCCTCCACCGGCGAGGCGAAGTTGTACGTCGGGCGGCCGTCGGCCCGGACGGCGACGAGGTCCTCGAGCTTCTCGTTGGGGAACTCGATCGTCCCGCGGACGAGGTCCTCCCAAGCAGTTGCGCCCTCGTCGGGCATTCGGATGCGAACAGCGCCTTCGTCCTCGTAGGCCTTTCCCTCCTCGACGAGCCGGCGGGCCTCCTGCTTGCAGCGCTCCATGCGGTCGAGCTGGAAGGTGACGGGCCCGTCCCAGTCCAGGCCCAGCCAGGAGAGAGAATCCTGGATCTGCTCGGTCGCCTCGGCCACCACGCGGCTCGTGTCGGTGTTCTCGACCCGGAGCCGGAACTCACCGTCCTCGTGGCGCGCGAAGAGCCAGTTGAAGAGCGCCGTGTGGACGCCACCGATGTGGAGGAATCCGGTTGGACTGGGCGCGAAGCGGACGACCGGAGGCACGCGGATGGTGAGGCCGGCCTACCCCGGCGGATTCACGGCACGCGAAAAGCGAGCCGAGCCAGGACGCAGGGAGCCCGGGTATTGGAAGAAATACCCGGGCGAATGAGGACGCCGGTCGGCGACGCTTTGCAGCCGCCGGGGGCCGGTGGAGGTGGGCGGTCGCACCGTCTATATGGTAGTCCGGTGATCGCTGGAGCCCACGTGTCGGTCTCGGGCGGCATCCACACCGCGATCGACCGCGCGGAGGAGATCGGCGCCAGTGCGGTGCAGGTGTTCACCCAGAGCCCCCGGACGTGGAGGCCGACGAACCACGACCCCGCCAACTTCGACCGCTTCAAGTCCAGACGCGCCGAGGCGGGAATCGAGGGGGTCGTCTGTCATGCCCTCTACCTGATCAACCTGGCGGCGCCCGACGACGCGAT
>JBKPFG010000113.1:0-1199 GCA_046728735.1 Actinomycetota bacterium
CCGGACCTCACCGCGCTTGATACGGCCAGTACGCGACGTAGGGAGCTTGCGGCCGTCGCGCCGCGGGCTCCCCAGCGACGGCGAAAGCGATCCGCCACGAAATCCAGCCAGTAATCAAAGCTACGGGATGCTCGAGGTCACGGCGCAGCTGAACGCGAAATCGGTTTGGGGGCCGCCGTCGCACCTGTCGAAGCCGGAACCGCCGCGCAGAATATCTCCCCCGCGGCCACCGAAGAGCCGGTCGTCGTCGGAGCTTCCGAAGAGGCGGTCGGCGCCGCGCCGTCCTCGGATCGTGTCGTTATCGCTGCCGCCGAATACGCGATCCCCGCCCGTGCCGGCCCCGATCGTGTCTGCGCCCTCGCCGCCGTAAATCTCATCGGCGCCGTCTGAGCCACTGATGATGTCTCGGTCACCTCCGCCCTCAATGAGGTCGCCGCCGTCGCCGCCGCGCAGGAAGTCGACCCCATCACCGCCGTGAAGCAAGTCGCGCCCCTCGCCGCCCAAAAGCTCGTCCGCTCCGAGGTCGCCCGCCACGAAATCACTCCCGTCGCCACCCGACACGCGGTCGATGCCGAAGTCACCGGTTAACTGATCGTTGCCGAAGGAGCCGTTGATTCGGTCGTTTCCATCCCCTCCGCAGATGACGTCGTTACCCAGGCCGCCGTTAATCACATCGGCACCGCCAAGACCGACGATGACATCGTCACCATCGGAGCCGACGAGCACCTGGTCCGTGTCGTCGCCGACGATCGTCGCGACCTGTCCCAAGCACGTCACGACCTGCCCTCTGGCGGGCGGTGACATCACAAGTAGTGAAATCGTGGCGGCGAGACCTAGAGCAAGGAGAAGAGGTCGGCGAGAGGCTGCGGAGGCCATGCGCGTGGACTCTTTCCCATCACGTGCAAGCTCAAACTCGAGGTCCCCTTCTCTCGTTCTCTAACGACTGGGCGTCTGACTCGAACGACCCTTCGCGTTCAGCGTGCCGCCGCACTCCGCGCTCCGCAAGCGTCTGCGCGGCAGAGCGCTAGAAACAGCCTCTACCACTGACGCGACCAGTAGCGCTCCCGCTTGTGCGTCTCGGTAGCCCGGTTGCAGCGCCGGTGCTCTGGACCTGCGTAGACCGTCCGCTCCGTCCCATCGACGTGCCCGAGGTCCCAGGGCTCGCCGGGAAGAATCCGCTCGCCGCAACGAGCGCATCT
>JBKPFG010000228.1:0-21341 GCA_046728735.1 Actinomycetota bacterium
CTGCAGGAAAGCCTCCGCCGCAAGGTGCTGCTGATCGTCCTGATCCTCACGGCGGCGTTCCTCGGCCTCTACGGCTTCGGGATCTACAAGGCGTACGAGACGGTCGACCCCAACTCCCAGGAGGCCATCGGGCCCTCGAGCGTCCTCATCGACACGAGGGTTCTCTTCAGCGCGACCCTTTTCGGCCTCTCGATGTTCGGCGTGCTCTTCCTCGCCACCGTGCTGGCCATCTTCTTCACGCACGCGGTCGTGCGCGGCGACGCGGAGCGCGGGCTGCTGCAGCCCCTCGTCGTCAGGCCGGTGGGCCGCACGAGCGTCCTCGCCGGTCGCTTCCTGGCGGGGGCCTTCGCGTGCTCGCTCTATGTCGCCTGCGTCTACACGGGTGCACTCGTGATCACTCACGGCGTGACGGGGTGGTGGCCGGACCGGATCGTTCTACCCGCGGTCGAGCTCGCGGGCGCCGTCATCGTCCTCGTCGCTCTCTCCCTCGTCGGCTCGGTCTTCCTCTCGGCGATCGCGAACGGGATCGCAATCTTCATGATGTTCGGCGCGGGACTCGTCGCCGGCCTCCTCGGGCAGATCGGCGAAGCGCTCAACTCGGACAGCCTCAAGACGATCGCCAAGGTCTCCTCGTGGGTTCTCCCCTTCGAGGCTCTTTACCAGGACGCTCTCAACGCCATCACCGCCGAGACGGAGGGCTTCACCAAGGCCGCGCTCTCGTTGGGGCCTTTCGGCGGGGCCCAGGCGGCCGGAATCACGCTTGCACCCTTCGTTCTGGGTTATCTCGCGGCTCTCGCTCTCCTGGCGGTCGCGGGCTTCTCCAGACGCGATTTGTAACCCCTCCGGGGGAGAGAATGGTCGCGGTCAGCCGCCTACTCTGAGGCTGTGTGGGAGCTGGTTCGTTCTCTTGAGGACGACGTTCGGTCGCTCGAAGACGACGACCGCGCCGCGACGGCATTCCTCTGGCTCGGGGGCGCCGGGATCATCACCTGGTTCGCCACCGCAGCGGTGGCCGACTCGCTCCTGCCAGCGACGAGCCTCGCCTCGCTCATGAGTGTCGTCTTCGGCGTCGTGGGGTGGCGGGCGGCGAGGCAGGGGGTGCCGCGCGAGGCGAGCACGGTCATCGGCATCATCCTCGCCCTCATCCTCGCGCTCATCTGGCTCTTCCTCGTTCTCTCGATCTTCGCCAAGGTCCTCTAGAGAACGGGCTCGAGGATCTCGTCGATCCGGCGGAGCGTCTCGGGCGACAGCTCGATACCGCTCGCAGCCACGTTCTCGTCCACCTGCTCGGGCCGCGAGGCGCCGACGATCGCGCTCGAGACGCCTTGCTCCCGTAGGACCCAGGCGATGGCCATCTGCGCCATGGCGATGCCGAGCTCGTCGGCGAGCGGACGCAGCTCCTGCACGGCCTCCAGGAGGTCGTTACGCATGAAGCGCTCCATGAAGCCGGAGTCTCCGGGCGTCGCGGCGCGCGTGCCGGCAGGAGGCTGTTCGCCCGGCTTGTACTTGCCGGCGAGGACGCCCTGAGCGATCGGAGAGTAGACAACCTGGCCGATTCCGAGCTGCTTGGAGACCGGCAGCACGTTCTCCTCGATATCGCGCGTGAGCATCGAGTACTCGGGCTGGTTGGAGACGATCGGGTCGAGGTTGAGCTTCTGGTGGAGGCGGTGCGCTTCGTCGAGGAG
This sequence comes from Actinomycetota bacterium, assembly GCA_046728735.1. Classification (GTDB taxonomy): domain Bacteria; phylum Actinomycetota; class Thermoleophilia; order Gaiellales; family Gaiellaceae; genus JAIBJP01. Next base: position 1,686 of record JBKPFG010000228.1, read on the forward strand.
CTCGGCGGGCCACATGGAGACCCCGACGTAGAGCGCCTTGCCCTGGGAGACGATGTCGTCGAGGGCGCGCAGCGTTTCCTCGAGCGGAGTGGTCTCGTCCGGGCGGTGGCACTGGTAGATGTCGACGTAGTCGACGCCAAGGCGCCGAAGCGAGGCGTGACACTGCTCCATGATGTGCTTGCGCGACAGCCCGCGGTCGTTCGGGCCGTCTCCCATCGGGAAGTACACCTTCGTCGCGAGCACGTAGTCGTCGCGGCGAAAGTCCTTCAGCGCTCGTCCGGTGACTTCCTCTGCGGCCCCACGCCTGTAGACGTTCGCCGTGTCGAAGAAGTTGACGCCGAGCTCGAAGGCACGGTGGATGCACTGGATCGCCGCCTCGTCCGCCACGGAGCCCCCGTACGTGAGCCACGAGCCCAGGCCGATCTCCGAGATCCGCAGGCCGGACGCGCCGAGCTTCCGGTAGCGCATGCCGCGCTGTGTATCAGAGCGGCAGCGCTCTCAGTCGGGATGGCCGGATTCGAACCGGCGGCCTCCGCGTCCCAAACGCGGCGCTCTAACCAGGCTGAGCTACATCCCGAACATCCTGATCGTAGCGCTCGCTAGGGTCAGCGCCCGTGGCCGACGCGCCGCTCACCGCCGAGGCGTACGTCGATCGCGCGCGGCGCGGGCGGCCGGCAATCGGCTACGCGCTGGTCCTCGGGGCGGTCGGGCTCTGGTCGCTGAACGCGACGATGGCGAAGGTCATCGTCGACTCGGGCGGGCTGACACCCCTCCGGCTCGCGGAGCTGCGCGCCACCGGAGCAGGGCTGATCCTCTTCGCGGCGGTCGCGCTCGTCCGACCTCAGAGCCTGCGCATCGAGCGCCGCGAGCTCGGGTTCTTTCTCCTCTTCGGCATTGCCGGGCTCGCCTTCGTCCACTTTCTCTACTTCACGGCGATCACCCATCTCGACATCGGGATCGCCCTCGTCATCCAGTACATCGCCCCCGTGCTGGTCGCCGTCTGGGCCCGGTTCTTCGTCCACGAGCCGGTTCGACGCCGGCTCTGGCTCGCGCTCGCACTCGCCCTGACGGGCCTCTCACTCGTGGTCGAGATCTGGAACCGCGGCACCCTGGACGGCGTTGGCGTCGCGGCGTCCCTCGCGGCGGCCTGCGCCTTTGCGCTCTACATCATCCTCGCGGAGCGGAGCCTGCAGCGAGGGAGAGACGTCTACTCGCTCCTCGCGTGGGGCTTCCTCTTCGCGGCCGGTTTCTGGGCGATCGCCCAACCCTGGTGGAGCTTTCCCGCGGGCATCCTCGCGAGGAACGCCTCGCTCCTCGGACGCCTCGCCGATGTCCATGCCCCGGTCTGGCTCCTGCTCGGCTACGTGATCGTCTTCGGAACGATCGTGCCGTTCATCCTCATGATCACGTCGCTCCACTACATCCCGGCGACGCGGGCGACGGTGACGGCGATGATCGAGCCGGTTCTCGCCGGCCTCGTCGCTTACGGCTGGCTTGGAGAGGAGATCGGCGCGGTACAGATTCTGGGCGGAATATTCGTTCTCAGCGGCATTTTCTTGGCGCAAACGGCACGAACTGGACCGAATTAACAAATCTCATACCAAGAAATAAAGGAATCCGTACCTCGCTCACAAGCTATCGAGACAGTTTGGGGTAAAGCTGCTTCGCGGTGCCCCCCCGTCGCCCAGCAGGCGTGGCCCTGGTCTTGTTGGTCTGTGCTCTTTGCGTCTTGGTCGCAACGGCACGTCCGTCCCCGGCTCAAGCCACAACGAGAGCTGAGGCTCACCTCCTGCACGTGCTGAACAACACTCGGGCGAACCATGGCCTGAGACGCCTGCGCCTGGGCTCGACGATCCAGAGCGGATCGCACTACTGGGCGCGCTACCTGCTCCGCCACGACACCTTCCGCCACGCAAGACTCGCGTCCGGGACGGCGGAGAACATCGGCTGGCTCACCTGTCGCCGTGATTGGGCGCACGATCTCACCCGCATGTGGCTGAACAGCTACGAGCACCGGGTTCACCTGCTCGACCCGAGCGCGCGCCGGATCGGAGTCGGCGTCGCGCGCGGGCCCTGGTCCGGCTGGAGCTGCGTGCGGATCGGCGTCACCCGCTTCCGCTAGCGGCGGGCCCCGCTTCCCCTAGCGAGCCCCGCTCTAGGGCGCGGTCTCGAAGAGCGCTCTGAGCTCGGAGAGGCGCTCGGTGCGCAGCTGTTCCCGCTCGCCGCGCTCGACCGCGTCGACGACCTCGCGCACGAGCGAGGCCAGCTCGAGCGGGTTGAACGGCTTGGTGATGTAGTCGAGGCCGCCGGCGTCCATCCCCCGGACACGGTCGCGCAGGTCGGCTCGCGCCGTCAGGAAGATGATCGGGATTGCACTGGTCGCCTCGTCGGCGAGGAGCTGTTCCGCAACGTTCCAACCGTTTAGGCCGGGCATCATCACGTCGAGGAGGATTGCGTCGGGCTTTTTGCTCCGGGCGACCTCGAGACCGGTGACCCCGTCCTCCGCCTCGAGCACCTCGATCCCCTCTGCCTCGAGGTTCACCTTGCAAAGCAGACGGATCGGTGCTTCGTCGTCGACGATGAGCGTTCTCATCCTGTGCTCGCGGCGGGCTCGGGCTCCCGCGCCGCTTCTCCTTTCTCTTCTCTCGCAATCGGAAGCTCGAAGACGAACGTGGACCCGATCCCCTCTTCCGACTCCACCCAGATGCGGCCGCCCATGGCAGCCAGCAGCCCGCGCGCGAGGAAGAGGCCGAGACCCGCTCCCTGGGGGCTGTGCGTGGCTGCCTCTTCCGCCCTGTAGAACTTCGTGAAGATGCGCGGCTGGTCGGCTCTGGCGATCCCGATGCCCTCGTCCGTCACGCGGATCTCCGCGGTGTCCGACCGCCGGCGCGCCGAGACCGAGATTCGGCCCCCGTCGGGGGAGAACTTGACTGCGTTGTCGACGAGACTCATGACGATCTGGGCCAGCTTGTCGTGGTCGGCTCGAACGAAGACGGCGTTGCGCGGAACCTCGACGTCGAACGTGAAATCTCGGTCGAGATGCTCGGTGTAGCGTGAGACGGCTTCGTCCACGAGCTCCCCGAGGTTCGTGCTCGCAAGGTTGACACCGAGGGTACCGGTCTCGAGCCGAGCCACGTTCAGCAGGTCGTCGACGATGTTGATCAATCGCTCCGACTCCGAGGCGATGTAGCCCAGGAACGTTCCGCGCTCTGCTTCCGAGAACTCGACGTCGCCGCGGAGGAGCGTCTCCGCGAACCCGTAGATCGACGTCAGCGGCGTTCTGAGCTCGTGCGACACGGTGGCGACGAAGTCCGACTTCATCTGCTCGACGACGCGCTCGGTGGAGACGTCGCGGAAGGCGAAGATCCGCCCGGCCACGTCTCCCGCGGCGTCGACCATGATCGCCTCCGTCACCGAGAGCCACACCTCCTTGCCGCTGCGCAGGAACGCCATCTGCCGCTCCCGGGGCGCGCCCTCCTCGTCGGCAGCGAGCTCGCGCTGGAGGACATCGCCAACTCGCCGGCCGAGCGCTTCCTGGGCGGGGACCCCGGTGATTTCCTCTGCCGTCCTGTTCCAGAGGACGATCGACCCTTCGCGATCGACTGCGACGATCCCGTCGGCGATGTTGGCGAGGATCGCTTCGCTCCGCTCCTTCTCTTCGGCGACACGCGCATAGAGCTCGGCGCTCGAGAACGCTGCGGAAGCGCTCGCAGCGAGCGCGGCCAGGGCCTGGGTCTCGTCCTCCCGCCAGACACGAGCCGAGCGGTCGTAAACCGCCAGGACGCCGTTCAGGCCGCCACCGTGCGCGAACATGGGGACAGCGACGACGCTGACGAGGCCGCCGCGGAGGAGCGTGTCCTCGCGCGCGAAGCGCGGCGTCTCCCGCGCGTCGCCGACTGCGAGCGGCGAGCGCGACTGGGCGACGACGCCCACGACGCCCGCCGCCGAGCTCGAGCGCGAGCCGACGATTCCCTGGGCAGCCTGGCCGTGCGCCGCGCGGACGACGAGCTCGTCGTCTTCGAGGACGCGAAGCACCGCGGCCTCCGCTCCGAGCAGCTCGGGAGCTTCGCGTACGACCTCGGCGAACGCGTCGGTCGGGTCGAGCTTCGTGGCCAGCAGGCCGCTGACGTCCGCCAGACGCTGCGCGAATCTTCCGGCACGGCGCTCGCTTTCGAAGAGCTCCGCGCGCTCGATCGCGCCCCGGGCGGCTCCGGTCAGGTGGCGCGCGAGCGCGAGGTCGTCGTCGGAGAAGGCGCGCGGCGCCGGGAAGAGCACCACCGCCGCGTTCATCGCCCCGCGGGCGCCGGCCACAGGCGCGCAGAGGAGCGAGCGGTAGCCGATCTCGGCCAGGAGGTTGCGCAGGCCGATGGAGAAGCGCTCGTCGTCCTGGAGATCGCTCGCCGTAAGGATCCGCTCTCCTCTGGCGGCCGTGCCGAAGGGAGCGGCGTCGTCCGGGAGGCCCCGCTCGAGCTCCTGTGCCAGGGCGAGGGGAAGCTCGTGCGCCCCGGTGACGTAGAGACGCTGGCCGCGCGGCTCGAGCACGACCGCTGCCGAGCCGCCGAGCGCTTCGGACGCGGCCTGGGCGAGCGCGTCGAGCGTCTCCGGCAGGGAGAGCGTCGATCCCAGCACCTCTGCGATCTGGTAGAAGCCCCGCTGCACCTGGGCCTGGCGTTCGCGTTCCTCGAAACTCTCGGCGTTGTGGAGAGCCAGGGAGGCCATGCGGGCGAAGGTGTCGAGCAGCTCGAGGTCGACTGCGTCGAACTGACCGTTGTTGCGCGTGCAGACGCCGAGCACGCCTCGCTGCTCCCCGAGCCAAGTGATCGGCGCGTCCATCACCTCTGCGAAGACCTGATAGTCCTCACTTGGTGGCGGCGTCTCCGTCGTCGCAAACTCGCGCTTCAGCACCGGACGGCCCGATTCGATCACGGTCTTGAACGTCCCCTGGGGCGGGATCGTGCGCCCGACGTTGCGCTCGGGGACGCCATTGACGGCGCGGCAGCGCAGGAGCTTGCGGCCGTCGTCGAGGATCCAGCAGTCGGCGGCGTCGGCCCCGAAGAGGGTCACGAGCTCGTCCACCAGCCGCTGGATCACGGCCTCGAAGCGCAGATCGCTCGTCAGAGCCTGCGCCGCCTTGAGGAGGGCGGCTTGCTCCTCGACGCGGCGTTCGTTCTGGCGCAGGAGCTGGACGGTGTGAATCGCGAGCCCGACCTCCCGCGCCATCGCCTCGGCGAGCGCGATCTCGCCCGCGGACCAGGGCCCCGGTTCGGGTCGGTGCAGGCCGAACACCCCGATCATGCGTTCGAAGACGAGGATCGGCGTGGCGAGCACGGCCCGCGTCCCGAGATCGACGAGCGTTTCGCGGCCGCCGAGCGAGGAATCGTCGAGCTCCGGAGCGGTGAGCACGTCTTCGATCGCGACCGTTCTCCCTTCCCGGGCGGCGAGGTTCGAGATGGGGAGGCGCTCGGCCAGCGAGCTCAGTGATGCGGCTCCCGGAGCATCCCACTCGGCGTGAACCGGAAGCGGCCCGCCCTCCGTGCCGAGCCGGATGAAGCAGCGGGAGACCCCGACCGCGCGGCCAACTTCCTCGACGGCGACCCGGAAGAGCGCATCGAGGTCGAGCTCCGAGCGGACTCGCCGCGCGACCTCGGCCAACAGCCGCTCGCGGTCGAGCGCCGCCTGCAGCTCCTCCTTGGAGCGTGTGCGTCCCAGCGCGAGCGCGGTCTCGTTGGCGAGGTCGACCATCAGCTCCATCTCGGCCGAGGAGAAGAGACGAGGCTCGGCCGAGGCAACGGCCAGGACGCCGGTGCAGCGTCCTTCGGAAAGCAGAGGGACGAAGGCCGCGCTTCGCGCACCGACGGCGCTCGCGAGGTCCTGGTTGATGTTGGGCGACGAGGCGGCGTCGAAGACGGCAAAGGGAGCACGGTCGCGAACCGCGGTGACGATCCCGCCCACGTCCTGGTCGAGGTCGAGCGAGACCTGCTGCCACCAGGCCTCGTCGATGCCGTGACTCGCGAAGCCGCGGGCTCGGCGAGCCTCCTCGTCCACCTCGGCGAGCATCGCCTTGCGCACCTGCAGCGCCTGCTCGAGCTCCCCGAAGAGGTGTCGAGCAGCCTCGTGGCCGGTCCCGGTTTGCGTCAGCGCGGTCGAGAGACGGGAAATCGCAGCTGCCTCGCGCTGACGTTCGGAAGCCTCCTCCTCGGCCTCCCGGACCCGCGAGCCGGCCTGGACGAGCAATCGGCGCTCCCCCCAACGCGCGATGAAGATCACCGGAGGGATGAACCCGAGCAGGATCAGGGCGAAAACCGGCCAGGGCGACACACCGCCGAGGAAATCGTCGTCGTTGAGCTTCGCGCCTCCGAGGACGCCGGCGAGGCAGCCCACGAGCACGAAGAGCGTCCAGACTCCGAAGCCGAGCCAGGAGAACCTGCTGGCCCGCCAGAGGTGCGGAGCAAGTGCCAGTGCCACTCCCAGGTACAGCGCCGACAGAAGCAGGAGCGGCCCGGCCTCGAGCACGAGTACGCGCGTCGTGTGATCCACTGGGCACCCGTGATGATAGGCCTCGCCTACAAACCCGTCGAGGAACACGAGCGGGGGTCCTGTGGTTTTCAAAGATGGGCCGTTGGACCTATTGGCTTCCCCAGACGCCCTCGATAGCGTGCACCCACTGGGCGATGCGAACCGCGGCTTGTGTCCCTGGCCATGTACGCCGCGGTGAGCAAATGTGGGAAGGCCCGCCGCGCTTACCCCCCGAGCGGCGGGTCTTCTCTTTTAACCGACCGTGATCCTCCTGGTGACGCCCCGCGCGAGAGCGCTGGCTAGCATGGCCTCAGGTGGTCAAGCGGCTCGTCCTCGCCTCGCCCAGAGGCTATTGCGCCGGCGTCGAACGGGCTGTCGAGATCGTCGCCCGTGCGCTCGAGCTGCACGGCCCGCCGGTCTACGTCCGCAAGCAGATCGTTCACAACGCCCATGTCGTGCGGGAGTTCGAGGCGCGCGGCGCCGTCTTCGTGGAGAGCGAGGAGGACGTGCCGCACGGCGCGACGCTGGTCCTCTCGGCGCACGGCGTGGCCCCCTCCGTGCACGAGAACGCCGCCCAACGAGGGCTCGAGACGATCGACGCCACCTGCCCGCTCGTCTCGAAGGTGCACGCCGAGGCCCGCCACTTCGCAGCGCGCGGCTTCACGGTCTTCCTGGTGGGTCACGAGGGGCACGAGGAAGTCGAGGGGACGCTGGGCGAGGCACCCGAATCGATGCTGCTCGTGGAGACTGCCGAGGACGCAGAGCGAATCCAGCCCGACCAGACCGCTCGCCTGGCCTACATCACGCAGACGACCCTCTCCGTCGACGACACGCGCGAGGTCGTGAACGTGTTGCGCCGGCGCTTCCCCGAGATCATCGGACCGGAGAAGAACGACATCTGCTACGCGACCACCAACCGTCAGCGGGCCGTCAAGCGTCTACTCGGTCGCATCGACCTGCTGCTCGTCGTCGGGTCGGGCAACAGCTCCAACTCGAAGCGCCTCGTCGAGGTCGCGCGGGCCCGCGGCGTGTCAGCTCACCTGATCGATGACGAGAGCGCGATCGAGGAGTCCTGGCTCGAGGGCGTGGAGACCGTCGGGCTGACATCAGGCGCGTCGGCGCCGGACTCTCTGGTGCGCCGGGTCGTCGGCTGGTTCCACGACCGCGGCGTCCTCGAGGTCGACGAGCTCGAGGGGCCCTCCGAGAACGTCTTCTTCCGCCTTCCCCCCGAGGTGCGGCGACGCCGACCGGCTACCAGCTCGTAGCGGGCTGCCTGCCTGCCGGCTTGCCCGACCGGGTGAAGAGGTGGACGAGGAGTCCGTCGGACGAGAGCGTCGCGACCAGCCGCCCCTCCTCGGCGAACCCGATGCCGCCCGCGAAGGCGCCCGAAGGGACCCGGAACGCGTTCACGAGCGAGTGGCCGCGCCAGAGCTCGATGACCGAGCGCGCCGGGCCGCCGTAGGGGAACCCGTAGATCCCGAGCGCCACCGTGCCGTCGCTCGCGCTCGCCACGTAGGCGATGTCGAAGGGGGCGCTCACGAGGCCCGCGGGCAAGGCACCTTCGACTTCCTCCGCGTTCAGGTACTCACGCCCGTTCTGCACCACTCGTTTTCGTGTGAAGGCGCCCACCGCAATCAGGCCGGAGGTCGCGCGATGGACGGTGACCGGCTGAGCGAGAGCGACCGCTCGGTCCGAGACCGTCCGTTCCTTGGGCGAGGCGCGGAAGGCATCGGCCGCCGCGAGCGCGCCCAGGACGAGCACCGCGAGCACGACGAGCCTCGTCATTCGGCCTTGCGCACCGCCGGCTCTTCGCCGAACTCGACGGACGTGGCCAGGGTCTCCCCCTTGATCCAGTCCTCGTGGACCAGCAGGTCGCGCTCGGCCTCGGTGAGCGTCAGCACGATGCGGTCGGTGATCTCCAGCCCTTCGCCCACGCGCAGCCGTTGCACTTGGCGAATCAGATCGTAGACCCGGCCCTCGAGCACGAGCTCGTCGTCGAGGCGCGTGTCTACGGCCACGATGTAGTCGTCCCCGTGCTCGACTGCCCACCCCTCCTTGGGCAGGTAGTCGAGCGTGAACTCGCCACGGCTCAGCACGAACGCTCCCGCTCGCAGGGTCCCGTTCGACACCTCGAAGTTCCCTTCGGAGAGCAGGCGGCGAAGCTCCGGCAGATTCGGCCCGTATCTCGGGCCGACCAGATCGAGCTTCGGCGTCGCACGGAGCTCGGCCACCTCGGTCGGGCTTTCCGCGATGGCCACCTCCTTCACCCGCAGCTCCCCCGCCAGGTCTTCCACCTGCCGGGAGACGAGCGCGCGACGGCCGGGGTCTCCCGTGGCCACCACGAGCCGGCGGAGCGGCTGGCGTAACTTGATCCCGGCCTGCTGGCGGGCCGAGCGCGCCAGCTCGGCCACCTGGCGGCCGTTGGCCACCTCCTCCAGGAGCGCGCGGTCGCGCAGCCGGTCGACCGACTCGGGCCAGCCGGCGAGAAAGATGCTCTCGGGAGCATCGTCGAGCTCGGCAACGAGGTTCTGCCAGAGGTGCTCCGTGAGGAACGGCGCGACCGGAGCCAGGACGCGCAGGCCCTGCACGAGCGCGTACCAGAGACTCGCGAAGGCTGACTGCTCGCCCTCCCAGAAGCGCCGCCGGCACCGGCGCACGTACCAGGTGGAAACGTCCTCGACGAACTCTTCGAACGCCCGGATGACGTCGACCGTCAGGTAGCTCTCGTAGGCTCCGGTCGCCTCCTCGAGGAACTGCTGCGTCCGAGCCAGGAGCCAGCGGTCCAAGGGTCGGAGACCGTTCGAGGGCGGGCCGTCCGCCAGCTCGGCGTAGCGGGGGCGCCAATTCTCGATCGACGCGTACGTGATGAGGAACGAGACGCAGTTCCAGAGCGTGAGCAGCCGGCGCTTGATCTCGTGCGCGGGCCCGTAGCCGAAGAGCAGGTTGCGGTCCGGCGGTTGCTGACAGTACTGCCAGCGCATGACGTCCGCCCCCATGCGCTCGAAGGCGTCCTCCGCCGGGATCAAGTTGCCCCAGGAGCCGTGCATCTCGCGCCCGTGCTCGTCGAGCATCTTCTCGTAGCCGAGGACGGAGCGGAACGGCGCCTTTCCGACGAGCGCGACCGACATGAAGAGCTGCGAGTAGAACCAGAGCCGAATCTGCTCGCGCATCTCCGAGACCCAGTCCGCCGGGAACCAGGCCTCCCAGTACGAGTGGTCGGGCAGGTCGGCTCCCGAGAGCCCGGCCGAGGCTCCGGTCGCGTAGCCGCCGGGCTTCCACTCCGGGCTCTGCCAGCCGAGCGTCGAGAATGGGACGATGCCGGCGTCGAGCCAGACGTCGCCGACCTCCGACACCCGGCGAACCTCCTCGTTCCCACACGCCTCGCAGCGAATCGTGACGCGGTCGACCCAGGGACGGTGGAGCTCCTGGAGCTGGTCGAAGCCGGCCGTCGCGCGCTCGCCGAGCTCCTCCTTCGAGCCGATCACGGTCAGGTGGCCGCAGGAGCACGGGTAGAACGGCAACGGGAGCCCGTAGTAGCGGCGACGGGAGATGTTCCAGTCCCCCATGTTCCGCAGCCAGTCGGCCATGCGCTTGCCCATGTACGCGGGCGTCCACGCGATCGTCTCGTTGGCCTCGAGCAGCCGCGGCCGCACCTCGTCGACGGCGATCAGCCAGTCGTCGGCGACGCGCCAGATGAGTGGCGTGTCGCAGCGCCAGCAGTGGGGATAGCGGTGCTCGTAGAGACCCGCGTCGACGAGGAGGCCGCGCTCCTTCAGGTCGCCGACGATCTGGTCAGCCGCTTCCGCTGTCGAGAGGCCGTGCAGCCAGCCGTACTCCGGGTAGAAGTGGCCGGACTCGTCAACCGGCGCGAGCACGGGCAGACCGTGCTCCTGGCCGAGCGCGAAGTCCTCCTGGCCGGCTCCGGGAGCGATGTGCACGATCCCGGTTCCCTCGTCGAGGGAGACCTCGTCCCAGGGGATGACCCGATGCTCGACCGCGGCTCCCGGCTGGAGCGTGTCGAAGGGCCCGTCGTAGCCCCAGCCGACCAGCTCGCTCCCGCGCAGGCGCTCCTCGAAGGTCTCGCCGGGGTAGCGCTCGACGGCCACCCACTGCCCGTTGTCCTGGCGGCCGTACTCGGCGTCGGGCTTGACCGCGGCGGCCACATTGGCCGGCAGGGTCCACGGCGTGGTAGTCCAGGCCACCAGTGACTCCCCGCGCCGCTCCCGGAGCGGGAAGCGGACCAAGATCGACGGGTCGGCGCGGTCCTGGTACACGCCCGACTGGCTCAGCTCGTGCTGGGAAAGCGACGTGCCGCAGCGGGGACACCACTCCGTCGAGCGGTGGCCCATGTAGAGCCATCCCTTCTCGTTGACGATCTGGAGGAACTTCCAGATGTACTCGATGTTCGTGTCCGAGAACGTGAAGTAGTCGTTGCCCCAGTCCATCCACTGGCCGAGACGTTTCGATCCGCGCGTGAGATCCTCCGCAGCCTTGACGACCACCTCGCGGCAGCGCTCGGCGAACTTCTCCAGGCCGTAATCCTCGATCTCCCGCTTCGAGTTCAGCCCGAGCGACTTCTCGACGCCCACCTCGATCCAGAGCCCCTGGCAGTCGAAACCGTTCTGATAGCGCTGGTCGAACCCCTGCAGCGCCTTGTAGCGCTGGAACACGTCCTTCAGCGCGCGGCCCCACGCCGTGTGCACGCCGAGCGTCTTGTTCGCCGTCACCGGCCCGTCGACGAAGCTGAAGCGCGGCCCGTCCCGGTTCGCCTCGCGGACCTGCTCGAAGATGTTTCGTTCCTCCCACCAGGAGAGAACCTCTTGCTCGAGAGCGGGGTGATCCGGGACGGAAGGAAGAGACCGGAACATCTGCGGGTCAGTCTACGTTTCAGCAGATATGGCAGACACGATCACGGAATCCACGTTCGAGCAGGAAGTCCTGCAGAGCGAGCAACCCGTGCTCGTCGACTTCTGGGCGGAGTGGTGTGGCCCGTGCCACGCGGTCGCGCCGATCCTCGACCAGATCGTCGAGGAGCGCGACGGCCTGCGGCTCGTGAAGGTCAACATCGACGAAGAGCCCGAGCTCGCCCGTCGCTTCGGGATCATGAGCATCCCGACGATGATCCTCTTCGAGGGCGGCGAGCCGAAGGCGGCCGCGCTCGGAGCCCAGCCCAAGGGGATGCTCGAAAAGTCCCTCGGCCTCGCCTAGCGGCTCTGGCTGCCCGGGCGAAGCCCAGCCTGGCGGCGCTCTCGGCAGGATGCGGCACGAGCGGTTCCCTCGCCGTACCTAGTACTGTCTCGGGCCCGCTCGCTCGCTTCCTTTGCGAGCACCGCCCCAGAGCCGCTAGTGAGCAAAAGCCTAGTCGCGGCCTTCGAGGAAGGTTTGGAAGTCCGAGTGCTTCCGGAGATAGGCCTCGACCTCGTCGAGCCCCTCGCTGATGAACGACTCCAGCCAGTCCTCGGCCAGGTCTTCGTCGATCCGGTGCACGCCGTTCTCGGACAAGGTGGCCCGATTATCGGCAGTAACCCTCGATTCCTTCATGGGCCAGATGGCCTATTTCTCGCTTCCTCCCGACCCAAGCTGAGCTCGCCATCCACGCAGTGCCTGGACGGTGTTCGCAAAGGCGAACTCGGACGGGCCGGGGAGCTCATCGCCGCGGAACCAGGCCACTTCCCGCAGTTCCTCTTCGTCCAGCGAGAGCTCTCCTCCGACGACGCGCGCGAGCCAGTAGAGGTTGAGCGTGAAGATCCCCTCGCTGCCGTAGCGGTCGGGGTAGGCGCCCAGATACTCGCCCGCCTCGACTCGTAGGCATGTCTCCTCCTCGACCTCACGCACGAGAGCGGCGAGCGGCTCCTCCCCCTCCTCGATGAAGCCACCGAGCAAGTCCCACAGGCCCGCGCCGGGATCGCTTGCCCGTCGCGCCAGGAGGACGCGGCCCTCATCGTCCAGCACGATCGCGCTCGCCGTCGGCGCCGGGTTGGCGTAGACCACGAGCCCGCAGTTCGAACAGCGCACGGACTTGTGCTCGCGCTCGAGCTCGTGGCGGCAACGCGGGCAGGTCTTCCAACCCGCGAGCAGAGGACTCGCTGCCATTACGATCGAGCATATGAGGCATCAGTCGGCTACCGCACATGAGCTGGCGCGGATCGCCGAGCTCGCGGGACTTCCAGGGGAAGCTCTTGCCCGTCTGGGCGAGCAGATGGAGCGCCGCGAGCTTCGCCCCGGCGAGACGCTCGACGCCGAGGGGCGCTTCGGCGTCGTGCTCGCGGGGATGGTTCGCGGTCAGGCAGGCGTGCTGAGGCCCGGTGACACCTTCGCCGAGACCGTGACCGCGCTCATGCCCGCGACGGTCGCGAGCTGCGAGCGCTCCACCTACGAATCCTTCCTGAGCTAGCGGCCTAGCGCCCGAGGCGCGAGCGCGCGTAGGAGGCGGGCGACTCCCCCTTCTTTGCCATCCGCTTCCTCGAGGAGCGACGCCCCCAATTCGCGATCGCGTCACCCGCGGCGTTGAACCCGCCGAGAAGGCGCAAGAAGAGCGCGGCAACGAGGTAACCACCGATGATGACCACCCAGTTCCACACGTGCCTGGTCATCGTAGCTCCGCGAGGACGGCGTCGGACAGCCGTGGCCAGGCGTCCTTGGCCCAGTCGCCGAAGTCGAGGTCGGCGAGCGAGACGCACGCCGCCTGAACGGCCGGGTCGACCCAGAGGAACGCGCCCGAGCCGCCGAAGTGGCCGAAGGTCCGCTCCGAGTTGCGGGTCCCGGTCCAGTGGGGCGACTTCGCGTCCCGCAGCTCGAATCCGAGCCCCCAGTCGTTGGGCTCGAAGCGGCCCAGGTCGGGGATGACGCCGATCAGCCCGGGAAAGGCGACGGTCGTGGCCTCGTCGAGCGTCTCCTGAGCGATGAGCCGCGGAGCGACGAGCTCGGCGGCGAAGGCGAGGAGATCGTCAAGCGGGCCGAACAGGCCCGACGCGGGCGGCCCGTCGAGGCGGGTCCCCGCCATGCCGAGCGGATCGAGCACTGCCTCGCGCAGGTACCTGTCGAACTCCATCTCGGCCCGCTCGGCCACCAGGCTGCCGAGCACGTTGAAGCCCGTGTTGGAGTAGATGCGGCGCTGACCCGGTCTCGCGATTGGTCGCTCTCCGTCGAAGGGGAGGCCGGAGGCATGCGCCAGAAGATGCCGCACCGTCGAGCCTTCGGGCCCGGCCGGCTCGTCGAGGTCGACGATTCCTTCCTCCGCGGCCACGAGCGTCGCAGTCGCCGTCAAGAGCTTCGTCACGGAGGCCCAACGGAACTCCTGCTGCCTGGGGCCGTGCGCCCACGTCCCCTCCCGGGTGACCACGCCTGCTGTCGCAGTTGCAGGCCAGCCGTCGATCTGCCCCAGTGCCTCCGCCGTCACGGCGGGCGATACTAGTGGCGTGGAGCGCCGGCTGATCTCCTCTGGCTCACCATATGAGCCGGTGGTGGGCTATTCGCGGGCGGTGCGAGTCGGCGACCGCGTCTTCGTCGCAGGTTGCGCGCCGATCATGGGCGACGGCTCAGACCCTCCCGCGGACTCCTACGGCCAGGCCAAGCGCTGCCTCGAGATCATCGAGCAGGCGCTGAGAGAGGCGGGCGGCACGCTTGCGGACGTCGTCCGAACACGCGTCTATCTGACCCCAGACGCCGACTTCGACGAGTTCGGACGCGCTCATGGAGAGGCGTTCAGCAAGATCCGGCCCGCGAACACGACCGTCGTCGTGGCGGCGCTCGTCGATCCCCGCTGGTTGCTCGAGATCGAGGCCGAAGCCGTCCTCGCGCACGAGTGAGCGGGCCCGACGGCCCGCTCACGATTTGACCCTAAACGGTTTGGCTTAGGCGGTCTGCGGCTTGCCGACCTGGCGGGTGGCGTAGAACGCTGCGCCACCGACGAGGACGAGGCCCAGGAGAATCCCGGCGCCGATACCGGCGTCGCCCCAGTCGAACCCTGCGGAGACGACTTCCGGGGTCGAGACGGTGCGGGGATTGAGCCGCACGTTCTCGATGTCAGCCGAAACGACGTTCCGGTCGTGGGTGCGCGCCACTTCGATCATGTCGCCACGCTGAAGCGCGTAGTCGTTCGGCATCGCGCGCGGCATGCCATAGTCGCCGGCCTTGACGCTCGACGTGACTTCGGACTTCGGAAAGTCCGTCACGAACGGCACGTAGGTGCTGTTGGCGATCTCGTCGGTCGAGTTGGGCTGACCTGCTCCGCCTTCGTCGACCGCGGCCAGCGCTGCGCTCGGGACGACCAGCGCCGCGACCGCAAATCCGAGGACGAGCCGCTTGATGAACCAGTTCCGCTTCCTGCGCATCTTCCTGCTCCCTTCGTCTGACCCTCTACCGATGCCAACCAGACGCGGGAGCCCGCCGTCTTCTTCCCTGCAACGGTAGGGAATAGAGTTGGCAATCCGATGAAGCAGATCTATCCGGCTTCGATCACCGGGAAGGGGTTCGCCGCGGGCGGCAGCGTTCTCGAGCACAGGTTCGGAGACTCCCCGCCGTTCACCCTGGGCGTCGAAGAGGAGTACATGCTCCTCGACCCCGACAGCTTCGACCTCGTCCAGCATGTGGACACGGTCCTCACGGCGGTGCAGGACGGAGAGTTCACCGAGCGCATCGGGCCGGAGCTGATGCAGTCGGTGATCGAGATCTCGACGCCGGTCTGTCGCACCGCCGCGGACGTGGACTCCGAGCTTCGGCGGCTGCGTTCCTACGTGACCGAGACCGCTCGCAGCCAGGATCTGCGTGTCGGCTCCGCCGGCACCCACCCTTTCAGCCTCTTCGAGCGCCAGCGGATCACCGCGCGCGACCGCTACCGCAACCTCGTCGACCAGCTCCAGTACGTCGCCCGACGCGAGCTGATCTTCGGCCTGCACATCCACGTGGCGGTCGACGATCCGGAGAAGGCGATCCACGTGACGAGCGCCCTTCTCCTCCATCTGGCCGAGTTCCTGGCGCTTTCCGCCAACTCACCCTTCTGGCGCGGCGAGGCGACCGGCCTCGCCTCGAGTCGGCAGATGGTCTTCGCCGCCTTCCCGCGCTCGGGACCGCCGCCGAGGTTCCGCGACTACGCGGACTACGCGGAGGTCGTCGGACAGCTCGAGAAGACCGGTTGCATCGCGGACTACACCCATATCTGGTGGGACATCCGCCTCCATCCCCGCTTCGGCACGATCGAGGTGCGCGTGATGGACGCGGTCACCCGCGTCGAGGACACGACTGCTCTCGCCGCCTACGTGCAGGGGTTGGTCAAGCTCTACTCGGAGGCGTACGAAGCAGGGCGCGAGCTTCCCTCCTACCACCGCATTCTCACGACCGAGAACAAGTGGCTCGCCGCCCGCTACGGGCTCGAGGCGCCGGTCATGGACCTCGTGACGGGGCGTCGGAACCGCGTTCCCGTCGCCCAGCTCGTGCGCCGCGCGCTGCGAGAGATCGAGCCGCACGCGCGCGAGCTCGGTTCGGAGCGTGAGCTGGAAGGGATTCGAGACATCCTGGCGCGCGGCAACGGGTCCGACCGCCAGCTGCGAGTCTTCAATGCGAACAGGGACATCGCCGAGGTGGTGTCCGAGATCGCCGACGCGACCGAAGCGGCCCTGGTGGCGACGTGATCGGCGTGGGACAGGAGGCGCCCGACGCGCGCATCTGGGTCACGCCCAACGAAGACGCCCGGCTCAGCGAGCTCGCGGAGGGCGGCCCCTACCTCCTCCTCTTCTACCTCTTCGACTGGTCGAGCACCTGAACGGACGAGCTGACCATCCTGCGTGACAGGAAGGCCGAGTTCGAAGCAGCAGGCGTCAGGACCTTCGGGATCTCACGCGACAGCGCCTGGTCGCACGTCGCGTGGGCCCAGGTGCTGGATCTGGGCGATATTCCCCTGCTCTCGGACTGGAACGGTGAGGCCGTGGCCGGTTTCGACATCGCGCAGGACTACCGCGGGATGACCGGAGTCGCCGAGCGGACCGCCTTCCTCGTGGGCGCAGACGGCATCATCCGCGGAGCATGGCGGTACGAGCCGGGAGACGTGCCCGACTTCGACGAGCTGGCCTCGGCCGCCCGCTCGCTCTCGTAACCGCGCTCTATGCGGCGGCCGCCGTGGCCGCCACGTGGCCTGCGATCACCTCCTTCGGCAGCGCCTTCATGGCCAGCGACCGGCTCGGCGCGGGCGAGCCGCCGGGCGGAGACCACCTCCAGTCCGTCTACCGCTTCTGGCTCGTCGGGCACCAGCTCGCGCACGGCCACGCCCCCTGGAAGGACGCGTACAGCTTCCAGCCGCTCGTGGAGCCGCAGACGGTGGTCGGAGGATGGCCCTTCGGCCTTCCGTTCTGGCCCCTCGAGGCGGCCTTCGGCCCCGTCGTCGCCTGGAACCTGCTCCTCCTCGGGACGATCGTCGGAGCCGGGCTCTTGACGTACCTCTGGCTCCGCTGTCTCAACCTCGGCATCTGGCCGGCGGCGATCGGGGGCCTCGTCTTCGCTCTGGCGCCCTACCGGCTCGAGCAGAGCGCAGGCCACCTGCTCGGCTGGGCGGCGGTCTTCCTGCCGCTCGCGCTCTGGGCGATCGAGCGGGCGCGGGCGGCCTCCTCGCCCGGCCGCGCAAATGCCTGGGGAGCGCTCGCGGCGCTCGCGATCGTCTCGGTGCCCCTCTCCGGCCAGGTGCACCTCGCGCTGGGAGCGATTCCGCTGGCCCTCGCGTACGCCGCCCTCCGCTATCGGCCGGTTGCCTTCTTCTGGACGCTCGGCGGGGCACTCACGGCGATCGGCGTTGGGCTCCTCATCCGCTACACGCTCATCGCCGGCTCGCCGGAGGAAGCCGGGCGGTCGACCTCTGAGCTCCGCCACTACTCGGCGGAGCCGCTCGACTTCCTCGACCGCTGGCATGAGCCCCGGAGCGAAGAGTTCGTCTACCTCGGCTGGCTGACACCTGTGCTCGCGCTCGTCGGGCTCGTGCTGCTCGCACGTGGACGCCGTCGGCTTGCGATCCTGCTCGGCCTCGCAGCCGTCGTCCCCGTCGTCCTCGCTCTGGGGACGCATGTCCCCGGCTATGCGGCTCTCTGGCGCAACTTCCCGCCCCTCCACTTCACCCGGGTGCCCGGCCGCCTCCTCCCCATCGCCGACCTCGCACTCGCAGCGCTCGCTGCCTTCGCCTGTGCCGAGCTGCTCGGCCGCCTCGGTCGGCGTGCCACGGCGTTCGCCTGCGCGCTCGTCGTGCTCGTCGCGGTCGACCTGATCGTCGAGCCGCTCGCGGCCACGGCAGCGGACCCGGACAACGACGCGTACGCCGCGCTCGCCGCCTCACCGCCGGGCCGAGCACTGGAGCTTCCCCTCTTCGAGCCGGGAGTCCACTACGGCAGCGTCTACGACTACTACGAGCTCCAGGCGGCCCGGGAGCATCCGAACGGCTACTCGACCCTAGCGCCCCAGGAGGCGTTCGTCTTTTTCGCGAAGCACGCGCGGTTGAACTGCGGAGTTTGGCTGCCCGCCGACAGAGCAGAGCTCACGCGACTCGGGATCACGCGAATCCTCTTCCACCAAGGGCTCTACCTTCAGGCACACCGCCGCGGAGCCTGGTTCGCGTGGCGCTCACTCGTCGATCTCGGCTGGACGCCGGCCGCTGCGGGCGGCGCGGTCACGCTCTTTGAACCGGGGAGGTCGAGCGCCGAGCCATCGGTACCGGAGCCGCCGCGCTTTCGCCAACTCCTCTGCAGCGGCTGGCGCGGACGGACGACGCTCTTGCCCCAGTCGACGATCTGGGTGTACGGCGAGGGGGCAATCGTCCTGCACGTCTCGGCACCCGAACAAACCCGTCTCCGGCTGCTCGCCGATGGCCGACTCGTCGATCAGCGCCGCTTCTCGGGCAGGGTGTTCCTCGGGACGACCCTCACCGGAATGCGCTGGCACCCGCTGTTGCTGGACGCCTCGACGCCGGGGGTTCACCTCGACGGGATCGACTTTTGATCAGGTCGCCAGGAAGACGTTCTTGAGCTCGGTGTAGTGCTCGAGCGCGTGCGGGCCGAGCTCGCGGCCGACGCCGGACTGCTTGAAGCCTCCGAACGGTGTCGTCACGCGCACCGAGGTGTTCGAGTTGATGGAGATCGTGCCCGTCTCGAGCGAGCGCGCGACGCGCAGCGCCTTGGCGCCGTCCCGTGTCCAGACGGAGCCCGAAAGGCCGTAGATCGTGTCGTTGGCGAGCCGGATCGCTTCCTCCTCGCCCTCGAAGGGGATCACGGCCGCCACCGGGCCGAAGATCTCCTCGCGGGCTGCGCGGTCCCGGTTCGAGACCGGTGAGAGCACGGTGGGCGGGAACCAGTAACCGGGCCCTTCGGGCGCGGAGCCGCGGAAGGCGACCGGGGCGCCGTCGTCCACGTAGGAGGCGACCTTCTCCCGGTGATCGGCCGAGATGAGCGGGCCCATCTGCGTCGCCTCGTCCAACGGGTCACCGACCCGGAGCGCCGTGACCGACGCCTCGAGCGCTGCGAGGAAGTCGTCGAGCGCGCTCCGCTCCACGAGGATCCGCGAGCGCGCGCAGCAGTCCTGCCCCGCGTTGCCGAAGACGGCGAGCGGCGCGGAGCCCGCGGCCTGCTCGAGATCGGCGTCCGCAAAGACGATGTTGGCCGACTTCCCGCCCAACTCGAGCGTGACGCGCTTGATCGACTGCGACGCGAGCTCGCCGATCCGGCGGCCGACCTCCGTCGAGCCGGTGAAGGCAACCTTGGCCACGTCCGGGTGCTCGACGATCCGCTCGCCAACAACGCGGCCCGGCCCGTTGACGACGTTGAGCACGCCCTCGGGCAGCCCGGCCTCCAGGGCGAGCTTCTCCAGCCTCATGGCCGTCAGCGGGGTCAGCTCGGCAGGCTTTAGCACCACCGTGTTCCCTGCCGCAAGCGCGGGCCCGAGCTTCCAGCTCGCGATCGTGAGGGGGAAGTTCCAGGGGGTGATGAGCCCGACGACGCCGAGCGGCTCGCGGAACGTCATGTCGATGCCCCCGGCCACGGGAATCGTGTCGCCGAGGAGCCGCTCGGGCGCCCCCGCGTAGTAGTCGAAGACGTCCACGACCATCCCCATCTCGCCGCGGGCGTCCGAGATCGGCTTGCCCGCGTTACGCGCCTCGAGTGTCGCGAGCTC
>JBKPFG010000141.1:0-14256 GCA_046728735.1 Actinomycetota bacterium
GATCGCTGGACAGGGGTCGGGCTCGTGGCGGGTCGCATAGCCGATTGGCGCAAGCTGCCCCTGGAAGACGCGCACAACGCGCTCAAGCGTGAGCTCCTCCGGAGGGTGGTTCAAGCGGTAGCCCCCGCCGGGACCCCGCGCTGATCTGACGATCCCCGCCGCCCGCAGCATCGGCATCACCTGCTCCAACACGGACCGCGGAGCGGCAGTCGTTTCCGTGAGCTCGTCGAGGCTGAGCGCGTCCTCGCTGATTGCGAGCGCCAAGACGGCTCGAGTCGCGTAATCGGTTCGGCGTGTAACCCACATCTGAGTCTCTTTTCATACAAGTTTGACAGCAAAGACATCCGAAGTTAGTTTGCTCGACAATCATAATCAGTATTGCTGACAATCTTTGTCGAGATCTGGAGGCACATTGAGGCGCGACCTGGGACTTGGGACGGCTCTGGCGGCATTCGTATTCCTTGTGGCTTCCGCCTGCGGCGGCGTCTCGGAGAGCGGGACTGGTGGCGCGTCGGGAAGCAGCAAGCTCACGCTCGTGGCGTACTCCACCCCCAAGGAGGCCTACGAGGAGCTGATCCCGGCCTTCCAGAAGACCGCAGCAGGGAAAGACGTCTCCTTCGACCAGTCCTACGCGTCGTCCGGCGAGCAGAGCCGGGCCGTCGAGGCCGGGCTCCCCGGGGACGTGGTCGAGTTCTCCCTCGAGCCGGACATGACCCGGCTCGTGGATGCGGGCATCGTCGACTCGGACTGGAACTCGGACCAGTACCAGGGCATGGTCACCGACTCCGTCGTCGTCTTCGTCGTCCGCAAGGGCAATCCGAAGGGGATCAAGACCTGGGACGACCTCGTGCAGCCCGGGATCGAGGTGATCACGCCCAATCCGTTTACCTCCGGCGGGGCCCGCTGGAACCTGATGGCCGCCTACGGAGCCCAGCTCGAGCTCGGCAAGACGGAGCAGGAAGCGCTCGACTACCTGCACCAGCTGCTCAGCCAGACCCCGGTACAGGACAAGAGCGCGCGCGAAGCCCTGCAGACCTTCGTCGGCGGCAAGGGCGACGTCATGCTGGCGTACGAGAACGAGGCGATCACCGCGCAGCAGCAGGGGGAGGACGTCGACTACGTCGTCCCCGACCAGACGATCCTGATCGAGAACCCCATCGCCGCGACGAAGGACGCACCGCCCTCCGCGCAGGCGTTCGTCGATTTCCTGCTGAGCGACGAGGGCCAGAAGATCTTCGCCGAGAAGGGCTACCGGCCGGTCGTGCAGGGCATCTCGGCGGGACCCGACTTCCCCGATCCGCCAGGCCTCTTCACGATTCAGAGGTTCGGCGGCTGGGGCGTCGTCAAGGACAAGTTCTTCGACCCGGACACCGGGGTCGTCGCCAAGATCGAGCAGGAGCTGGGGGTGTCGACGGATAGCGGCTAGAGCCCTCGCTCTTCCTGCTGCCCGTCGGGCCGCGCCCGGGCGCTTCCTGCTCGGGCGCGGCTTCGCCGCTGCCTATCTCGGCTTCATCGTCCTGCTGCCGCTCGCCGCGGTCGTCTGGAAGTCGACCGAGAACGGGGCCGACAGCTTCTGGCGCACGGTCTCGAGCCCGTCCTCGGTAGCCGCCCTGAAGCTGACCTTCGCCGCCTCGCTCATCGTCGTGCTCGTGAACGCGGTCGCGGGAACGCTGATCGCCTGGGTGCTCGTCCGCGACTCCTTCCGTGGGAAGGCCTTCATCAACGCCCTCATCGACCTTCCGTTCGCGCTGCCGACGATCGTCGCCGGGCTGACGCTCCTGGCGCTCTACGGGCCTCGCGGCCCCTTCGGCGTCAACGTCGCCTACACGCGGGCGGCGGTCGTCATGGCGCTGCTCTTCGTGACGCTGCCCTTCGTCGTCCGTTCCGTCCAGCCGGTCCTGCTCGAGCTCGACCGCGAGATGGAGGAGGCAGCCGCGTCGCTCGGGGCACATTCCGGGACGATCTTCCGCCGGATCGTGCTCCCGAATCTCGCGCCCGCAATCCTCTCGGGCTGTGCGCTGGCCTTCGCGCGCTCGATCGGGGAGTTCGGGTCGGTCGTGCTCATCTCGGGGAACATCCCCTTCAAGACCGAGGTTGCTTCAGTCCACATCTTCAGCCTCGTCGAGAGCGACGCCGCCTCGGGAGCCGCGGCCGTGTCGGTCGTCCTCTTGCTGGTCTCCCTCGTGACGCTGATCGCCTTCGACGTCGTTCGCCGCTGGAGGTTCTCCCATGGCGGCTAGGCTCGGTCTTCGCTTCGCCGCCCTCGGCTACCTGGCTGCGCTGCTCGTCTTTCCGGTCGGCCTCGTCTTCTGGCGCACCTTCCAGCACGGCCTCGGCCCGGTGATCGACGCCGCCACGACGCCGGAAGCGCTGCACGCGCTCTGGCTGACACTCGTCATCGCGATCATCGCGGTGCCCGCGAACACGATCTTCGGGATCGTCTGTGCGCTCGTCATCGTCCGGGACAACTTCCGCTGGAAGGGCGTGCTCAACGCGGTCATCGACCTGCCGTTCGCCCTTTCGCCCGTCGTGATCGGCCTCGCTCTCTATCTGGTCTACGCGCGCACGGGCTGGCTGGGCGAGTGGCTAGTCGGCCATGGGATCAGCGTCATCTTCGCCCTGCCCGGGATGGTCCTCGCGACGATCTTCGTCTCACTGCCGTTCGTCGTCCGAGAGACGATCCCGGTGCTCCGTGAGGTCGGGATCGAGCAGGAGGAGGCCGCGTGGACGCTCGGAGCCTCGCCGCTCAGCACGTTCTTCCGCGTGACGATGCCCGCGATCCGCTGGGGCGTGACCTACGGCATCGTGCTGACGACCGCACGTGCGATCGGAGAGTTCGGGGCGGTCTCGATCGTCTCCGGCAGCATCGCGGGCCGGACGGAGACGCTCACGCTCCACGTGCAGGACCGCTTCCAGAGCTTCGATCTCACGGGTGCGTACACCGCGTCCGTCGAGCTCGCGTTCCTCGCCCTCATCACCCTCCTCCTCATGACCCTGCTTCGAAAGGAGACTCCCCGTGGCGATAGCGATTCGCCGGGTAACGAAGCGCTTCGGTGATTACCTCGCGGTCGACGACGTCTCGCTCGCAATAGCGAGCGGGTCGCTGACGGCGCTGCTCGGCCCGAGCGGGAGCGGGAAGTCCACCCTCCTGCGCATCGTCGCCGGCCTCGAGCAGCCGGACGAGGGAGCGGTGGCCATCCACGGAGAGGACGCGACCGGCGTTCCCCCGCAGCAACGTGGGGTCGGCTTCGTCTTCCAGCACTACGCTGCCTTCAAGCACATGAGCGTGCGCGGCAACGTCGGTTTCGCGCTCGAGATCCGCAAGCGGCCCAAGGGCGAGATCCGCGACAAGGTGGGGGAGCTGCTCCGCCTCGTCCAGCTCGACGGGCTCGCCGACCGCTATCCCTCGCAGCTCTCGGGCGGCCAGCGGCAGCGCATGGCGCTCGCGCGCGCCCTTGCCGCCGAGCCCCGCGTCCTGCTCCTCGACGAGCCCTTCGGCGCGCTGGACGCCCGCGTCCGCAAGGAGCTTCGCGCCTGGCTCCGTCGCCTGCACGAGGAGGTCCCGGTGACGACCGTGCTCGTGACGCACGATCAGGAGGAGGCGATGGACGTCGCCGATCGCGTCGCGGTCATGAACGAGGGGCGCATCGAGCAGACCGGGAAGCCGCGCGACCTCTACGAGCATCCCGCCAACGAGTTCGTGATGAGCTTCGTCGGGCCCGCCAACCGCCTGGGCGAGGCCTGGATCCGCCCGCACGACCTCGAGGTCAGGCATGAGCCCAACGGCCATTCCACGGAGGCGATAGTCGAGCGGGTCGTTCACCTGGGTTTCGAAGTGCGTGCCGAGCTGATGCTCGACGATGGGCGCCGCGTCTCGGCTCAGGTGACGCGGGACGAGGCCGAGGAGCTCGAGCTGCACAAGGGCCAGACCGTCTTCGTCCGGCCAAGCCGCACGCACGTCTTCAGTGCGGTTGCCACGCCTCCGGGTCGCTCGTAATCGCGGCGACCTCGTCCGGGAGGGTGCCCGCCCGCGAGGGCGGCGGCGTCCGGCGTTACGGGCGGAGGGTCGACGTGTCGACGACCCGGAAGTTCGGGCCCTTGACCCTCCCGAGCGTGTGCAGGTCGTCGTTGTCCCAGCCTGGATCCGGCGCGCCGGAGACGTACCAGCTGGAGCCGTTGTCGGCCACGATCATCCCGTAGCGCTTGAGCGCGCGGAGGACGATCTGGGCCTGCGGCGGGAAGCTCCCGATGAAGTAGTCCCTGCGAAGGCGCAGGCGAAGACCCATCGGCGGGAGGCTCTTGCTCGTGCGCGAGCTGGCGAAGTGCCGGGCGGGATAGATGTAGGCGCGCCGCGAGCGGCTGACGGTGAAAACGGAGAGCATGGTCGATCGAGCCGGCGGCCACCTCGTCGTAGCGGGCGAGGCCGGGGAGAATCGGCAGCCCCGCCGCGTCGGCCGACGTCCACCCGCGAGGCCTGAGCGCGTTCGACGTGAGATCCCAGATCGCGCCGGAGCCCGCCGACCACGAGGGGGTAGAGGTGGTAGAGCTCGTAGAGGGTGCAAGACTCGGAATCGACGAGGATCGCGTGGCGGTCGCCGTCGGCCGAGGAGCCGCCCTCGATGGCGACGTCGTCCGGGATCGGGTACGGGCCCGGGTCGCTCTCGTGCGCGTAGTCGAAATCGACCGTGGACAGGGGCGTCGTCGAGTCCACGACCGTGATCGGGATGCCGATGGGACCGCCGTTCCAGAGACCGGAACCGAAGTCGGCGTGCACGTGGAGATCGGCGCCGATGGCGTTGACGATCGTGCGTGAGCCCTTGCGCAAGGGCAGGTTGTCGACCCGCTTGTTCCAGACGCTGGTCTCGGGGAAGACCGGGCAGTCGGGCGCGCCGGGGAGCGGGTGGGCTGCGGCCGGTGCGGCGAGGGCCACCGGAACGAGGAGGGCGAGCGTGGCGCGGAGGAGCGTCACGGTCTCCTTATCGGCCGGACAGGCCACGCGCTGAGCGAACCGGCATCCTTTCGAGTGATGGCGGACGAGCTCGTCTACCCGGAGGGCTGGAACGAGGTGCGCGGCGCGCTCCAGCGCGGCTTCCGGTTCAAGGACTTCGTCGAGGCGATGGCGTTCGTCAACCTTTTGGCCGACGCCGCCGAGGCCGCCGATCACCACCCGGACATCTCCATCTCCTGGAACGCGGTCACCGTTCGCTGGTGGACGCACACAAAGCGGGCGATCACCGAGCGGGACGTCGAGCTGGCGAAGCGGACCGACGAGCTCGCGGCCGGGGGGCAATCCGACTAGACCCCCACGCCGTAGAGGGGGCATGCAGCTCAGGATCGCTCTCGTCGCCGCGGCTCTCGTCGCCCTCGTCGTGCCTTCCGTGGCCGCCGCCCGCCTCTACGCACGGGTGGGACCGGATACGACGATCACGCTCAAGCGGGCCGACGGATCGCTGGTCACGCATCTCTCGCCCGGCACGAAGCGGATCACCGTCCGCGACCGGGCCTCGAATCACAACTTCCACCTCACGGGGCCGGGGGTCGACCGGCGAACCGGCGTCTCCTTCGTCGGGCGACGGCGCTGGACGGTGACGTTGTCCCCGGGCACCTACACCTATCTCTGCGACGTGCATCCGAGCAAGATGCGCAGGACCTTCAACGTCGGCTAGGAATCCCTAGGCCGCCTCTTCGACCTCGAAATCCATCCCCGAGCGCGTCCCCGCCCACGCGCGCAGAAGAAACTCGAGCTCGATCCGATCCTGGCTTGCCGGCTCACCGCGGACGGGTGGGTGGCGGCGGCGAACGGTGATCGCCTCCCCCTCGAGGCGCGCATCGGCACCTAGCCTGCGCAAGTAAGCGAGGAGGTCGTCCGCGCGCGCGGAGCCGCTGACTCGGATGCGGAGGGGCATGGTCCCGCCTCTTCGATCTTCCCCGTTTGCGGCGGCGAAAACCACCCTCGGAAGAACAGTCTTTCCCTCCCGACCCATCTTCCTAGGCAAATTGCCTCTTTACACGGGGCGGCTGCTGCCGACAATGAGGGAAAGAGGCGTTGCGGCCGCCTCAGGTCGAGGAGGCCGCCGGTGGAGAAGATCCGTCAGTACTCGCAGGCACCCGCAATCGTGATCGCCGATGACGACTGGGGAGCACGCATGCTCGTTGCCCTCAACCTCGAGCCGGATGGGTATGAGGTGCGAAGCGCCGCCTCTGCGCGCGAGCTCGACGAGGCTCTGGGCGACGGACGCGCCGCGCTCGTCCTGCTCGACATCCGCATGGGCGGCGACAGCGGCATCGAGATCGCCCGCCGGCTCGCTGCCGAGCGTCCCGATCTGGCGATCGTCTTCCTCACCGGGGCGAGCTATCTCCTGAGTGCGGCCGAGAGCGAGCTCGCGCAGGACGTGATCGACAAGCCCTTTGCGATGGAGCGCCTGCGGGCGACCGTCGCTCGGCTATGTCCGCGCACCGGGTCGGCCCTACCACTGGCCCACTCGGGCGGGCCCTAGTCTCGCTCGAGCTCGAGGGGCTCGACGCGCCCCTCGGCGATGCGCCACGCCGCGAGCTCGGCGTCGCGGAGCGACAGGATCACGTAGGGGCGGCCCTCCCAGAGCCCGATGTTCTCGACGTCCGTTCGCGACGGTCGCGGCGGGCTCGACAGGTGCGAGTGGAAGACGGCCAGCTCGTAGCCCTCGTCTTCGAGGAACCAGGCCTCGGGATCGACGTCGAGATCGAAGCGATAGGGGCTCGCGTCCCGGTTGCGGCCGGGGACGTAGCGCTCTGCGACTCCGTCGCGGAACGCGATCAGCCCGCACGCCTCGTTGGGGCTCTCGGCCTCGGCGTGCTCGACGAGCCTCGAGCGGACGCCGGCCGGGATCACCACCAGAGGCGGTCTTCCATCGACTGGGCGCCTTCGGTCCAGAACTCGGCGGAGAGGTACTTCCAGCCGCCGTCGGCGAGGACGCAGACGATCGTGCCCTCCTCGAGCTCCTCGGCGAGCAGGCGCGCCACGTGCACGACGGCGCCCGAGGAAACGCCCGCGAAGATGCCTTCACGGTCGAGAAGGTCGCGGACACCCTGGATGGATTCATGGTTGGAGACGAGGATCTTCCGGTCGAGGCGGGAGACGTCGAGAATCGGAGGCACATACCCGTCCGCGAGCGAGCGCAGGCCGTAGACGAGATCGCCCTGAAGCGGTTCAGCAGCGGCCACGAGGACGTCCGCGAACGACTCGCGCAGACGCTCTCCGGCGCCCATGAGCGTTCCGCCGGTGCCGAGGCCGGCCACCAGGGCGTCGACCCGCGGGAGGGCCTCGGCGATCTCCGCGCCCGTCCCTTCGTAGTGGGCGCGGGGGTTTGCCTCGTTCGCGTACTGGTTGAGCATGAAGTAGCGCGGATCACGCGCCGCCAGGGCCAGGGCGACCCTCACCGCCCCGTTCGACCCATCGGCTGCCGGAGAGAAGACGAGCTTGGCGCCGTACAGGTTGAGCAGCTTGATTCGCTCGGGGGTCGAGTTCTCGGGCAGGACGCAGGTGAGCGGGTACCCCTTCAGCTTCGCGACCATCGCGAGGGAGATCCCGGTGTTGCCGCTGGTCGGCTCGAGCAGCTCGCGTCCGGGCTCGAGCTCGCCGGAGGCCTCCGCAGCCTCGACCATGGTCTTGGCGACCCGGTCCTTGATCGACCCGGTGGGATTCTGGCCCTCGAGCTTCGCGTAGAGCCGCACGCCCTCGTGCGGAGCGAGCCGCGAGAGCTCGACGAGCGGCGTGGACCCGACCGCCTCGAGGAGGGACGACGTCAGCGTCCGCTCGCCGCCGGCCATGGCCGGGAGCAGGATCACGGTTGCGTTCTCCCCGAGCGGGGTGTCGAGGCCTTCCAGCGTGCGGACGTCCTCGTTGTCGACGTAGACGTTCACGAAAGGAGCCAGCTCCGAGCCGTCCCCGAGCACCTGGCGCCCGAGCGTTGGAAAGCGCTCGGCGAGGTCGGAGAGCAGGTCGCGCAGTGTCGATCCCGAAGCCTCGACCTCCCTGGCGCCGCCGACCGCGTCGCGCAGCGTCGGTGGGATGCGGACGCGCGGCATCAGGCGACGTGGGTCCTGCCGCCCTGGCAGAACTCCACGTAGTCGATGTAGTCGGTGATCGTCGGGTTCTCGCCGCAAACGGGGCACGTGGGGTCGCGGCGGAGCCGGATCTCCGTGAACTCGCCGGCGAGGGCGTCGAACATCTGCAGGCGTCCGATCAGGGGCTCGCCGATGCCAAGTGCGAGCTTCAGCGCCTCGTTGGCCTGCAGCGAGCCGATGATGCCCGGGAGGACGCCCAGCACGCCGCCCTCGGCGCAGCTCGGCGCGAGCTCCGGCGGAGGGGGTGCCGGGAAGAGGCACCGGTAGCAGGGGCCCTCGAAGGGCTTGAAAACCGTCACCTGTCCCTCGAAGCGGAAGATCGAGCCGTGCACGAGCGGGATGCGGTGCCAGACCGAGGCGTCGTTCAGGAGGTAGCGCGTGGGGAAGTTGTCCGCGCCGTCGACGATCACGTCCCAGCCTTCACCGAGGATCCGGTCCACGTTCTCCGAGGTCAGCCGCTCCTTGAAGACATTCACGGTGACGTCGGGGTTCAGGGCCTCGATCGTCCGCTTGGCCGAGTCGGCCTTGGAATCTCCCAGCCGCTCGGTCGAGTGGACGATCTGGCGCTGGAGGTTCGTCTCGTCGACGACGTCGTCGTCGACGATTCCGAGCGTCCCCACTCCCGCGGCGGCCAGATAGAGCGAGGCCGGCGACCCCAGCCCCCCGGCGCCGATCAGCAGCATCCGCGACTGTAGAAGGCGCAGCTGTCCTTCCTCACCGACCTCGGGGATGAGGAGGTGGCGGCTATAGCGGCGCCGCTTCGTCTCGTCGAGCGCCTCGGGAACCTCGTAGGGAAAGCCGTTGCGCTTCCAGTCCGTGAAGCCGCCGGCGAGCGACACCACCCGCTCGTAGCCGAGCTCCTCCAGAGTCTTCGTCGCGAATGCCGAGCGGTTTCCGGCCGCGCAGTAGACGACCACGGGCCGCGACTTGTCGGGCGCCGCTCGCTCGATCCGCGACTCCAGGTGGCCGCGAGGAACGTGCACCGCTCCGGGGATGTGACCTTCGTCCCATTCCTCGC
This sequence comes from Actinomycetota bacterium, assembly GCA_046728735.1. Classification (GTDB taxonomy): domain Bacteria; phylum Actinomycetota; class Thermoleophilia; order Gaiellales; family Gaiellaceae; genus JAIBJP01. The sequence goes on from JBKPFG010000141.1 coordinate 9,122, forward strand.
GCTCGCGCACGTCGACGATCGAGGGGGACTCCTCTTCGATGATTTCGCGCGCGCGCGAAGCGTCGATCTCGTCGATCTCGCCCTTGACCTGCTGCAGGAGCTCTCTGTAGGTCGGCATCGGTAGTTGCTTTACCGAATATAGCAACGCCCGCCCTCTTGGACGGCGCAGTTTTCGCCGGGCGGGCTACGCTCGCTGCGTGTCCCCCCGCACCCGTGTGCGCCTCATCGTCGGCGTCGTCGCGCTCGCGGCTGCCGGCGTCGCAGTCGGGGCGACAGTGATCGGCAGAGGCGAGGACGAAAACACCCAGAGCCGCCCCACGAATCGCGGAGCTCCTGGCCTGGAGCTGAGCGTTGTCCTGCGCAACGACGCCGAGGCGAAGGGCCTACGGCAGGCGGAGCGGGCCTACGACGACGGCAACCGAGCGGCCGCCCGGGGTCAGTTCGCAGCGCTGCTCGAGAAGGACCCGGATTCCCTCGAGGCCGCCGTCGGAGCTGCGATCGCGGGCTGGCCCGACTCGACCCTTCTCCGTCTTCGGCAGCTCGCCGTCGAGCACCCGCGCTCGGCGCTCGTCCACCTGCACCTCGGCCTCGCCCTGTACGCCGCCGGCGACGATCAGCAGGCGGTAGCCCAGTGGAGGCAGGCGCTCGAGGTGGAGTCCGACACGCCGTCGGCCCTCCGAGCCGAAGACCTGCTCCACCCCGACATGGCGCCGGGCAGGCCCTACTTCTACCCCAGCTTCGCGCCCACGCTTGACCTCGGGCAACAATCGGCCGCGGATCAGCTCGAAGCCCTGCGGCGCCAGGCCGCGAAGGGGGGCGTGAGGGCGAACCTCCTCTACGGAGTCGCTCTCCAGCGCGTCGGGCGGTCCGTCTCGGCGCGCGAGGCTTTCGCGCGTGCGCTCGAGCTCGATCCAGGAAGTCTCGACGCGCAGGTCGCCGATGCGGTCGGGCGCTTCGACAAGGCCGCGCCGGCGGAGGCGTTCTCGCGCCTGGGGCCACTGGCCAAGGCACATCCACGGTCTGCTCTCGTCAGATTCCACCTCGGTTTGCTCCTGCTCTGGCTCAGGGACGTGCAAGAGGCTCGCAGGCAGCTGCAACGCGCTGCCGACGCCGATCGCGGCGGCTTCTACGGAAAGGAAGCCCGAGCGCTCCTTTCTCGTCTTGAAGCCATTGGGACCTAACGACAAACAAATAGTCCACTTGGCCCATGGCAGTATGTCCGCCACTCGTGGAAAAGTTGCGCCACACACGCTCCGAACTTTCGACAGGCAAGGCGTTGACAAACCGTCGACCGGCACTACGGTCAAGTGAGGGGGGTCAGATGGCTGAGGGGAGAGGGAATGGAGCGGGAGCCGTGATGCTGCTGGAGGAGGACGCCGCCAAGGCGCTCGTCCGCCAGGGCCAGGACGCGGGGTTCCTGACGCAGGAGGAGATCGCACTCGGGCTCGACGAGCTCGAGCTCGAGGCTGGGCAGATCGACGAGTTCTACCAGGCGCTCGAAGAGCTTCATATCGAGGTGCTCGAGGTCGCTCCGGAGGACGTGGCGGACCTCGATCTCGAGCCGGAGGCGAACGACGTCTCCACGGACGCCCTGCAGCTCTTCCTCAAGGACATCGGCAAGGTCGCGCTGCTCACCGCCGCGCAGGAGGTCGAGCTCTCGAAGCGGATCGAGCGCGGCGATCACCGGGCGAAGCAGCAGATGGTCGAGGCCAACCTCCGCCTCGTCGTCTCGATCGCGAAGAACTACCGCAATCAGGGCCTGCCCTTCCTCGACCTGATCCAGGAGGGAACGATCGGGCTCGTACGCGCCGCGGAGAAGTTCGACTACCGCAAGGGCTTCAAGTTCTCGACCTACGCCACCTGGTGGATCCGCCAGGCGGTCGCGAGAGCGCTCGCCGACAAGGCGAGGACGATCCGTATGCCGGTCCACGTGGTCGAGAAGCTGAACAAGATCAGCCGGGCGGAGCGCAAGCTGCTCGCCGAGCTCGGCCACGACCCGACCGCGGAGGAGATCGCGCATGAGCTCGAGCTCGACCGCGAGGAGGTCGAGCAGATCAGGCGAAGCGCTCAGGCACCGGTCTCCCTGGAGAAGCCTGTGGGCGACGAGGAGGAATCCGAGTTCGGACACTTCCTCGCCGATCAGTCCGTCGCGCTCCCGGACGAGGCGGCCGAGACCACCCTCCGCAAGGAGACTCTCAAGCGGATCCTCGGAGCCCTGACACCGCGCGAGCGGCGCGTCCTCGAGCTTCGCTACGGGCTCGACGGCCAGCATCCGCGCACGCTCGACGAGGTTGGGCGGACGTTCAACGTCACCCGCGAGCGAGTGCGGCAGATCGAGAACCAGAGCCTGAAGAAGCTGCAGGCTCTCGCCGAGTCACAGAAGCTCCGCGAAGTCGCCGCCTGAGGCGGCTCGCGCCTCGGCCGCGGGTCACTAGACTGGCTCGCCGTGAGCGACCAGCCCGACGCCGCCTGGCTCGAGGAGCTCTACGAGTGGCTCCGCATCCCCAGCATCAGCGCTGACCCCACGCACGCGGACGACGTCCAGCAGGCGGGTCGGTGGCTACGGGATTTCGTCCAGGGCGCGGGCGGAGACGCGGAGATCCAGCAGACGGAGACGTCGCCGCTCGTCGTCGGCGAGATTCCGGCCTCCAACGGTGCGAACGGCGCGCCGACGATCCTGCTCTACGGCCATTTCGACGTGCAGCCTCCGGCGCCGCTCGAGCTCTGGGAGTCCGAGCCGTTCGAGCCCGAGATCCGCGACGGCTACATCTACGCGCGCGGCGCCGTCGACGACAAGGGCAATGCCTACCTGCTGCTCAAGGCGGCCGAGCGGCTGGGCGTCGAGGGGCTCTTGCCGGTAAACGTGCGGGTCGCGTTCGACGGCGAGGAGGAGACCGGGGGCCACTCGATCGTCGAGTTCCTGGAGCGAGACGAACGCGGTGCAGACGCCTGCATCATCTTCGACAGCGGCATGCCACGCGAGGACGTGCCGGCCTTCGACCTCGGTGTCCGCGGGCTCATCTACTACCACCTCCGCCTCACGACGGGTGACCGCGATCTCCACTCGGGAGTCTTCGGCGGCGCCGCGCTGAACGCCGCCCACGCGCTCATGCGCACCCTCGAGGCCGTCATCTCGACGCCCGAGGCGGTCCGCGCGGGGGTGATCGATCCCACGGAGGAGGAGCGAGCCTCGTGGCAGGAGCTCGATCCGGGCGAGGCCGTGCTCGCCGAAGCCGGGGCGAGGCCGCTGGACGAGACAGCCGCGGACGAGTTCTACGCACGCACGGTCGCGAGCCCAGCAGTGGACGTCCATGGGATCTCGGTCGGCGAGCCGAACTTCCAGAAGACTGTGCTGCCCGTGGCGGCGGAGGCGAACGTCTCTATTCGGCTGGCTCCGGGACAGGACGTGGAGGAGATCGATGCGGTCTTCCAGCGGCTCCTGCGCGATTCCACTCCGGCGGGCGCCGACCTCGAGATCGAGCGTTGGGCCTCCTCGCCTGCAGGGCTCATCCCGCCCGACTCGCCGGCGGTGCGGTTTGCGCAGGAGGCCTTCGAGCGCGTCCTCGGCCGCCGTCCCCTGCTGCTTCGCAGCGGCGGCACGCTTCCGATCGTGCCTGCGCTCGCAGCCAAGGGAATCCCGACGATTCTCTCGGGATTCGCACTCCCCGGAGCCAACATGCATTCCCCCAACGAGCGGTTGCTCGCGCGCTACGTGCCCCTGGGGGTCGCGACCGCGCGCGAGACCCTCCTGGCGCTCGCAGACCTGAGCTAGCCGACGAGCTGGCGCGAGCCTTCGTGCTCGTGCCCGTGCTCGGGGACGAGCCACTCGTGCCCGAACTGCCTCATCGCGTCGATGATGGGAAGCAGCGCCTCGCCTTTCGCCGTCAACTCGTAGTCGACCCGCCGGCGCTCGCTCGTCCGCGCGATGATTCCCTCCTGCTCGAGGACTCGCAGGCGCTCCGACAGCGTCCGCGGGCTGATCCCCGGACAGGATCGCTCCAGCTCGGAAAAGCGCCGCGGGCCCTCGGAGAGGTCATGGACGATCACCGCCGTCCACTTGGCTCCGATGATGTCCGCGGTGCACGCGACCGAGCAGTTCGCATCGTGCACGGGCCTCATCGTTCGCATGTACTTGATTGTACTCGGAGGCCCTCCTAGTCCCAGGGCGGGGCTCCGAAAACCCAGCGTCCACCGAGCATGGTGGCCACTACCTGCACCTCGGTCAGCTCCTCGGGCGGGCAGTCGAAGGGATCGCGGTCGAGCACGACGAGGTCGGCGAAGTAGCCCGGCAGGAGCTTCCCGCGACGGCGCTCCTCGCGTGCCAACCAGGCGGGAGTCACGCACGTTGCGTGGAACGCCTCCTCGACGGTCACGCGCTGTTCTGCGTGCCAGCCGTCGCGCTCGTCCAGCGTGCGCAGGACGCCGGCACGGATCCCGAAGAGCGGATCCAGCTCCTCCACGGGCGCATCGGATCCGTTCGCGACGACGGCGCCCGCGTCGAGGAGTGAGCGGAAGGCATAGGCCCGGTCGGTCAAGCCGGCCCAGTTCGTCTCGGCGAGGTCGCGGTCAGAGGGGGCGTGGCTGAACTGGACCGAGGCTGCGACCCCGAGCTCGGCGAAGCGAGGCACGTCCTCCCAGGTGAGGAGCTGTGCGTGCTCGATCCGCTGGCGGAGGCCGCGCGGGCGCCACTCGTCCGCAGCGGCCTCGAACGCGTCGAGCGCATCGCGGTTCGCCCGGTCTCCGATCGCGTGCACAGCGACAGGGAACCCCGCCCGCGCGGCGCGGCGGACGATGTCCTCGAACTGCTCCCGGCTCGTAATCGCGACGCCCGACCCGTCCATGAGGCGGGCGGTGCGGGAGCCGAGCGTGCCGTCCATGAACGCCTTGATATAGCCGACCCGAACGAGGTCGCTCCCGAGTCCCGACCGCAAGCCCATCTCGGTGAGGGCGTCGACATGGTCGTGCGGGAGCGACTGCCACACCCGCAGGGTCAGCGCTCCTTCCTGTTCGAGCTCCTGCCAGACGCCGAGCGCGCCGAGCCAACCGTCCTTGTCGTGGACCGACGTCACGCCCCTCGCGTTCGCGATCCGGATCCCTTCTCGCGTCGCCTCGACCATCTCGTCGTGCGTGGGCCG
>JBKPFG010000248.1:0-14536 GCA_046728735.1 Actinomycetota bacterium
GGTCGCCAACTCCTCGTCTTCGCTCGCGAGGACAGCGGCCGCAGGCAGGCCGCGGGAGATCTCCTCGGCGTGATTGGGCCCCGACAAGACGGCGACGGGAACGTCACCGGCCACCTCCGAGAGGCGGCGGCCGCTCGCAGGATCGAGCCCCTTGGTCAGGATCAGCCGCGGAGCCCTGCCGGGAAGCGCCTCGACGACCTCCCTGAAAACCCGGCTCGGTACCGCGAGACAGACCAGGTCCGCCTCCTCGACGGGCGCCTCGGCGACAGGAACGAAGGGCGCCCGGCGCCCCGCGACGACCACCTCGTGCCCGCGCTCCTCGAGCAGGCCCGCGAAGGTGGTCCCCCAGGAGCCCGCGCCGACGACCACAACTCTCACGAGCGGCGCACGAAGTCGATGATGACCGGGACTCCCGACAGCTCGAAGCGCTCGCGCAGGCGGTTCTCGACCCAGTACCCGTAGTCGCGCGTCATGAGGCCGGGATCGTTGACGTAGAGGCGAAACCGCGGCGGACGGGCGCTGACCTGCGTCCCATAGAGGAGGTTGAGGCGCTTCCCGTTTCGGGACGGGCCCGGACGCTGCTCGCGCAGCTCCCCGAGAAAACGGTTCAGCTCGGCCGTCGCGATTCGGCTCGTGTGCTTCGTATAGAGCTCCTCGACGCGATCGAGCAGCTTGCCGACCCCTCGCCCGGTCTGCGCCGAGACCGCCACGATCTGCGGACGCTGGCGGAGGCGGTCTGCGAGGCGCTCGCGAACGTCCTCGATCCCGACCGACGCGATGTCCCACTTGGAGAGGACGACCAGAGTGGAGCAGCCCGCCGTGCGGGCAATGTCCGCGACGGCCAGGTCCTGATCGACGAGCCCCTCGCTCGAATCGACGAGGGCGAGGGCGACGTCAGCGCGCTCGGCTGCCCGGATCGCGCGCTGCTCCGAGTAGTACTCGATTCCCTGGCGCTGACGGCGTTTGCGGCGCAGGCCCGCGGTGTCAACGAGGACGAAGGTGCGCCCGCTGCGCTCGAGCAACGTGTCGATCGAGTCTCGCGTCGTTCCGGGGACGTCCGAGACGATGACGCGCTCCTGCCCGACGAGGGCGTTCAGCAGGCTCGACTTGCCGACGTTGGGCCGCCCCAGGATCGCCACGCGGATGGCGTCCTCACCCACTTCCTGCCGGCCCTCGCCCGGAAGCAGCTCGACGATCCGGTCCAGCAGGTCCCCGGTGGCATGCCCGTGGAGAGCCGAGGCCGGCAGTGGATCTCCGAGCCCGAGCCGGTGGAACTCGAGCGCGTCCGTGTCGCGGCTGGGATCGTCGATCTTGTTCGCGACGATGAGGACGGGCTTGCGGGAGCGCCGGAGGATCGCTGCGATCTCCTCGTCTCCCGGGGTCACCCCGGCTCGCGAATCGGTGACGAAGACGACGAGGTCGGCCTCCTCGACCGCGCGTCGGGCCTGCTCGGCCACGTCGCGTGTGATCGGGGACGGGTCGGCCACATCGACGCCGCCGGTGTCGACCAGCAAGAAGCGCTTTCCGGCCCACTCGCACACGACCTCCTTGCGGTCGCGCGTGACGCCCGGGGTCTCGAAGACGACCGCCTCGCGCGTGGCGGAGAGGCGGTTGACGAGCGTCGACTTGCCGACGTTGGGGAAGCCGACGACGGCAACCGTGCCGAGGAGAGGCGCTGTCATCCGATTTTTGCGGGAACGTGCTCGCGCCTGGGCGGCACGGCGCGGGGGCGTCCGAGCTCGTGCATGTGGACGAGGAACTCCCACAGGCGACGGATCTCGGCCTCGATCTCGTCGGTCGCCTCGCGGTAGCCACGCGAGTTGCGCGGGTGCTCGTCGAAGCGCATCGGCTCCCCGAAGGCGACCGAGATCTCGGTCCACTTCCCCCAGCCCCAGTACTGCGAGCCCTGGATCGCGGCTGGGACGACCGGCACTCCCTCCTGGATCGCCACCATCGCGGCGCCCGGCTTGGCCTCTCCAGGGACCCCGGTCTTCTGCCGGGTGCCCTCGACGAAGAGACCGAGCAGGTCGTTGTTCCTCACGGTCTCTCGCATGAGGCGGAGCGCCTCGCGGTCCGACTCGCCTCGGCGCACCGCGAGCGCGCCATGGGCACGCATGAGGGAGCCGAAGCCTGGGACCACGTGCAGCTCCACCTTCGCCACGAAGACGATCCGGCGGGGACAGAGGACGCCGATCGCCGGAGGGTCCGCGTAGGAGAAGTGGTTCATCGCGAGCACGGCTCCCCCCTCCCGCGGCACGCGCTCGCGGCCGTAGCCCTTGAGCCGCATCATCGAGCGCGTGAACGTCCCCATCAGGCCCTTACCGACCGTCCAGTAGACGAGGGAGTGGTAGGCGCTCATCGGTCGTCCTTCGGCCGATGAGCGTGTGGAGGGTGCGTGAGGGAACCGGAAGGTTCCCTCACTAGGTCGAAGAAGGGGATCCACGGGAACGCAATGACCCGAGGAGCGAACCGCTGGCGAGCGACGCTCATGCCTGGGCCCTCGCGCGCTCGCGAACGAGACGTTCGATCGAGTCCACCACGCCCTCGATGTCGAGCTCGGTCGTGTCGATCGTCTGCGCGTCCGCCGCAGGCTGCATCTGGGCCGCGTCGCGCTCGTCGCGCAGACGTAGGTCGGTGGCGAGAGCCTCGGCGCCGATCTCCGGCCGCTCGGAGACGCGCCGGCGTGCCCGCTCGGCCGATTCGGCGACCAGGTACACCTTCACGTCCGCGTGCGGGCAGACGACGGTACCGATGTCACGGCCCTCGATCACGGCGTCGCCCTGCTCCGCGAGCTCTCGCTGCCTGTCACGCATCACCTCGCGCACTTCGGGGTGCCGCGCGACCGAGGAGACGACCCGGTCGATGTCGGCCTGGCGGATCGCCTCGGTCACGTCCTGCCCGTCGATCGAAACGCGGTCGGCGTCGAAGGTGATCGGTGAGGCCTCCGCAAGCGTGCCGAGCGGGCTCCCGTCATCGAGGTCGACCCCACGCTCGAGCGCAAGCCAGGTGAGGGCTCGGTACATCGCGCCCGTGTCGAGATAGCGAAAGCCGAGCCGGAGGGCCAGAGCCCGTGCAACGGTGCTCTTACCGGCGCCGGCAGGCCCGTCTATCGCCACGATCATCCGTCCTCCCGCCCGCTCACCTGACCGCGATGGATTCGAGCATCGCGAAGAAGTCGGGGAAGCTTACCGCCACGCTTTCGGCGCCCTCGATGCGGACACCCTCGCGAGAGACGAGGCCCGAGACGGCGGCGAGCATGGCGATCCGGTGGTCGTTGGCTGCGTCAACCACACCCCCACCCTTCGGTCGGGAGGGAACCCCACGCACCCGGAAGCCATCATGCGTCGTTTCGATGCGGATTCCAAGTGGCCGGAGCGCGTTTTTCACGGCTTCGATTCGATCCGATTCCTTTAAGCGCAACTCCTGCGCGCCTCGCACGACGCTGTCGCCACGCGCCATTCCGGCCGCCAGGGCGAAGAGCGGCAGCTCGTCCACGAGCAGCGGAACCTCGTCCGCGCCGATAGTGGTCGCGACCAAGTCCGCATGCGCTACCTCCAGATCCGCGACGGGCTCGCCTCCCGCCGAACGGCGATTGAAGAGAGCGACTCGAGCTCCCATGCGCTCGAGCACCGTCAAGAGCCCGGTCCGCGTCGGGTTGACGCCGACCGCCTGCAGCCGCAGCTCCGAGCCGGTGAGCAACGTCGCCGCAACGATGAAGGGCGCCGCCGAGGAGAAGTCGCCAGGAATCTGAAGATCGAGGGTAAGGAGATGGTCTGCCGGCCAGACCGCCGGCGCGCCCGGCTTTCGCCGCACGCGCACGCCCGCGCCCTCGAGCATGCGCTCCGTGTGATCGCGGGTGGGCGCCGGCTCGACGACCTCCGTCCGCCCGTGTGTCGCATAGAGGCCGGCCAGAAGCACGCAGGACTTGACCTGTGCGCTCGCAATCGGCAGCTCGTAACGAACTGGCTCGAGCGCTCCCCGTCCCTCGACCACCAGTGGCGCGTGCCCTTCCATCGTCTCCGCGACCGCGCCCATCAGCCGCAGCGGCTCGGCGACGCGCTCGAGCGGGCGGCGGCTGAGCGACTCGTCGCCGATGAGCTCGAACCTGCCTTCCTGGCCGGCCAGAAGACCCGGCAGAAGCCGGATCAGCGTCCCCGCGTTACGACAGTCGATCGGGTCGCCAGGCGGGCGCAAGCCACGCAGGCCGACTCCTTGCACCCTCGCTCGATCGCCGTCCAGGTGCACATCGGCGCCCAGAGCGCGCATAGCCGCTGCGGTGGCCAGCGTGTCTTCGGACACCCCGAGCCCTTCGAGGGTGCTCTCGCCGTCGGCGACGGCGCCGAGCATGAGCGCCCTGTGCGAGATGGACTTGTCGCCGGGGACCGCGAGCCCGCCGCGGAGCGAGACGGCCGGGTCCACCTCCACCGGGGTCACTCCTCTTCGAAGGCGGGGGAGACGATCACCGAGTAGCCCTGGGCCTCGAGCAGATCGGCCGCCCTCCGGGCCTCCTCTCCTCCGGCGACGAGGACCGAGAGCGTGCCACCCCGATCCGGCGAGAGATGCTGGAGCTCGAAGTCCTCGATGTTGATCTGCTCGGCGCCGAGCGCCTGGGTGATCCCGGAGAGCACGCCGGGCCGGTCGGGGACGTGAACGCGCACGCGCTGGAGCTCGCCGACATCCGTGAAGGCCTCCTCGAGCAGCGTGCGCCGGTTCCCAGCCGCCTCGCCGATCCAGCGGGCGAGCCAGCCCGCATCGCGAGCCTCGAGCGCCCGCTCGAGCTCCTCGACTCGCCTGCGGTGCTCGGCCAGCGCCGAGCGCAGCTCGCCCGCGTTGTCGAGGAAGATGTCGATCCAGATCCGGGGGTTCGCGCCCGCAACCCGGGTCATGTCGCGCAGCGAGCCGCCCGCGGCCGCCAGAGGCTCGTGGCCGTGTACCCGCAGGGAGCCGGCGTGATTGAGGACGATGTTCGCGAGCGCATGCGGGAGGTGGCTCGTGAGGGCGAGCAGCCGGTCGTGCGCCTCCGGGTCGATCGCCACCGGAACGGCCCCCAGCGAGGCAACGAAGCCGTGCAGAAGCCGGTATCGCTCGGGCTCGGTCTCCGTCAACGGGGTGAGGAACCAGGTCGCACCCTCGAAGAGCTCGGCGCTTGCGTGACCGGGACCGCGCGCTTCCGAGCCGCAGACCGGGTGGCCCCCGATGTAGCGGGCGCGGTCGTCGACTTGCGAGCAGAGACGGCCCTTGGTCGAGCCGACGTCCGTCACGGTGGCGGAGGTCCCAGCATTGAGCGCCGTCGCGACGTCCGCCGCCAGCCTGGCGACCGGCGTCGCCACGACGGCGAGCTCGGCCGCCTCGACGGCCGCGACGAGACTCTTCGCGGGCTCGTCCACCGCACCGCGCTCCGCGGCGAGGGCGAGCGCTTCAGAATCGGCGTCGTAACCGACGACGTGCTCGATTCCCGCCCGCTTGGCGGCGAGCCCGACCGAGGCGCCGATCAGGCCGGTGCCGACGATCCCGAGCCAGCGCAGCGCCACGTCACGCGTCGACAGCGTCGGTGGAGCGGCCGGTCTGGCGCATGAGCTCGGCGACGCGGAAGGCGAGATCGAGCGACTGGCGCGCGTTCAGCCTCGGGTCGCAGAGCGACATGTAACGCGAGGAGAGCTGATCCTCGAGCACCGCCTCCGAGCCCCCCAGGCACTCGGTCACGTCCTCGCCCGTGAACTCGATGTGGACGCCTCCCGGCCAGACCCGCTCGCGGCGGCACGCGGCGAAGAACCCTTCGATCTCCGCCAGGATGACGTCGAAACGCCGTGTCTTCACGCCCGACTCCGTCTTGAAGACGTTGGCGTGCATTGGATCGCAAGCCCAGACGACGGGATGCTCGGCCTCGCGCACCGCCCTGAGGAGCGGCGGTAGGAGGTCGAAGACCTTCTCGGCCCCCATGCGCGCGACGAACGTGAGCCGCCCGGGAATACGCCTCGGATTGAGCCGCTCGCAGAGCTCGAGCGCCTCGTCCGGAGTCGCGGTCGGGCCGAGCTTGACGCCGAGCGGGTTGTGCACGCCCGAGAAGAACTCGACGTGCGCTCCGTTCGCCTCGCGCGTGCGCTCGCCGATCCAGAGCATGTGGCCGGAGCAGCAGTACCAGTCACCGGTCGTGGAGTCGCGGCGCGTCAGGGCCTCCTCGTAGTCGAGCACGAGGCCCTCGTGGCTCGTCCAGACGTCGACCTGGTGGAGCTTCGGCTCGGCGGCGACGTCGATTCCGCAGGCAGCCATGAAGCGGAGAGCCCGCTCGATCTCCGCCGCCAGCTGCTCGTAGCGCCGCCCCTCCGGGGACGAGGCGACAAACTCCTGGTTCCACTCGTGCACACGCGTGAGATCGGCGAAACCCCCCTTCGTGAAGGCGCGCATGAGGTTGAGCGTCGAGGTCGCGTGGTAGTACGCCTGCACCATCCGGTCGGGATCGGAAATGCGCGCGGCCTCGGTCGGCGCGTCGTCGTGGATCATGTGGCCCCGGAAGCTCGGGATCTCCTGGCCGCCTACCTCCTCGCTCGGTGACGTGCGGGCCTTCGCGTACTGGCCGGCGAGACGGCCAACCTTGGTCACGGGGAGCGTGGCGCCGTACGTGAGCACGGCCGCCATCTGCAGGAGGATCTTCAGCTTCTCCCTGATGTGCACGGCGGAGACGTCGTGGAAGGACTCGGCGCAGTCGCCCGCCTGCAGGAGAAAGGCGCGCCCTGCGGCGACCTGGGCCAGCGCCGCCCGGAGGTTCCGCGCCTCGCCCGCGAAGACGAGCGGCGGCACCGTGGCCAGCCGGCTCCGCGCGGCCTCGGAGCGTTCCAAGCTCGGCCACTCGGGTTGGTGACCCGCGGGGAAGGAGCGCCACGAGGAAGGCGACCAGACCGAGCCTGCGACTGCCATTGCCTCAGTGTAGGGGCTGGGATAATCGAAACTGAGCTATGCGGATCTTCTCGGGCATTCAGCCGACGGGCGCGAAGCACTTCGGCAACTACAGCGGCGGCTTTCGTCAATACGCGGCGATGCAGGACCTCGGCGAAGCGTTCTTCTGCATCGTCGACCTGCACTCACTCACCACGCCCCAGGACCCCGCCGGCCTGCGGGAGGGCACGCTGGACCTTGCCGCCATGCTGATCGCCACCGGCCTGGACCCGAGTCGCTCGACGATCTTCGTGCAGAGCCACGTACCCGCTCATGCCGAGTGCGCCTGGATCGTCAGCTGCGTCGCGACGTACGGCGAGCTAAACCGCATGACCCAGTTCAAGGACAAGGGCAAGGGCCAGGGGTCCGCCTCGGCCGGCCTCTTCACCTACCCCGCCCTGATGGCCGCGGACATCCTCCTCTACCACACGGACAAGGTCCCGATCGGCGACGACCAGCGCCAGCACCTCGAGCTGACCCGCAACGTCGCGGAGCGGTTCAATGCCCGCTACGGGGAGACGTTCAAGCTGCCCGAAGGGATCTACCCGGAGGTGGGCGCCCGCGTCATGGACCTGCAGGAGCCCGAGCGGAAGATGTCGACGACGGGCGGCACTCCGCAGGGCACGGTTGGGCTCCTCGATCCTCCCGACACCGTGCGCCGGAAGATCCGCTCGGCCGTCACGGACTCGGGGAGCCAGGTGCGCCGCGGCGAGGACAAGCCGGGGATCACGAACCTGATCGACATCATGTCGGTGGCCACGGGCGAGAGCCCCGACCAGATCGAGGCCCGCTACGACGGCTCGGGGTACGGAACGTTCAAGGAGGACGTCGCCGAGGCCGTCGTCGCCCTGCTCGACCCGATCCGGCTCCGCTACGGCGAGCTGCGGGGCGATCCCGCCGAGCTGCGTGCGGTGCTCGCGGACGGCGCGGCGAAGGCCGAGTCCATCGCCGAGGAGACGCTGAAGACCGCTTATGACCGTGTCGGCCTGGTCGCTCCGTAGGCGGCCCTCCTACCAGCCCGAGGACGGGTCCTATCAAGCCGTAGCCGCGCCGCTCTGGCGCCGTGGCGTCGCTTCGACGCTCGACTGGGTGCTCGTCTTCGTGATCTACCTCATCGCCGGAATCCCGCTGGGTGTCTTCCAGACGCTCGGGAAGACGCTGACGGGGCCCGTGGGGGAAACGCTCTTCTGGCTCACCCAGGCCGCCGCTCTCGCCATCGTCGTCGGGTACTTCGCGTACTTCTTCTCCACCGGCCACACGATGGGGATGCGCGCGCTCGACATCCACGTCTTCGTGCACCGGAGCGGCCGCGAGCCCAGCCTCCCGCGCGCGACAGCCCGGGGCCTGATCGCGCTCGGGTTCTTCCTCGGTACCGTCAACGGCTACGGCCTCGTCCGGGGGAAGCACGAGCAGGGCCTGACGGGAACCGAAGAGGTCTGGCGGACTGTCTGCGTCGTGGGCATCTCCGTCGCGGTCCTCGGCGAGCTCTGGCAGCTCGTCGATCCGGACGGCAGGACCGTGTGGGACCGGCTGACCGGCCTCGTCGTGGTCGAGGACGTTGTTCCGACCTCGATGCCCGACCGGCTATGGAGCCCGTGGGGCACGTAGCCGACGCGCCTCGTCGGCGCTGAGCTCGCGCCACTCGCCCGGCTCGAGGCCCTCGAGGGTGAGACCGGCGTAGGCCTTGCGGTGGAGCCTGTGCACCGGGTGCCCGACCGCCTCGAGCATCCGCTTCACCTGGTGCTTTCTCCCCTCGTGAATCGTCAGCTCGACCCGGGACGGGCCAACCACCTCGGCCTCGGCGCAAGCGGTGAGCCCATCCTCGAGCTCGACGCCCTCCCGCAGCCGCGCGAGCGCCTCTGTCCCGGGCTGGCCCTCCACCTCGGCCTCGTAGACCTTGTCCACCTCGTAGCGGGGATGCATCAGCCGGTGTGCGAGCGGCCCGTCGTTGGTGAGGAGGAGCGCGCCGGTCGTGTCAGCGTCCAGGCGGCCGACCGGGACGACGCGTCGCTCGTGGCCGACGAGCCCGACCACGGTTGGCCTCCCCTGTGGGTCGCGAGCGGTGGTGACCACGCCCGCCGGTTTGTGCAGGAGGACGTAGGTCAGCGGCTCCGGCTCGACCTGGCTCCCGTCCACCTCGACTCTGTCGCGCGCTTCGACGAACGTCGCCAGGCCGGCCACCTCGCCGTTGACCCGCACACGGCCGGCGCGGATGAGCTCTTCGGCGCCCCGCCTGGAGGCGACTCCCGCTCTCGCGAGGTAAGCGTTGAGGCGCATGACGACCTGGCATCATCCTGCCGTGGCGATCTACATCTCGCTCATGAACTGGACGTCACAGGGGATCGGCGGCCTTCCTGCATGGCGCGACCGGGTCGACGACAGCGAGCGTGTGATTGCCGAGCGCGGCGGCAAGCTGATCGACATCTACGTGACGCTCGGTCGTTACGACGTCGTCGAGATCTTCGACGCCCCCGACGACGAGACCGCCTACGGGATCCTGCTCGACCTCGCCCGCCACGGGCAGGTGCGCACCGAGACGCTGCGCGCCTTCACGCGCGAAGAGGCCGAGGGCATCGTCCGCCAGTCCTAGTCTCTCCGGCCCAAATAGGCACCCGCCGGCTTCGCCCGGCGGAAGGCCCCGACTTTCAGAGGTCGCTAGGCGCCGCGGCGGCCGGCGACTTCTTCGAGCCGCGCCCGCAGGTCGTCGCCGTCCGCGGCCAGATCGTCGAGGCGCGGCAACTCCGAGAGGCTCGAGAGCCCGAAGACGCGCTCGAAGAGCGGCGTCACGCGATAGCGGACCGCGCCGCCCTCGCTCTCGCGCCCGGCCTCGGCGATGAGACCGCGCTCGACGAGCCCCGCCACGGCCGAATCGGCAGCCACCCCGCGGATGCGGGCGATCTCGGGGCGAGACACCGGCCCGAGATAAGCGACAACCGCGAGCGTCTCGAGCGCCGCCTGGCTGAGCCCGCGCTGCACCGGGCGCTCGACGAGGCGCGAGCACGCTTCGGCAGCCTCCCGGGCGGCGCGAAACGCGTAGCCGCCGGAAACGTGCTCGAGGACGATCCCGCTGCGCCCCTCGCGGTACCGCGAGGCGAGAAGCCCGAGCGCCGTCTCCACCCGCTCGGTCTCGTCTTCCGAGGCCGCGGACAGCTCCTCGATCGTGAGCGGGCTCGGCGCGATCACGAGCAGCGCTTCGATCATGCGTGCGAGCCGATCCACCGGGTTCTCGACCAGACGGAGCGCTCCGGTCATGCGGCGGCGCTCCAGACCGTGATCGGCTCGAAGGGCGCGGGCTGCCCGAGCTTGATCTCCCCCGCCTTGCGCAGCTCGAGCAGCGCGAGGAAGGCGACTGCCTGCTCGACGCGTGAGAGAGAGTCAACCTCGGTGTCGAAGACGAAACGGCGCTTGCGACGGAGGACGGACCGGAAGCGGTCGAGGAAGAGCGAAACCGGCGGAAAGCGGAGCTCGAGGTGCCGCAGCGAGGGCTCCGGGGGCTCCGCCGCCAGGGCGCGGAGCGCCGTCGCAAGCGCGGAGGGCTCCTGCGGCGCCAGGGGGCGTTCCGGGATCGGAGCGAGCGGAGCAGGCCCAAGCCGGAAGTAACGGTCGGACTCGGACGCCAGCCGCTCCTCCAACCAGCCGGCGGCGGCCTTGAAGCGCCGGTAGAGGGCGAGGCGCTCGGCGAGCTCGCCGGCGGCCTCTTCCGGATCGAGGTCGTCGAAGGCGAGCTCGTCCTCGTCGGGGAAGAGCCCGCGCGCCTTCAGCTCGAGCAGCGCGGCCATGAGGACGAGGAACTCGCCGCACGCCTCGAGGTCGGGCGATCCCCGCTCGGCCAGGCGTTCAATGAACGTCAGAACGACACCCGCCACCTCGACGTCCGCGAGCCCGACCTCGTCCTTGAGGACGAGCGTGAGCAGAAGGTCGAATGGACCTTCGAAGGCGTCGAGGTCGAGCTCGAGGTCGCGGACGGCCTCCATGCGGAGGCGATGCTAGCCCTGGCGGCGGACGCGCCCCTTCGGCACGGTCATCGTCGGGCCTCTCGGCGCCACCGGCTCGCGCTGCGGACGCCTCGGCTCGTCACTGCGGCGCTGCGCCCAGACGAAGGCGATGACGGCCAGGACGAACACGCCGATCGAGACCCAGAAGTTGAGCCGCTGGCCGAAGTACTCGTGCGACGGATCGATGCGCAGGGTCTCCTCGTAGGTGCGGAAGCCCGTGTACCAGGCGACGTAGAGGGCGAAGAGGCCGGGCGGCCGGATCCGGAAGCGCCGGTCGACCAGGAGCAGGACCCCCACCCCGAGCAGGCACCAGAGCGACTCGTAGAGGAACATCGGGTGGAAGGTCGTCGAGCTGATGTACTGCTGCGGCCTGTTCTGGACGTCGATCGCGAGACCCCAGGGGAGGTCGGTCGGCTTCCCGAAGAGCTCCTGGTTGAAGTAGTTCCCCCAGCGGCCGATCGCCTGTGCGAGCAGGAGGCCCGGAGCGACCGCGTCCATGAACCGGTAGATGGAGTTGCCCGAGCGGTGGACGACGATCGCGCCCGCGAGCACACCGCCCAGGATCCCCCCCCAGATCCCCAACCCACCCCGCCAGATCTCGAAGACGCCCTGCCACTTGGGATCCGGAACCACGCTCCAGCTCGTGACCACGTGGTAGAGCCGCGCCCCGATGACTCCACCCGCCACACCCCACATGGCGACACGGAAGACGAGGTCCCAGTCGCCTCCGCGGCGCGTCCAGCGCCTCCCCGTGAGCCAGACCGCGCCGAGGATCCCGAGCAGGAGCATGACCCCGTACGCGTGGAGCGCCACGCCTCCGACGTGAACCTCGCCGCTCGAGGGGCTCGGGATCGAGGCGAGCAGGCGCACGCCTCAAGTGTGAAGGAACTTACGGTTGGCCTGCGCTAGAACTCGTTTCCTAGCGGGGCCTCGTCACCTGGGGCGCGGTGGGCGGCGCGAGGCAAGGACGCCGGGAACAGCCCGTATCGATTTCAAGATACGGGTGCGACCCGACATTTTGAACGCGGATGCGTGCGCCGCTCCAACGGGAATCCAGGTGGCTCAGGCCCCCGCTGGGAGACGGGCTCTCCTACAGCAGAATGCGCAGGGCGGTATCCGCCGGGCAGCCTCGCCGCAGCAGATCCATGGCCAGGTGAAGATCGATGTAGGCGCGCTCCGCGAGGTCGCGCGCCGTCTCGCGCTCGTACCCGACGCGCTCGAGCTCCTCCTCGCGCCAGAGGAGGACTCGCTCGGATTCCGGGTCGTAGTCGAGATCGAGTTCCGCAGCCGTCGTGCTCATGCCAGTGAATTCGGCGGCGAGACCCGACCGGTTGTCCCCCATCTGGTTGATTTTGAGTTCG
Source organism: Actinomycetota bacterium (assembly GCA_046728735.1). Lineage (GTDB taxonomy): Bacteria > Actinomycetota > Thermoleophilia > Gaiellales > Gaiellaceae > JAIBJP01. The sequence continues at coordinate 12,290 of JBKPFG010000248.1, forward strand.
TTTTAGGGATGAGTCTTCGTCGCCTGGGTGCGTCCTTGTGGCGCGAGGCAAGGACGCAGGGAGCGTTCGTATTGAAGAAATACGGACGCGACCGAGGACGCTGCTTCGCGCCGCAAGGTGCGGCCGGGCGACTCAAGCACTTATCCCTGAGACGGGCTCTTAATGCACCGACTGAACGATCTCGACCGCTTCTTCCTGGTTTATGTCCGCCTCCAGACGAAGCGTGAGCGCGCCGCGCTCCCAGAGAAGGGTATTGCCGGCGAGGCGAATGATTTCCTGGCGGTACTCGCCCGTGCGGTCGAAGTACGCGAACTCGTGCGGGTTGCCGGAGAGGAAGAAGCCCGGCTCGCCGTCGATCCGAAGCGGGGCGATGTGAGTGCCCGCGGCGACCTTCTTGTAGATCACCTGGTCCACCGTCGCGCGAAACTCGGTGAAGAGCGCCTGCGGCTCCTCGGGGGTCCCGTAGACGAGCGAGACCATCCCACCGGGTGGATTTCCCGACTGGAAGTAGACCGCGTCCGGCTCGCCCAGCGCCTCCGGCACGACGACCTCGAAATCCGCGCGCTTGCGCGCCTCCTCGAGAGTGACCTTCTCGCCCAGGAACAGCTTGTCGAAATCGCGCTGCAGCGACACGGTGGGCAGCTCGCCGACCCGCTCGATCGTCACTCCGCGCAGGTGGAAGAACTCGAGAACGGCGGCGCGCGTGCCGGGCACGGCCATGACGGCGCCGATCGCGACCGCCAGCACGACGAGGACGAGCACGAGCGCTCGCCGACTCCCGATCCAGGTTCGACGCGCGGGAGCCTCGGTGAGGCGGGCCCGCACGCTCGGAGCCAGCTCGGGCGTGGGCGGAAGCTCGAGCCGCCGGCCGAGCTCGACGAGTGCCAGCTCGAGCTCAGACATAGGACCTCTCCCCGATCTCGACCCGCAGCCGCTCGAGCGCTCGCGAAAGCCTCGACTTGACAGTGCCGCGGCGCCAGCCGAGGACCTCCGCCGTCTCCGCCTCGGACAGTTCGAGGAAGTAGCGGCAGGAGATGACCAGCCGATCGTCCTCCCTGAGCTTGTTGACCGCATCGAGAAGAGCCCTCTGCTCTTCGCTCGAGATGAGGGCTCCCTCGGGGGAGGGGGCCGCCTCCCCCGAGGGAGCCTCCGCAGCCGTGCGCAGGACGAGGCCGGTGCGGCGGCCCGCGGACCTGCGCCGGTTGCGGGCTTCGTTGGCCACGATCTGGAGCAGCCAGGGACGGAACGGGGCTCCTGGACGGAACCGGCGCAGCGCGTAGTAGGCCTTCACGAAGCCCTCCTGGGCCGCGTCCTCGGCCTCGGCCGCGTCCCCGACGACGAGGTACGCCGTCCGGAAAGCGATCCCCTGATATGCCTGCACGAGCTGTCCATAGGCGCCTTGATCGCCCCGTTTCGCTCGCTCGACGAGCTCCGACTCGGGTAGTGGACGGCCCTCCACTGCTCCCTTCTACACCTTGAGCGCCGATCGGGTTCCGAGGTTAGTCTGCCGGTCGTGCCGTCCGGTGATGTTGCCGTGACCCTGGCGCGCGAAAAGCGAGCCGGACTAGGACGCAGGGAGCCCGCGTAATGAATCACTTACGTGGGCGACCGAGGACAACGTCTGGCGACGCTTTGCAGCCGCTCAGGGGAACCAGCGATATTGCCGGGCGGCACGACTAACTGTCGCCGACTGACCCGGAGGTTTTCCGCATGCGCTCGCGAACCACGATCCCGTTCTTCCTCGCCGCAGCCATAGGAGGCGCGGCCTACATGTACTTCTCCGATTCGCAGCAGGGCCGCAGACGGCGGCACGTCACGCGCGACAAGGCGCTCTCGCTCGCGAGACATGGCGCGCGCCGCGGCCGCAAGCTCGTGCACCACGTCTCGTCCGACGCCAAGGGCTACGTCGAGCGCGCGAAACATGCGCGAGGCGGCGCCGAGGAGATCGACGACACGACGCTTGTCGACAAGGTGGAGTCGATCGTCTTCCGCGATCGTGACGTGCCCAAGGGCCAGATCAACATCAACGCGGAGAACGGGGTCGTCTTCCTCCGCGGGGAAGTCGAGAGCCCGGAGCTCGTCAACGCCCTCGAGGCGCGCGTCCGCAAGGTGCGGGGAGTGCGCGGCGTGAAGAACCTGCTCAACGCGGCTGCGTCGGTGCCGGGCGCCGAGTAGCGCCTTGGAGCAGCGGCTCAGCCTGGTCACGCTGGGCGTGGCCGACCTCGCCCGCGCCCGAGGGTTCTACGA
>JBKPFG010000272.1:0-3594 GCA_046728735.1 Actinomycetota bacterium
CGCGTTGGCCTCGAGCGGGGTGGAGACGGCGGCGATGGCGTCCACGAGCGACTCGAGGAAGGTGGCCTGGGCCTGCAGCTCGTCCTCCGCCGTCTCGTGGCGGCGCCGTTCCGAGACGATCAGGTAGACCGCGAAGGCTCCGGCGAGCGCGGTCGCGGTGACGAGCCCGGCGGCCGTGAGCCAGAAGAGCCCCGTGGCCCAGCCGATCGCCGCGACCAGCGCCGCCGTGACGGTGGCGACGGCAAGGACGCCGGCGGGTCTGTCGGCCCGACTAGCCACGTATGCCGGCTCCTGAGCGGCTGCAAAGCGTCACCATGCTGCGTCCTTGGTCGCCCGCGTACTTAGACCCAGTACGCGGTCTCCCTGCGTCCTGGCCTGGTTCGCTTTTCGCGCGCCAGGATTCCGGCAGCGCGACTAGCCGGACCGTCAATCGATGATGGACTCGCGAAGCGCGATCGCGACGGCATGAGTGCGCGTGTCTGCCTCGAGCTTGGCGAGGATGTGGCGGACGTGGCTCTTCACGGTCTCCTGGCTGATGAAGAGCCGCGAGGCGACATCGGCGTTCGACATGCCGTCGGCGAGGAGCTGCAGGATCTCGCGCTCGCGCACCGTGAGCATCTCCTCGCGCTCGCGCGTGAGGAGGGCGGGCATGAGCGCGGGGTCGACGTAGCCCTCGCCGCTGGCGACCTTCTCGATCGCGCGCAGCAGGGTGGAGTGCGGGGCCTCCTTGAGGATGTACCCCTTGGCGCCGGCCTCGAGGCCGCGTCCAAGGAGGCTCCGCTCGCCGTAGGCGGTGAAGATGAGCACCGCCGTCTGCGGCAGCCGCTCGCTGAGGATCTTCGTCGCCTCGAGCCCGTCCATCCCAGGCATGCGCACGTCCATGATCACGACGTTCGGTCGGCGCCGCTCGGCGATTGCAACGGCGCTGGCGCCGTCGGACGCCTCGCCCACGACGCGAATCTGCGCGGCGCGAGAGAGCGAGAGTCGGAGGCCTTCACGGACGACCTCGTGGTCGTCAGCGATCAGACACGTGATCTCGCTCGGTGCTCCGTTGGTCGACAATCCGGCTTCCCCCAAGGCACCATGATAATCGGGTGATAGGCCGTCACACTTTAGGGGGACTTCTCGTCGACCCGATCGACGGCGCTCGGCCCGGCTCGCTGACGATCGCCGGCGAGCTCATCGAGGCCGTGGAAGAAGACCCCTCCGGCCCCCGCGAACCGCTGATATTTCCTGGGTTTCTGGACCTCCAGGTCTACGAGCCGGCGGGGATCGCGGCCACGGGCGTGACCGGTTATCTCCAGGCCGCGCAGGAGCCCGTCGAAACCGGAGATCCGCTCTGCCTCGGCCTCCATCTCGAGGGCCCGTTCCTCAACCCGGAGGCGGCGGGAGCGCTTCCCGTCGAGCGGCTGCGCCCGGTCGACCTCGGGCTCCTCGGAGGCTGGCTCGAGGGTGGAAACGTCCGGCTCATGACGATCGCGCCCGAGCTGGACGGCGCCATGGCGGCGATCGGCGCCATCGTCGCGGCGGGGGCCGTGGCCGGTCTCGGCCACACGACGGCGAACTGCACGACTGTGCGGGCCGCGCTCGCGGCCGGAGCCCGCTTCGCCACGCACGTCTGGAACGCGATGGGACCCCTCAAGGCGAGGTCGACCGGGCCCCTGCCCGAGCTCCTGCTCGACGAGCGCGTGACGCTCGGGCTGATCGCGGACGGCCGCCACCTGCACCCCCGCGTGGAGGAGCTGACGATCCGCCTCGCGGGGCCGGAGCGCATCGCACTTACCAGCGACATCGTGGCGCGGCCCCTGCTCGAGGACAACAGGCTCGGCGGGGGGGATCGCGCCGGCGCAGCCCTCGTCGCGCGCATGTCAGCCCACGGGCTGCCCGAGGCCGCCACGATGGCGAGCCTCGTGCCCGCTCGCGTTCTCGGCCTGGCCGACCGCGGCCGGCTCGCGCCCGGCCGCCGGGCCGATCTCGCGATCCTGGATGCGGGGTTCAACCCGCTTGAAACCTTGGTTGCGGGAAGGGTCCACTGGACCGTGCGCTATCCTCAGGCGGAAGAAGTTGGACGAGATACCGCCTAGTACCAACGCCCCGGGATCCGGGGCGTGACCATTCTCCTCGAGCTGCTCGCGGTGCTCCTGCTCGTTGCGGGGAACGCCTTCTTCGTCGCGGCCGAATATGCCCTCGTGACGGCCCGGCGAGCGCGTCTGCTCGAGCTCGCACACGAGGGAAACCGCCGCGCGAAGATGGCCCTCCGGATCATGGACGATCCCGTTCGGTTCATCGGCACGGTCCAGCTCGGAATCACGGCGTTCTCGATCGCCCTCGGAGCCGTTGGCGAGCCGTTGCTCGAGCACTTCTTCGAGCCAGTCGTCGCCACGACCATGGCGTTCATCCTCGCGTTTGCGCTGGTCACGTACCTGCACGTGACGCTCGGCGAGCTCGTCCCCAAAGCCGTTGCATTGACGAAGAAGGAGACGACCGCCTTATGGGTCGCCCTGCCGGTCGAAGCCTTCTACGTCATCACGTATCCGCTCGTCTGGTTCCTGCAGACGTCTGCGAACGCCTTCACGCGGCTCTTCGGCGTCGAGCCTGCCCCCGCGGGGGTCATCGCGGCAGACGAGGCCGAGATCCGGATGATGGTCGCTGCGGCCGAGGACACCGGGGCGATCGAGGAGCAGGAAGAGGAGATGCTCTACAAGGTCTTCGACTTCGCGGACAAGGAGGTCCACGAAGTCATGGTCCCGCGCCCCGAGGTCGTCGCGCTCTCGATCGAGCTGCCGTCGCACGAGGCGCTCGCGGCCGTCATCGATTCGCCGTACACGCGGTATCCCGTCTATCGGGGCTCGCTGGACGACATCGTCGGGATCCTGCACGTGCGCGACCTCTTCTCGGCGCTCTACGACCAGGGAATCGAGAACGTCGACCTCGGCGCTCTCGTCCGGCCCGCGTACATGGTCCCGGAGACGAAGGACCTCGCCGCGATGCTCGCCGAGTTCCGACGTGCGAACCTGCACATGGCAATCGTCGTGGACGAGTACGGGTCGTTCGAGGGCCTCGTCACGCTCGAGGACCTGCTCGAGGAGATCGTCGGCGAGATCGAGGACGAGTACGACCTCCCTGACGAGTCCGTCGAGCGGCTCGCCGACGGCCGCATTCGTGTCGACGGCACCTTCCCGATCGACGACTTCAACGAGCAGTTCGGCCAGCAGCTGCCTCAGGACGACTACCACACGGTCGCGGGCTTCGTCTTCGGCGCTCTCGGTCGCGCCGCCGAGGCCGGCGACGAGGTGCTCTGGAACGGGCTGCGCTTCGAGGTCGTGGACGTCGACGGTCCCAGGATCGAGCGACTCGAGATCGAGTTCCTCTCGGAGGAGCGAGAGAAGGTCGAGGCCGCGGCGGAATAAGATCGCCCGCGTGGAGTTCGACCACATCGGCATCCCCGCGACGGCCAAGCGCGAGGGGATGCGGTACCTCGAATCCAAGCGGCTCTGGCTGACGAGCCCGGCCGATCACCCGTACCGGGTCGAATGGCTCTGGTACGAGGACCGGAGCCCGGAGGTCGAGCTCGTGCGCACCGTCCCGCACGTC
>JBKPFG010000292.1:0-3809 GCA_046728735.1 Actinomycetota bacterium
CGACCGCGCCCGAGTGGTCGGACTCCGGCTCGATGCCCGACAGCAGCTCCTCGAGCTCTGCCCGCAGCAACGTCTCTTTCTCGAGAAGCGCAGCGGCGAGTACGTCGAGAGTGTGGCGATGCTTGGAGAGAAGCCTGAGCGCCTCCGCGAAGGCGTCGTCGCAGAGGCGTGCCTGCTCTCCGTCCCGAAGCTGCTTGGTGTACTCGGAGAGCGCGTAGTTGTCGGCCCGCATGGTGCGCGAGGAGACCTCGGCGCCCATGCCGAACTCGAAGACCATCGAGCGGGCGAGCTCCGTGACCCTCTCGAGGTCGTTGGCTGCCCCATTCGTGACTGCGCCGAAGACGATCTGCTCCGCAGCGCGGCCCGCGAGCATCACCTTCATCAGGTCGAGAAGCTCTTCCTTCGTGTGCAGGTAGCGGTCTTCCTGTGGGGTATTGAGCGTGTAGCCGAGCGCCTGGCCGCGAGAGACGATCGTCACCTTTTGCACCGCCTGTGGGTTACCGACGAGGTGGGACATGAGCGCGTGCCCGCCCTCGTGATAGGCGAGGATCCGCTTCTCCTTTTCCGTCACCACGCGGCGTTGCTGCAGCCCGGCGATCACACGCTCCATGGCGCCATCGAAGTCGGCATGGTGAATCTCGCTGCGTTGCGCCCGCCCGGCGAAGATCGCCGCCTCGTTGCAGATGTTGGCCAGGTCGGCGCCGGTGAGCCCGGCCGTCTGGCGCGCGACCGCCTCGAGGTCGACGTCCGCCGCGAGCGGCTTGTCGCGCACGTGGACACGGAGGATCGCCTCACGGCCGGCCAGGTCCGGAGGGGCGACCAGGATCTGCCGGTCGAAGCGACCTGGGCGCAGGAGCGCCGGATCGAGGTCCTCGAGGCGGTTGGATGCTCCAATGATGACAACGCGATCCGGGCCCCGAAAGCCGTCCAGCTCGACGAGCAGCTGGTTCAGGGTCTGGTCCTGCTCGCGGTTGATGCCGAGGCCTGTGCGACGGGTGCCAACAGCGTCGAGCTCGTCGATGAAGACGATCGCGGGCTCGTTCTTCCGCGCCTTCTCGAAAAGCTTGCGGATGCGGGCGGCGCCGAGTCCCGCGAACATCTCCACGAAAGCCGAGGCGCTCTGCGAATAGAAGTTTGCGCCCGAGGCATGTGCGACCGCCTTCGCAAGAAGTGTTTTTCCGGTCCCGGGCGGCCCATAGATGAGGATGCCCTTCGGGACCCGCGCGCCGAGGCGGCCGAAACGCCGCGGATGCTGGAGGAAGTCGACCACCTCCTGGAGCTCGGCGGCGGCCTCGTCCACGCCCGCGATGTCGTCCCAACGGACCGAGGACTTCGACTCGGGATCGATCTCGGCCGGCTTCACGCGCGGCATGAAGGCCAGCGTGCGCCAGAGCAGGTAGATGATCAGCCCGAAGAAGACCAGCGGCAGCCACGTCAGCGCCATCGACGGCAGCGCGCCCAGAAAATCGACGATCCAGTCCACCCCGGCTTCTCATCGGCCGGGAAGCGGTGAATCTAAAGCACTCGCTCCAGCCGGCGGCTCTCGCGGAAGCGCCGGCCCACCTTGGCCGATGGGAGCCCGTCGGTCAGCACGATGTCGCCGGTGAAGTCGTTCTCGCCGCGGATGAGCGCCGAGCCGACGCCGTAGGAGTCGACGGGAACCCCGCGGTCCTCGAACGCACGGATCTTTTCCGCGTCGAAGCCGCCGGAGGCGACGATCTTGACGCGCTCGAAGCCGTTCTGGTCGAGCGCCTCGCGCACCTTCCACACCAAGCGCTCGTTGACTCCCGTCGGCTTGAAGTCGCCCATTTCCTCCCAGAGCGAGCGGTCGACGAGCGCCTCCGACGTGTCGAGGCGCACGCCCCACAGGCGTTCGCCGAGCGCGCGTGCGACGTCGAGCGACGTCCGGACCGAGTCGTTCTCGAAGTCGACGAGAACGGTGACGTTCAGGTCCGGGGGCGCCCACTCGGCGAACTTCGACGCCGCCAGGACCGTGTTGCCGCCGTACGCGGAGATGAGAGCGTGCGGGACGGTGCCGACGCCCTTGCCTCCCCACCAGGACGCCTGCTCGTCGGTCGTGACGCCGACGGGCGCACCGACGACCTGCCCCGCGATGCTGGCGGCGTACCCGTCTCCGGTCTGGATCCGATGGTGGTCGTGTCGGGCCGGCATGAAGATGATCTGCTTGCCGTTGGCGGCCTCCAGCACGCGCACGACGTTCGTCGTGATGAGCGTGCGCCGTGCGAGCGTCCCGAGGTAGACCGTCTCCAGGTGGGCGAAGTGCGTGTAGTCGCCTTCGATCGTCAGCACGGTCTCCCACGGCTCGATCTGGTCGCCGTCGTAGAGCGCGTGGATGGTCAGGTCCTCCCAGTCGTGGGAGCAGAGCTTGAGGATCGCGATCGCCTCGTCCATTCCCCCCAGGTAGGCCTCGTGCTTCTGGAACACCTGCATGACGACCCGGGGGTGCCGCCCGTCCGCGAGGAGGGTCTCGCGCGCGTGGTTGAAGTAGGCGTCGGTGTAGTAACCCTCCCGCATCTTCTCGATGGGCAAATCGAAGATTTCCGGCGGGAGGCGTTTGCGCTCGGTTCGGATTGCCATAGCGCTAGAGCGGGCGGTGAACGTGGGGGATCTCCCCCTCGTTGAAGATCTCAGGTGGAAGGCGGTGCTTCCGCTGCTCCGTTGCCGCCATTAGCAGGGGATTCTAGGCGCAGGCACTCCCGCAGAGCCGCCTCGGCGACCTCCAGCTGCTCCGGGCTCGGCTCTGCGGTGACGAAGCGGTGCTGCAGCTCGTGTCCGGGCTTCGCGAGCGCCCGGGCGAGAGGGTTGCCGTCGTTTCGAACCATCCACGAGAAGATCTCGAGCGAGGCCGCGACGGAGCCGATTCCGGCCGCTGCTCGCGCCAGGGGACGAACGTTCGCGGGCGCCTTGCCGGCGACCATGCTCCCCACGGCGCTGGTGACGAGAAGCGGCCCGAGGACATGCGAGCCGCAGCGCTCGTGCTCCTTCGCCCGCTCCTCACCGTGCTCGTAGGTGCCGATGGCGATGTGCTCGGCCCCGTGGTACTCGGCCAGGCTCGAGCTGCGCAGCGCCAGCGCCGCCGGCGCAACCGCGAGCAGCGCCGCGAGGGCCTCCTGCGTCATCGGCGAGAAGCGGCTCGCCCGCAGGAGACGGATACCGAAAGCGCTGCCGAGCATTGCTCCCGCCACCCCCGGACGCTGGAAGGGAAGCTGCGCAGCTGGGAGGCGGCGGCGCACCTCAGGCAGTAGGGCGAAGACCTCGGCCAGGCGGGCGGGACCGCGCAGGAGCGGGTTGCCGATGTCGATCGAGCGCAGAGGCTTGGGACCCGAGGCGAGCTCGAGCGAGCCGTCCTCCAACCGGACAGCGCAGGCCCAGAAACGTGGACCGTGCACCAGCACCCCGTTGCCGAGGGCCATCCCGCCGAGCCGCACTCTCTCTTCGCTCACCCTTCGAGTGTACGTACCACGTGCAGGAGGAAGCGGGTTCCAAGCTCGAGGTCCGCGACGGCGATGCGCTCGTCAGCGGAGTGAATGAGCCGTGAAGCAAGCTCGACGTCCATGGCGCGCATGGGGAAGAACCCATACGAGATGGTCCCGAATGCCTCGCGCATGTAGTGGCTGTCGGTGAAGCCCGGGAGGACGACGGGGCTCAGCGTCGCTCCTTCGTCCTCCTCACGGACGAAGGACTCGATGGCGTCCCAGAGCGGCGAGCCCAGGGGTGACGAGGTCCCGCCGACGGCCTCGACCCACTCGAGCTCGTAGTCCCCTTCGCCGAGACAGGCACGCAGCTCG
>JBKPFG010000131.1:0-3384 GCA_046728735.1 Actinomycetota bacterium
CTCAACTTCACTGCGCGGGACCTTCACCGCCAAGGGTGACTCGATCGCCGCCGTGAGCGTTGCCTTTGCGCTCACTTCGTCCATACAGCCTCCTTCCCGACTTGGTTGGGTACCTGCTGGACGACGCGCGACCGGTAGATCTTCCCACTTTGCTGCACGGAGGACTAGTGGAGGTCGTCGGCCGGCCGCCGTTGTGATCGCGGCCGCGCCGTTCTAGCCTCTGGGGCGTGACGGTCTGTCCGAGCTGCGGCCATGAAAACCCTGCAGAGGGCAAGTTCTGCAGCGAATGCGGCGCATCGCTGACGGCCGTCGCTCCCGCAATCGAGCAGCGGAAGGTCGTCACCGTCGTCTTCTCCGACGTCACCGGCTCGACGGCTCTCGGCGAGCGGCTGGATCCCGAGAGCCTCCGTCGCGTGCTCGCGCGCTACTTCGACGTCGCCAGCCAGGTGGTCGAGCGGCACGGCGGCTCGGTGGAGAAGTTCATCGGGGACGCCGTCATGGCCGTCTTCGGCGTCCCGCACGTGCACGAGGACGACGCCTTGCGCGCGGTGCGGGCGGCCGCCGAGCTCCGCGAAGCCCTCGAGCCGCTGAACGCCGAGCTGGAGCGCGATTACGGGACGACTATCTCCGTGCGCATCGGCGTCAACACCGGGGAGGTCGTCACGGGAACCGAAGAGCGCCTCGCCACCGGCGATGCGGTCAACGTCGCCGCGCGCCTCGAGCAAGCCGCCCAGCCCGGGGAGATCTTGATCGGCGCGCACACCGTCCGGCTCGTCCGTGACGCGGTCTCGGTCGAGGACCTTCCTCCGCTGGACGCAAAAGGGAAATCGGAGCCGGTCGCCGCGTACCGCCTGGTCTCTCTCGATACCGAGGCGCCGGCGTTCGTCCGCCGTGGAGACGTCCCTATGGTGGGCCGAGATCGACAGCTGAAGCTCCTCCGCGACGCCTTCGACAACGTCGCGAGCGAGCGCTCGTGCCATCTCTTCACCGTCCTGGGCCCGGCTGGGGTGGGAAAGTCGCGACTCGTCTCGGAGTTTCTGAGCACGATCGGCGGCGCTGCCGTTGTCCGCGGCCGCTGCGTGTCCTACGGAGAAGGAATCACGTACTGGCCTGTCGTCGAGGTCGTCAAGCAGATCCCGGATGCGGAGGTCCTCGTCGAGCCGGCCGCCTGGAACGCCATCGAGGCGGTGCTCGGAGAGGGAGACGCGACGGCCACGCCGGACGAGATCGCCTGGGCATTCCGCAAGCTGCTGGAGGCCCGGGCGGCGGACGAGGCGCTCCTCTGCATCTTCGACGACATCCAGTGGGGCGAGGAGACCTTCCTGGAGCTCATCGAGCACGTCGCCGACCTCTCGCGTGACGCGCCCATCCTCCTTCTCTGCATGGCCCGCCCGGACTTGCTCGACCGCCGCCCGACCTGGGCCGGCGGCAAACTGAACGCGACGACGGTCTCGCTCGAGCCTCTTTCGGAGGAGGAGACGAACGAGCTGATCGCCGGCCTGCTCGAAGGCTCGACACTCGAGGAGGGACTACGGACGCGCATCCGGCGCGCGGCAGGCGGCAACCCTCTCTACCTCGAGGAAATGCTTGCGTTCGTCGGGTCAACGAACGGCGACGAGATCGAGATCCCGCCCACGATCCAGGCGCTGCTCGCCGCGCGCCTCGATCAGCTCGACCCGTCGGAGCGTCATGTCCTCGAACGCGGCTCCGTCGAGGGCGAGGTCTTCCACCGAGGCGCCGTCGCAGCGCTCGTCCAGGACGAGACTCCCGTCGACGGACGTCTCGTCGCGCTGGTGCGCAAGGATCTCGTCCGGCCCGAGCGCGCCCAGCTGGAGGGCGAGGACGGCTATCGCTTCCGCCATCTCCTGATACGCGACGCGGCCTACGAGGCGTTGCCGAAGGCGACTCGCGCCGAGCTCCACGAGCGGTTCGCATCCTGGCTGGAGACGCGAGGCGCTGTGCTCGTCGAGCTGGACGAGATCGTCGGTTACCACCTGGAGCAGGCGTTCAAGTACAGACGAGAGCTCGGTCCTCTCACTGACGGCGACCGGAGCGCGGGTGATCGCGCGGGCCACCTCCTCGGCCGCGCCGGGCGTCGGGCGTTCGACCGCGGCGACCCTCGGGCAGCGGCGAACCTGTTGGAGCGTGCCGCTCAACTCCATGCGGAGAATTCGCCCGAGCAGATCAGCGCGCTCATCGATCTTGGTCGCACCCTCGTCGATACGGGTGAGGACTACGCAGGTGGCCGGGTTGCGCTCGAGCGCGCCGCCGCTGGGTCAGAAGCGCTCCAACGCGAGGATCTTCTGGTCCGCGCGCAGATCGAGCTCTCGGTGCTCGATCAGTTCGCTGGGCCGCCGAAGTTCGAGCGGGATGAGGACGAAATCCTCGCTCGGCGGGCAATCGAGGTTCTGGAGCGCGCAGGCGACGAGGAGGGTCTCGCGCGAGCCTGGAACGCGCTCGCGTTCGTGTACTGGGCGCGCGCGCGGTGGGATGCCATGCATGAGCCGCTTGCCAGGGCGATCGAGCACGCGCAGCGCGCCGGAAACAAGAGCATGGAGCTCCAGGCCCTGAACTCAAGCGTCGTTACGATCCTCTTTGACAGCACACCAGTACCCGATGGCATCGCAGCGGCGCGCGAGATTCTCGAGCGGCATCCTGACAGCCGCGAGCTCCAGGGCCGGGCAATCCGCATCCTGGGCACGCTCCTTGCGCTTCAGGGGGATGAGGAAACCGGACGCGAGCTGCTGGAGCAGGCGCGGACGATCTTCACCGAATTGGGCCACAAGCAGGCGCTTGCCGGCCTCCCGTTCTCGACAGGCCCCCTCGAGCTCAGGTCAGGCAACCCCGCCGCAGCCGAGGCCGAGCTGCGCGCGGGTCTCGAACTGATGCAGAAGATGGGCGAGCGGGCGCGCGTGTCAAGCATGGCTGCCCTCCTCGCTGGTGCGCTCCTCGACCAGGGACGATTCGACGAAGCAGAGGAGTACATCGAGGTGGCCCGCGACGCCCTGTCCCAACGCGATCTCACCGGCGAAGCCGCGGTGAAGATGTCCATGGCGCGGCTCCAGGCTCATCGCGGCGACCTGCACGAGGCGGTTCGGCATGCAGTGGAGGCAATCGCCCTCATGGAGGAGACCGAAGAGGTCTTCAACAGGCCCGACCTGTTGATGTACCAGGCCGAGGTACTCGAGCTCGCTGGCCAGCTGGAGGACGCGAAGGCCGCGCTCAGCAAGGCCGCCGACGTCGCGGCCCGCAAAGGCGCTCTCGTCGACGAGCGGCGAGCGCGGGAGCGGCTGGCCGCGCTGAGCGATTCAACAAGTGGGCGAAACGCCCGCTAGAGCGGCGTAATATCCGTGCAACCCCCGTGAGCCAAGTTCTCGACGATTC
>JBKPFG010000300.1:0-2098 GCA_046728735.1 Actinomycetota bacterium
GACCGCGACCATCCCGACGGCGAGGACGGCGATCATCGCGGTGACCCGAGTACGGTTCGCCCTCGCCTCATCGGACTGCCGGCTCGCCCACCAGACAAGCGCGAGGTTGAGCGCGAACAACGGGAACGCGAGCTCGTACGAGAGCAGGCTGCCGGCTATGCCAACAACGGCGATCGCAAGCCAACCACCGAACGCCCACGTCGGAGCCCGAACCGCACGCAGTGCCGCGTACAGGCTGAGCAGGTAGAAGGCCGTGCTGAGGCTGATCTGGAAGGCGTTGAGCCAGAAGCGCTCCGACGCGTAGTGCGGGAGCATCGAGTACACGAGCGGAATCGCGACGCAGACCGCCCGCGGCATCCGCAGCTCGCGCAATACCAGGTACAGGAGGACGGCGATGCTGACGAGGAGCGCGGCGTTGAACAGGTGGTAGCCGAGCGGGTGAAGCCCGAACACCCGGTAGAGGAACGCGAAGATGCCGGCTTGGAGAGGCCGCTGCCCCGTGCTCGGCCGCACCGCGTCGTAGAGCCCGAAGAGCGAGTGGTCGTCGGACGCGCTCATCCGCCAGAGGGTCGCGTAATCGTCGAGGTAGAACCCGAGGCTCCAGACGTAGACGACGAGGGACATGACGACGGCGACGCCGAGAAACGCGCAGTCGAGGGCCGGCTGGCCCCACGAGCGCGCCGCACTACCTGCCGCCACGGCCCGCAGAGCTTCGGGGTACCGCGCCGCGAGTTCCGATGGATTTCTCATCACGAGCAGAAGAGGAGCGGCGGACCCCTCAGCGATGACCTACTGCTTGCCGCAAGCACTTCTCAGCGTACAGCGGAAGTCGAGCCTTGTCACCGATACGAAGACGGGCGCTGCGACGGCCTCACCCATGTCCGTTCCAGTTAGGTTCTCGAAATCGAATCGCGCCTATAAGCTGCGGCGAGACCGTCGCAAAGGCGTGCGGCGCAAGGGCTTTGTCTCCGGCGATCTGGGTTGAGACGGGATGAGACGATGCCCTTCGGACTTGTCGGATCAGACGTTCCGAAGCGGCTCATGTGGCGGCTGGATACGCGTTCCGTGCTGCTGGCGATGGTCGTCGTCGCCTTCCCCCTCCAGATACTGATCGCGCCGCACGCTGGCTTCTGCGCAGATCTCAAATAGTTTCAGACGTGGGCGACGAGTCTCGCCGACGTAGGTCTTCGCCGGTTCTATACGTACGGAGCTTCGGGAGACTATCCGCCTGGGTACATGTACGTCCTTCGTCTGCTGGGCTAGATCTCCGCGCCGCCGGGTTACGTACTCCTGAAGACGCCGGCGATATTTGCCGGCGTTGCGATCGCGTGGATCGCGGGTGTCTTCGCAGAGCGTATCGCGCTCGCGCAATGAGGGCGATCCAGGTCTTCGCCGCCCTGGATCCCGGGACGCTCTCTCGCGTGTTTTGGGCGAAGGCGCCGTGGCCTGATTGTCCCGGCGCCGGAATGGTGGAACGATGGAGGCCTGTGGCGAAGGATCGCTCGATTGCTCGACGCTCCGGCTTTCATCCGGTGCTATCGGACCAGTCCGCTACGGGCTCGGACCGCAGCCGGGTGGCTCCGCAGTTCGATGGCCGGAATGCTCGCCTTGTTGCGGCCGCGCTCACCTTCGGCCCATTGCTGGGCGTGGTGGCCTGTGCGGGAGCACTGTGGCTTCTCTCCGGTGTCAGCCTCAGGGACATTGCCCTCTTCGTCGGCTACGAGACCGTGTTCGTGCTGGGGCCGGGTTGGATCGTCTACGGAATTCTTCGCCCTCGAGCGAGGACGCTCGAGCGGCTTGCCTTCGGCTGGGGACTGGGGTACGTCCTCGAGATCGGTGCGTTCGCACTCACGGCGTCCCTCGGCGTTCGTTCGCTGTTCGTTGGATATCCCATCGTGGCGGGTCTGCTGGGACTCCGGCAGAAAAAACGAGCACGACGACCCCAGATGCTCCCGAAAGACGTTGCCGATCCGCTCTGCATGAGTGCACTTGCCGGGCTAGTCGCTGTCGCACTGGTTCTGGTGTCCGCTGCGCTCTTCCCTGCCCACCCGCTCCCGGGCACCGTGCCGCGCGTCACGTACTACCTCGACATTGTCTT
>JBKPFG010000071.1:0-16379 GCA_046728735.1 Actinomycetota bacterium
GGCAAGCTGCAGGAGCTTCTGCCCGGCAGGCCGATCGTCTTTCGGGGCCAGCAGGTGGTGAACGGGGCTCTCTTCGCCGCCCTGCTCCTCTTCGGAGCGCTCGCCGGCTCCCTGGAGACCGGCGTCTGGATGGTCCTCCTGCTCGCCGGCGCGCTCGTCTTCGGCGTCATGCTCGTGCTCCCGATCGGCGGCGCCGACATGCCCGTGGTCATCTCGCTCCTCAACGCCTTCACGGGGCTGGCGGCGGCCTCCACCGGCTTCGTGCTCGACAACACAGCGCTCATCATCGGCGGCACGCTCGTGGGCGCCTCCGGAACCCTGCTGACGATCCTGATGGGGCGAGCGATGAACCGCTCGCTCGCGAACGTGCTCTTCGGCGCCTTCGGGGCGGTTCCGGCGGGCGGAGCTGCGGTCGCGGCGAGCAGCGACGGCAAGTCCTACCGCGAGGTCACCGCCGAGGATGCGGCGGTCATGCTCGCCTACGCGAAGCGCGTCGCGATCGTGCCCGGCTACGGGCTGGCCGTCGCCCAGGCACAGCACGCCGTGCGCGAGCTCGCCGACCTCCTGGAGAAGCGTGGCGTCGACGTCAAGTACGCCATCCACCCGGTGGCCGGCCGCATGCCGGGGCACATGAACGTCCTGCTCGCAGAAGCGAACGTCCCCTATCCGCAGCTCTTCGATATGGAGGACATCAACCCGGAGTTCCCACGCACCGACGTTGCGCTCGTGATCGGGGCGAACGACGTCACGAACCCCGCCGCGCGCTCCGTCCCCGAGAGCCCCATCTACGGGATGCCGATCCTGAACGTCGACGAGGCGGCGAACGTCGTCGTCCTCAAGCGGAGCATGAACCCGGGCTTCGCCGGGATCGACAACGACCTCTACTACGAGCCCAAGACTGCGATGCTCTTCGGAGACGCGAAGTCGTCGGTCGAGAAGCTCGTCGCCGGGGTCAAAGCCGCCTAGCGCCTCCGGGCGGCGTCGGCTCCCGAGCCGGACGCCTGACGACGCTCCGGAACCCCTAGGTGACGCCGTTCAGAGGAGTTTGATCTCGTCGCCGAGGGCGACGTCGCCCGTGCGCAGGACGCGGGCCAGCATGCCGCGCTTGCCGTCGAGCTCGGCCTGAAGCCCGGGCCGGATCTTCTCCATGTTCTCGCACGGGTCGCAGACCATCGAGATCTCGAACTCGGCATCGCCTATCCCGAGGCGCTGGCCGATCGGCCACTTCATCACCTCGGCCCCGCGGACCGTGAAGTTCTCCTTCACGGCGCCCGGAACCACGTCCAGAGATTCCAGGTCCTCGGCCGCGACGAAGAGCACGTTGCGCTTGCCTCCGCGCCGGTGAGCGCAGCCCTCGACGCCCTCATTCTCGAAGACGCGGGCGCGTTCGAGCGCCTCCATCGGCTCGCGCCGCTTCGGCGAGCGCCAGATTCCGACGAGCTTGGCCACGCTCCGAGTATAGGAAGGTTGGAAGATCGAGCGCTGTGCGCTACTGTGCCCGCGCTCAGTCCAGACCCAGAGGGGAGGGTTCATGCGCAGGTATGTGCTTCTGGCGCTCGCCGCCGTGCTCGCGAGCGCGCTGTTCGTGCCCGCAGCGACAACAGGCTCGGGCAGCACCAAGGCGACGTATCTCGTCGTCTACTCGAAAGGCGCCTCGTTGAGCGAGGCGCGCGCTGCTGTCAAGCGCCTCGACGGGACGATCGTCAGGGAGGATCGGGCGCTCGGCTACGCGAAGGTGACGACCACGAACGCACGCTTCCTGAAAGGCGTGCGCAATTCGGGGGCTCTCGTGGCAGCGGCGCGCGACCGCATCATCGCCACGGCCACTCCGGGCTACCGTCCGAAGGACTACGACCTCGAGCGGACGACCGAGGCCCGGCAGGCCAGCCTCGGCCAAGCAGGGATCGCCGACGCGGCCGCAGCCGCCGCAGGTGAGCCGCTTTCAGACATGCAGTGGGATATGAAGATGATCCACGCCACGGCCGGCGAGTCCTATGCCGCGGAGCCGGGCAAGAAGGGCGTGCTCGTCGGGATCATGGACACCGGTATCGACGCGTCCCATCCGGATATCGCACCGAACTTCGACGCCGCGCTGTCTCGCAACTTCACCGTCGACGACCCGATCATCGACGGCGCCTGCAAGACGGACCCTGACAACTCCTGCCAGGATCCCGCCAACGTCGACGAGGACGGCCACGGAACGCACGTTGCCGGCACGGTCGCCTCGCCGATCAACGGCTTCGGGATGGCCGGCGTGGCTCCGAACGTCACGCTCGTCAACATCCGCGCGGGTCAGGACTCCGGCTTCTTCTTCCTGGAGCCGACGATCAACGCGATGGAGTACGCGGGAAACGTCGGCATCGACGTCGTGAACATGAGCTTCTACACGGATCCGTGGCTGTACAACTGCGGGCCCGATCATCCGGCGACGGATCCCGAGACAGGCGAGCCGGTCGATTCGCCGGACGCGCAGCTCGAGCAGCAGGCGATCATCGACCTGACCCAGCGAGCTGTCGACTACGCGCGCGCCCGCGGCGTCACGTTCGTCTCCGCCGCCGGCAACGAGGCGACCAACCTCGGGAATCCGACGTTCGACGCGACGAGCCCGGACTATCCGCCGGGAACGAACTACGCCCGAGTCGTGACGAACTTCTGCATCGACGTCCCGACCGAGACCGAAGGCGTGATCTCAGTCAGCGCGCTCGGTCCGAGCGGAGGCAAGGCCGACTACTCGAACTACGGCCGTGAGCAGATCAATGTCTCGGCACCGGGCGGTTATTTCCGCGATTTCTTCGGAACTCCTGACTACCGCCAGCCGGCGAACGAGATCCTCGGGCCGTATCCCACGGCCATCGCCCGGGCCAATCACGAGATCGACGGCTCGGGTCGGCCGCGCACGCCCTTCGTGGTGCGCGACTGCGCCGACGGCGTCTGCGCCTATTACCAGCTGATCCAGGGCACTTCGATGGCATCGCCGCACGCCACGGGCGTGGCCGCCCTGATCGTCAGCAAGTACGGGACCGCGGATTCCGTCCACGGCGGCCTGACGCTCGCTCCGGACACGGTCCAGAGCATTCTCGAGAACACGGCTACGCATCACGCGTGTCCGTCGCCCCGCCTGGTCGACTACACGATCGTCGGCCGGCCGGCGAGCTGGAACGCCTACTGCGATGGCGGTCCGGGCTTCAACGACTTCTACGGTCACGGGATCGTCAACGCCCTCGCGGCCGTCGGCGGCTAGGTCTCAAAGCTCGGAGAGCAAGACACGACGGGCCGGCTCAGCCGGCCCGTCATCTTCAGTCGGCCAAAAGAGCGGCGACCGCGTCGACTTGGCCGTGGCCGAAGAAACCGTTGTAGGTCGCGCTGCCCTCGCAACGTGCGTCCGACGGGCAGGCCTTCGGCTGCGCGGTCTCGTCCAGCCGGGCCCGAACGAAGCCAGGTCTGAGCTTTCCGTTTTGCGGACTCGAGAGGTCGCCGAAACGACTGACGATCAGCGCAGCGACCCCAGTTACCTGCGCAGCGGCCATCGAGGTGCCGGCGTTGTACCGGTAAGTGGCGCCCGTCGGCCCGTCCACGATGTTCGGCATCGCAGTCGGGGGGATGGGGATGTAGGACGGGAACGTCGAGAGGATGAGCCCGTTGGGGACGCCACCCTGGGCCGGGTCTCCACCGGGAGCGAGGAGGTCGATGACGCCCAAACCGAAGTTCGAGGCACCGGGCGGATTGGTCGTCACACGCACTCCGTCGCGGCCCTCGCTCGCGACGCCGATGACGCCGGGCAGTTGGACGGGCATGCGCAGGCAATCGTCCCCTGCCGCTGGATGCGCCATGTCTACGTTGTTGTTCCCTGCCGATGCAACGACGGTCGAACCCGACTGCACCGCGTCGTGCACGGCCGTCGCGACGAGCTTGATCGCCGGGCGGTCCGCCTTGTCGCTCCTGCAGAAGAAGTCGAGCGGATCGGCGGAACCTGTCGCGCCCTTGTCGACGGCGAAGCTGGCGTTCACGACATCGACCTGCTGCTCGGACACGTACTCGAAGGCACAGGCGACCGCGGCCGGGGTGATCGGCAGACCGGAATCTGTCACCTTCACGACGAGGAGCTGGACGTTCGGAGCCATCCCGACGGTGCCGAAGCCGTTGTCTCCCGCAGCGATGATCCCGGCCACATGCGTGCCGTGGCCGACGTTGTCACGCCAGAGGAACCCCGAGGTGTCGTGCACCGGCGCTCCCGAGATGCAGGAGACGCTGTTGTCCATGTCGATCCGGCCGGCGAACTCGGGATGCCCCGGGTCGATGCCCGAGTCGATCAGGGCGACGCGCACGAGTGGGCTGCCGCCCGTGATCTCATGCGCAGCGGGACCGCCGATCATGGCCTGATCCCATTGCTGGCTGGAAAGGTTGTCCGGGGTGGCCGGACTGTTCGGCAGGTCGCCGGGCGGCCGTCCAGCCGCCGCGCTCCCGACCAGCGCGAATGTGAGCACAACGACGACGACGAACAGGCGTGCCGCAAAAGCCATCGACCGCAAGGACTCTGTCTCCTCTCCCGTTACCTCATCCCTGAGCGCGCCCTGGTGGCGCCTCGATTTCACTGTAAGCGAGAAAAAAGGGGGTGTGTCCCCCTAAAGGGGTAGCACCCGTCAGAAATTCACTCGAACGAGGGTCGAGGCGCCGGTCTTCAACGACCACTGCGTGACGTACGCCGTCCGGCCGGTCAGAGCCGTCGTCCAGAGAAGACGGGTGTTGCCGGTCGTCCGGTAGATCCGTTTGGCCGCACGACTGTCGAAGCGGCGCGTGCGAAGGGCGCACGCGCGCGGGTACTCCGT
Organism: Actinomycetota bacterium; assembly: GCA_046728735.1. Lineage (GTDB taxonomy): Bacteria > Actinomycetota > Thermoleophilia > Gaiellales > Gaiellaceae > JAIBJP01. The sequence goes on from JBKPFG010000071.1 coordinate 4,827, forward strand.
CACCCAGACGACTCGAGTGGACGAGAGCGAAGGATTCTCGAGCAGGGCCACGGGGCTGTGCGCGATGACCGTGCGCTTGCCGGTTGCGAGGACCTGGACGTAGACGGCCGAGCCGGCCGACGTCACCTTGTGCCACGCGATTCGCCCGGCCACGAGCGACGGTCGCCCGAGATCGTTCCTGACCCGGACCCTGGCGATCTCCCGCCGGGTCGGGGCGGAGGGGTCCGTGTAGTCGGCCACGATCAGGCGCTTGTAGGTCGTCCCCGTGCGCACGAAGGCGAGCAGAGGCCAGTCGAGCGCGGGCTTGGCCACCGCGCCGTCGATCTGCGTGACCGGGGTACTGGTGCGCCAGTCGGTGACCTTCACGCCCTGCGAATCGGCGTAGGCGACGAGGTCACCGTCCACGGAGGGCGCCGAGCCGCCGGGGATGGTCACCGGGCTCTCGCCCGCCGGCTGGATGAGGACGCTCGAGACGCCCGAGCTCATCTGAGCCCGCGCGAGGACGCCGCCCCTCGCCGAGGGGTCGAGCCCGGGCCCGACCGAGGCGGCCGTGGCGGCGCCCGCTGAGGGCGCGGCGAGCAACCCGGCGCAGAGGATCAGCACGACCACGTTGGCAGCGAGCAGGACACGTCTCCGCCCGGCGAGGCTCTCGACGGCCGCCGTTGCGTCGTTGTGACCGCGACGGGGCCAGGCAGCCATCAGCGCGCGTCCGGCGCCGAAAGCGGCGAAGCAGGCGGCCGCCGCGACCGGGTTCGCGAGCGCCACGGCGGCCGCGCACGCGACCCAGAATGTCGCCACGGGCTGGAACGTGAGAAACCCGGCGCCGAGGCCGGCGCCGTAGCCGACGCTCCAAACGGGAAGAGGGAGCTCGAAGCGCCACCGCTCGGGCACCTGCCGCCGCACCTGCGGCAGCGGGAAGGACACGAGCCCCGCCTCGCGCGCCGCAGCGAGCAGTGCCAGGGCCGCGGCCACGAGCGCCAGCTGGGCTCCGAGCGCCGACCCGAGCGCGCCGAGCGCCGCGCCCAAGAGTGCGGATGCAGCGATCGCGCCGAGGGCGAAGCCGGCAAGCGCGAGCCGCTGGCGGTGTCTGCTCCCGCACACGGCGGGAGTGAAGGTCTCGACCATGGAGAGGCCTCAGGGGGACCAGGCGCCGGAGACCCCGGCGACGAGCGCCGCCGCAGCGACCGCAAAGCCGATCAGCAAGGGAGCCCCGAGTCGTAGTACTGGACGCAGAAGACGCGGTTGCCGCCCCAGCAGTAGCCGACGAGAGACGCGTCGCCGTTGATCCGCTTCCTGCTCGGTGAGCAGCAGTCCACGAGCTTACGGATCTGGTTGTTGCAACAGCGGTACCAGGATCCCTGCGTATGCGAGTTGTGGCCGTAGCGCTCCTTGACCCACTCCTCGCAAAGACGAGTGCGCGGAGCGCGAGGAAGCGGCTTGCCGTCCGGCCCACGGAGACGCTTGCCTGCGGCGTCGATCGCGTAGCCGTTCGAGTTGACGAGGCGGCCGAGATTGTCGATCGGGCGGCCGTCGCCCGGGCGGAGCGGATACCCGTGCTTGTCGATGCGCGGCATGCCCATCGGGTTCGGGCACGAGCCCGTCGTCCAGATGTGCCCGCAGAAGTGAAACGCCTCGCTCTGCTCCGGCCGCACGGCGGCGGCCACGGCAGCGCCTCCCGTGACCGCGAGCATGGCGCCGCCCATGCGGCCGAGGAAGGAGCGCCGCGTCAAGCTACCGGCGAGGCGGGTCGACAGGCTCCGAGCGGCGCCGTCTACGAGCTCGTCAGGCCGCCGCATACTCGATCCTCTCGGCCCCGAGGGCTACCAGCTGCTCGAGCTGCTCGAGGGTGTTGGCGGTGCCCTTGGCAGCGACGACCCCGTCGACGACGTGCACCGCGAACGGCGTTCCCGGAACCGCCCAGCGCTCGAATGTCTTCGGCTCCTCGTTCTCGTAGACGACGTGCACGGTCAACCCGTCGCGGCCGAGGGCGCGCACGGAAGGGGCAAGCTGTCGGCACAGGCGGCAGCCGGGGCTGAAGAAGACCGCCAGTTCGGGGCCCACACCTTCCAGCTCGTCGAGGTACGGGGCGGGCTGGCCGAGTGCCGGACCTTCCTCCGCCAGCTCGAACGCGACTCCGGGGCCGACCCGAAGAGCAAGGACGCCGACCTGTCGGTAGAGGGCCAGGACGAGGGTCGCGAGCACGACAACGGCGACGGCGAGCACGACGAAGCCGACGACGAGGAAGCTCTCGCGCGAGGGTGGCGAGACGTCGAACGGAAAGGCCGCAAGGGTGGCGAGCCCTGTGAAGCCGAAAGCTCGCAGGAGGAGGAACTCGACGCTCTGCTCCTTGGAGCCGAAGCAGCCGCAATCTAGGCGACGAACGCCTCGGGCGCGCGCGAAGGAGAGCGCGAGAATGAACAGTGCTCCCAGGCCCAGGGCGGCGAAGGGCGCGAAGGGCGTCCCGAGCAGCAGAAGGATGCCTACGAGGGCTTCCGCGACCGCGAGCGAGTAGTACGCCGGCGCGCGCAGAGAGGCCGGGACGCCGTACGGCCGGAGGCGATCCGGTTCCCGACTGGCAGCCTTCGCCACGGCCGCCCAGATGAGGATCGCAGCGGCGAGAACACGCGCGAGAGTGTCGATTCCAACCATGGCCTACGGGTTCGGCGAAGGCGCCCGGCGCCCTTCTCCTATTTTGACGGCGAACGCACCGTCGCGCTCGAGGTCCGAATCAACCCGCCGCCTCGGCGCTCCGCAGCCCGCGGAGCGCCCAGAACGAGAGCGCCACCGCGAGGCCGATCGCTACCCCGAAGGCGACGCCGACCTCTGTTGGCGAGCCTGCGAGGAAGCCACGCCCGGCCTCGAGCACCCGCGTGAGGGGATTCGCCGTCGCCACGGCGTGGATCCAACCCTGCAAAAGCGCGAGCGGCACGTAGACCGGCGCGAAGAAGAGGATCAGGAACACCGGCATCTGCATCACCGGGCCCGCCTGCATCGTGCGGAGGCGCATGGCCACGCCCGCCGCCCAGAGGACGGCCGCGACATTGAGGAGCAGCGCCAGCGAGTAGAGGCCGACGAGATCGACTCGGCTCCCTCCCACCTCCATGCCGGCGAACAGCGCGACCACGGTCACGACGCCCGCGGTCAGCAGCCAGCGAACGAGCGCGGCCGCGGCGTAGCCGAGGACGATCCCGGTCCTGTTCGGCGCCGCCAGGAGGAGCCGGCGCGCGAACCCGCTCTCGAAGTCGCGCGCGATCCCGAAGCCCGTGAAGACGCCTCCGAAGGCGGCTGACTGGAGCAGGACGAAGACGAACTGGAACGCGGTGTAGCCGAGCGGGAAGTCGAAGCCTGGCACGTTGCTCACCTGAGAGAGCCCGCCGGCGAAGGCGACGAAGAAGAAGAGCGGAAAGACGAGGGACGGAATGAGCAGGGACGGGTTCGTGAAGACGTTGTGGAGCGTCCGCCAAGCCACGCCATGGGCGACCGCGAGCCTCACGACCGGGCCAGCCTCGTCTGCAGCGCGCGGCTCGCGAGGACGAGCGCGACGATCGTGATCGCGAAAGCGATGCCGAAACCGAGCGCCAGTGCCTCGAGATCCCAGCCGATGACGATCAGGGAGCGGATCCCCTCAACCAGATAGGAGACCGGGTTGACCGTGGCGATCGTGCGGAACCACGTCGTCTCGATCAGGTTCCTCGGCAGCGACATCGAGGAGAGGAAGAGGAAGACGAAGAAGACCGGGAAGAGGCTCTGGACCGCTTCCCCGGAGCCGGTGCGGAGCGCCGCGAAGGCGCCGAGCGCACCGAAGCCGATAGAGATGAGAATGGCGAAGAGGAGAAGCACCACGGCGCCGGCCGGCCCCGATGCGAGCCGGACGCCGACGAGCAGGCCGACCGTGAGATAGACGAGCGCCTGGGCGACGCCCATGGTCGCGATGCCGCCGAGCTGGCCGGCGAGGAGCTCAACGCCTTTCAGCGGCGTCAGCGCGAGCCGGTTCAGGAACCCCGTCTGGATGTCCCGGGCGAGGTCGGTGCCGGCGTTCATGGTCGCGAAGAGGGCGCCCTGGATGAACGGGATCGCGAGCGCGAAGGCGACGTACGTGTCCGCTGGAAACCCGGGCAGCTTGGTCGCCGAGTTCAAGCCGCCGGCGTTGACGGCGAGCAAGAGGAGCGGGAAGACGAAGGGGAAGACGACGTTCGCCGGCTGCCTGACGGTCCGCACGACCGAGCGGGCGGCAAGCGTCAGGACATGGTCCGAAAAGCTCTCGCTCACGCGGACTCGAGCGCGAGCTCGCGCCCTGCCTCCTCCTCGCTTTCGTCACCCGCGCCTTCGAGCGAGCGGCCGGTCTTCGCGAGGAAGACGTCGTCGAGGGACGGCTGGTGGAGCTGGAGCTGCTCGACTCTGAGGCTTTCGGAGTCGAGCGCGCGCACGATCTCGGCGAGGTCGGCCCCGCCCGAGCGCAGGCGAACCGCGACGCCGTCCCCGGAGGCAGTGCACGGGTCGCCGAAGCGGCCGAGAATGTCCTCGGCCCGCTCTCGTTCGGAGAGGTCGGCGGGCACGACCTCGACCGTTGGCCGGCCCACCTCCGCCTTCAAGGCGGCCGGCGACCCCTCCGCGACGATGCGCCCGTGGTCGATGATCCCGACCCGGTCCGCGAGCGCGTCGGCCTCTTCCAGGTACTGCGTCGTCAGAAACACCGTTACGCCGTCTTGTTTGGCGAGACGCTCCACCTCTGCCCAGAGGGCGCGGCGGCTCTGGATGTCGAGGCCCGTCGTCGGCTCGTCCAGGAAGAGGATGCTCGGCGAATGAACGAGCGCGAGTGCCAGGTCGAGCCTTCGCTTCATGCCACCCGAGTACGTGCGGACCTTGCGGTCCGCTGCCTCGGTGAGCCCGACGCGCTCGAGCAGCTCCTGGCCGCGCCGGTCTCGCTCCTGCCGCGGCAGCCCGTGCAGGGTCGTCTGCAGCCGGAGGTGCTCGCGGCCCGTCAGCAAAGGGTCGAGCGCGGCCTCCTGCAGAGCGGCACCGATGGACGCCCGGACCTCGGGCCCTTCGCGAACGATGTCGTAGCCGGCGACGCGGGCGGTTCCCTCCGTGGGCGGGAGCAGCGTGACGAGCATGTGCACGGTCGTGGACTTGCCGGCGCCGTTGGGGCCGAGAAAGCCGTAGATCTCGCCGGAGGCGACGTCGAGGTCGATCCCGTCGACTGCGCGCGGCCCTTTCTTGAAGACGCGGACGAGCCCGCGCGCTTCGATTCCCTGACGGTCAGTCACCTTCGGTACGCTAGCTCAACAGTCGAACTTGTCAAGTATTTAGATTCTCAAGTATGATCTACCTATGACCGTCGCCGCAGATGCCCGCTCCGATGCACGGGAAGCTTGGGCCACCCTCTGGGAGATCATGCTCGGCGCCCGCGCGCAGTTCGTGGCGGCCATGGCGGATCTCGAGCTCACGCCGGTACAGGGGATCGTGCTCCGCCGACTGGATCCCGACCGCCCGACGCCCATGAACGAGCTGGCCGAGGCCCTCGCCTGCGACGCCTCGAACGTCACCGGCCTCGTCGACCGGCTCGAGGCGCGCGGGTTCGTCGAGCGTCACGCGGCCCCGGCCGATCGCCGCGTCCGAACACTCGTGCTGACCCGGGACGGGATTGCGGCTCGCCGGCGGGTCACCGAACGGATGAGCGAGCCGCCCGAGGCGATCATGCGGCTCTCGGCGCGAGATCAGCGCGCCTTGCGAGACGTCTTGCGCCGGGCCGCAGACCGGGCGACCTCGTAGCCGCCCAGCTCTAGGGTCGCGTCGGCCTGCTCGACCACGAGCGGGTCGTGCGTCGCGACGACCACGGCGACGCCCGCTTCCCGAGCCAGCCGCACGAAGAGCGCGCCGACGGCGAGAGCATTCGCCTCGTCCAGCCGCGCGGTGGGCTCGTCCGCGAGCAGGAGACGCGCCCCGGCGGCGACGGCGCGCGCGACGGCCACCCGTTGGCGCTCACCTGCCGACAGCCGTCCGGCGCGCTGCTCGACGCGCTCGCCGAGGCCGACCCGCGTCAGGGCATCGAGAGCGCGCTCCTCGGCCTCCTGAGCCGGAAGGCGTCGAAGGGCAAGGCCGAGCTCGACGTTCTCGCGTGCGCTCAGAAAGGGTGTCAGCCCGGGGTTCTGCCCGATGAAGGCGACGTCGTCCCGCCTGAGCGCCGCGCGGGCCTCGCGGTCGAGCCCGCCGAGCTCCTGGCCGAGGACGATGATCGCTCCCTCGTCTGGATCGCCGAGCCCGGCGAGCAGATGGAGCAGGGTCGTCTTCCCGGAGCCGGAGGGGCCGGTCACCGCGACCAGTCTGCCGGCGCCGAACGACGCGTCGAGGCCGTCCAGTACGAGTCGTCGCTGTGCCTCCTCTCCGTAGGACTTCCGCACCGCTCGGGCCTCGGCCACCACCCTCCCGTCGGTCGCCGGCTCGGCTCGGGGAGCGACTTCGGGCTCGGCGGCCCGCGGGGATCCGGCGCCCGCTGGGCGGACGACGATCTGCTCCCCTGCGAGCTCGGCGCGGGCGCGCTCGCCGATTCCCGCGCGCGCGAGCAGCTCTTCGGGCAGGCGCAACCATCCCCCACGGCCCACGACCAGGGTCTCCTCGGAGCCTCCACGGCCCGTCTCCTCGCTCACCCGGCCGTCGCGGACGCGCACGGTACGGTCCGCGACCCCCGTCGACTCGACGTCGTGGCTGACCAGCACCGTCGTGCATCCCTGCTCGCGCGCGAGCTCCCCGATCAGGCCGTAGACCAGCGCCGCGCTCGCGGCGTCGAGCTCGCCCGTGGGCTCGTCCGCAAGGAGAAGCCGGGGGCGGTGCGCGAGGGCGGCGCACACCGCGATTCGCTGCTGCTCGCCTCCGGAAAGTTCGGCCGGACGACTCTCGCGCTTGTCCTCGAGGCCCACCCGCTCGAGCAGCTCGTCTGCTCGCCGCTCGCGGGCTCTCCGGTCGGCCCCGACGAGCCCGAGCTGGACGCCGACGAGCTCACGCGCCGAAAGGTCGGGATCGAGCGCCCGAGAGTAGTGCTGCTCGACGTAGCCGAGCACGGCCGAGCGGTACTCCGCGAGCCCGCGGCCCCGGATCCTGCCGATCTCCTGCCCGAAGACCCGAACGAGCCCGGCCGACGGGCGCTCGAGCCCGGAGAGGATGCGGAGCAACGTCGACTTCCCGGAGCCACTCGGCCCGAGGACGACGAGCACTTCCTGCTCCTCGACCCGCAGCGTCAGACCTTGCAGGGCCGCCGCGTCCCCCTCGGGTGTCGAGTACACCCGAAAGACGTCTCGCGCCTCGATCGCGCTCACCGGGCGGCCCTCCGGGTGACGCCCCAGACCAGGGCTGCCGCACCTGCGGCGTAGGCCGCGCAGACGGCGAGCAGCAAGGGCGCGTCGAGGTGAAGAACGAGCGGCGGTCCCCCCGCAGACGCGTTCGCGGTCACGGTCACGACGGCGACGACGAGGGCGGCGAGGGCCAGGGCCGCTCCGAGCCCGCCCACCAGCCCGAGCGCGGCGACCAGCCCGCCTCGCAAACGAAGATGCTTGCGGAGCAGGGAGGGTCCGGCGCCCTGCGCTTCGAGGTCGAAGAGCTCCCCCCGCTCGTCCCTCAGATCGCCCGCGAGCAAAAGGAGCAGTCCGAGCAGCGCCAGGACCACGGACCCGAGCGCAGCCCCGCCGAGGACGAGCACGGCGCCGCGGGACAGCGGGTCTCCGGCGAGCTCAGACGCGATTGCCCGGCGAGACGAGACCGCAAGCACGTCGAAGGGCGGCCGGCGGAGCTCTTGCGCCACTTCGTCGGCACGATCGGGCGCCCCCACCCAGATCTCGTCGATCGTCGCCGCACCCGGCTTGGCCGTGTTCAGCGCGGTGAAGACGAGTCGGCGGTCGGCGACTGCGAAGTCTCCTTCGATAGTCGGAAAACGCCGCGCGACGCCGACGACACGGGCGCGCAGGACTCCGCCCGGGACGCGCAGGGGCAGCAGCCCGTCGGCGCCGGCCGCCGCGGCGAGCGGAGGGCTGGCGATCACGGGCACGCTCGTCCCGTCGGTGACCTGGCGCGGCTGGAAGCGGCGCTCGGCTGCCTCGTTGACCAGGTAGCGGACGGCGGCGTCGCCCACAGGGGTGACCCCGTTGACGCCCAGCCAGCCGGCGTAGTCGTCGAGGATGACCTCGCGGCCGCCGGGCGTCTCGACGCTCAACGGCCCCAGCGTGAGGACTCCGTCCACGCGCGTGAACTCGGAGGCATGCTGCTCGACCGCGAGCGCGCGGCCGATGCCGAGCGCGATCACCTTCCCGCCGCGGGTCTCCGCGGGCAGCTCGGCGCGGAGCAGCCGCTCGACCCGTCCTTTGGTCACCCCGAGGTCGAGGTGGTCGACACGCCCCTCCGGGGTGAGCACCTCGGCCTGCAGGGAGACGTCGCCCCCGAGGACGGAGGCGGGCAGGACGAGCGCTCTCGCTTCATGTGGGATCGAGGCCCCGCGCATGGCGACGTCTCCGCCGGGCCGGATGGCCGAAAGGAGCTCGGGGAGAGGCTCCGCAGCGAAATCGTCTCGCCAGCCGCGCAGGTCGAGCTTCCGGTTCGTGGGCAGGCCGAGCAGGGTGAAGCGGCTCTGGCCCCCGAAGGCGCCGACGCTGCCGCTCTCGCGGATCACCGGGACAACGTCCGTACCCGGAGCCAGCGACTGATAGCGAGCCAGCGGGGCGGCGTCCAGCGGAAGGACGAGGCGGCTCGGAGCAAGGTCCTCGCGGATGACGAAGTCCAGCGGAACCGCGTAGGCCGCCCGGTCGTCGTTTCCGTGCTGGAGAGTTCCGCGATAGACGAGCGCGAACAGGCCGAGGCCGACACTGGCCACGAGGAAGGTCACCGCGACGGCCGCGTGACCCGGGCTGCGTGCGAGCGAGAGAGCCGCCAGCCGTACCGAAACGGCGGCGTTTCTCGTCGTTCGCTCGAGCAGCCTGAGACCCGGGCCGAGCGCCCTCGCGCACGCGACGGCGATCACGAAGGTCACGAGCCCGGGGAGCAGGAGCAGGACCGTGCCGGTCTGCCCGGAGGAGAGCGAGCCCGTATCGGCTTGCCCGCGCGCAAGTGCGACGAGCACGGCGAGCAATGCCCCCAGCGCAGCCACGTCGACTGTTGAGATCCCGTGGCCTCCGAGCGGAATGGCCGGCGCGCGCAGGCCGAGCAGGACGACCACGGCAGCCCCCGCCGCGAGGGCGGCCAGCGCTCCAATGCCGGGCCAGGAGAGAACCGAGTGGCCGAGGATGCCCGAGACCGGCGACGAGGCTCTCTCGGCGACGAGCGCCGTCAGGCCGGCCCCGAGCGCCCAGCCCACGACGGCGCCGACCAGGGCCGCGAAACCGGCCTCCACGCCGGTCATGAGCAGGAGCTGCCAGCGGCGGGCGCCGTGCCAGGTGAGCCGCTGCCAGGCTGCGTCCACGTCCCGTCGCATGCTCGCGGCTGCGAGCAGGGCGAAGGCCAGGAGGAGCGCCGCGGCCTGGCCGCCGATGAGAAGCAGCCTGCGGCCGGCGACCTCTCCCGTCGACCTCGCGGCACCGAGCTCGTCGGTGGGCGCGACGAGATCGAGGAAGAGCGACTGGGACTTGAGCGTGGCGCGCGCCCTCGTCACGGAGCCGAGAAAGCGATCGACCTCCCAGGGATGGATCTTCGAGGGATCGAGCGGGACGACCCAGGCGTACGTGCGGTAGAAGCCGGACAGCGCCGGCAGGCTCGCGAGCGCGTCGAAGCCCTCGGCGAGCACGAACGGCGGCTGCCGTTCGGGTCGGAAGGTTTCGCCGATTCTCGCCGCAGCGGCGCCCGGCAGTTGGCCGAAGGGGACGGGTGACTCGAGCTCGCCCTCGCCGACCTTGACGAAGCGCAGGCCGGGGGAGCTCTGGATCTCTCCCCGTCCCCCCAGCTGAACGACCTCGCAACGTGCGGGGGTGCAGCGGCTCGGGAAGCGGCCGTTCGTCAGGCGCACCCAGCGCTCGACGCCGTCCATGGCGGCGAGGTTGACCAGGCCGCCGTCGATGCTCAGAAGCTTGTACTGGACCACGGGAACGGGCTCCTCGGGCGTCACCGAAGCGAGCGCACGGCGGACGAGAGGCTCCGTGGACTCGAGCGTGGCGCCCTTTCGGCTCACGCCCAGGTCCGAGTACACGGCCGTGACCGTGCGCTGGGCGGGTGGCACGCGAGCCAAGGCCCGGCTCGTCTCCTCGTCCTGCGCCACGAGGCTGCCGCCGAGGACGACGGCGAGCACGGCGGCGCCGGCCGCGATCCCCGCGGCGAGCAGCGCGGTCCGGCCACGCCGGTGCGAGAGCCGCACCGCCGCGAGCCGGAGGGGAAAGGCAACCCGGCGGAGCGCGTTCACCACCCCAAACGCTGCCAGGAACCGAGCATCATCGCCACTGAACTTGCTTCGCCATCGGTTAAGCTTGTCTTATGCTCGATGTTCGCCGGATGAGAGTCCTCCGTGAGGTCGCCGAGCGCGGCTCGATCACGGCGGCGGCGCAGGCGCTTGCGTTCACACCGTCTGCCGTCTCGCAGCAGATCGCAACCCTGGAGCGCGAAGCCGGCGTGGCCCTCGTCGAGCGGGGACCGCGCTCCATCCGCATGACACCGGCCGGCAGAGCCCTCGTTGCGCACACGTACGGCATTCTCGCGAGCCTCGAGGCTGCCGAGGCGGAGATCCAAGCGATCGCGGGGGTCCGCGGCGGGATGCTGCGGCTGGCGTCGTTCCCGACCGCATATGCCACGATCATGCCCGCGGCGCTGACCGAGTTTCGTGTTCGTCATCCGGGCGTCCAACTGACCCTCACCGAGGCGGACCCGCTCCTGAGCATCGCACAGCTGAAGTCGGGCGAGATCGACCTGGCTCTTCTCTACGAGTACGACTACGTGCCGCTGCCCGAGGACGATGCGGTCGAGCGCGTAGCGCTCACGGACGACGCGATCAGAGTGCTGCTGCCCACCGGCCATCCTTCCACGAGGAAACGGGCGGTGCCGCTCGACTCACTCGCGGGTGAGCGCTGGATCACCTCCACCGCGCGCTCCTCCTGCCACGAGTTCGTCGGGCGCAGCTGCCGAGCCTCGGGCTTCGAGCCCGACATCGGGTTCGAGAGCGACGATCACGGTGTCTGGCAGGGCCTCGTCGCCGCCGGTGTCGGCGTCGCGCTAGCCCCCGACCTCGCCCTCGAGAACCTCCACCCGGGCGTCGTCGCCCGGCCCGTGGCGCTGCATCCCCTCAAGCGGCGGATCTACACGGCCTTCCGCGCGGGAGGTCGGTCGGCCTCGATCGACGCGATGCTCGACGTCCTGCGCGAGACCGTGGCCGCCCGCGAAACGGCGCCGGCAGCGGCGGAGGCCGCGAAAGCCTAGGAAGGTTAGGCGGGGGTTCGCGACTCGACGCCGAGGAGCGTGCGCGCCCCTCCGGCCGCCTTGGCGCGGTAGGCCGCGATGTCGGCCGACCGGTAGAGGTCGTAGATCGACCCCAGGTTGGCCGAGGCCCGGGCGACTCCGCCCGAGAAGCTGTACGGGCCGCGGGCGATCAGC
>JBKPFG010000150.1:0-3774 GCA_046728735.1 Actinomycetota bacterium
GCGCGCATAGTGCTCGGCGGTTCCGTGGTGGACGTGCAGCCTCGCTCCGTCCGGAATGGCGGCCACCTCCTCGAGCTCGACGTCGAGGCGGTAGCTGACGGGATAGGCACCGGGCTCGACGAGCGCGTCCCCACGTCCCAGTTGGCGACGCTCCACTCCGGGCAGCGCGACCGCGACACGCTGGCCGGCGTCAGCTCGTTCGACGGCGGTGTCGTGTACCTGGACGCTGCGAACCCGCACGTCGAGGCCCTGCGGCTCGACGCGAAGCTCGTCTCCCTCTCCGATCGACCCGGACCAGAGCGTTCCGGTGGCCACCGTGCCGATGCCTCGCAGGGTGAAGACGCGGTCGACGAAGAGCCGCGTGGGTCCTTCGGCTTGCCGCTGATCGACCTTGTCGGCGGCCCGGGCCAGGGCTTCCCGGAGCTCGTCGAGGCCGAGCCCGGTCTTGGCGCTCGTCGCGACCACTTCCGCGCCGGGGACCAGCTCCCGTGCCTCCTCCAGGACGAGCTCGACCAGCTCCGGCTCGACGGCGTCCGCTTTGGTCACCGCGACTACGCCTTGCTCGATCCCGAGCAGCCGGATGACCGCCAGGTGCTCGTGCGTCTGCGGCCGGGCGCCCTCCCCGGCGTCGATAGTGAGCAGGAAGAGGTCGATGCCCGTGGCGCCCGCGACCATGTTGCGGACGAAGCGCTCGTGCCCGGGGACGTCGACGAGCGAGAGCTGGCGGCCGTCCGGGAGCTCGAGGGGCGCGTAGCCGAGGTCGATCGAGATGCCGCGCTCGCGCTCTTCGGGCAGCCGGTCGGTGTCCTTCCCGGTCAGGGCGCGGACGAGCCACGTCTTGCCGTGGTCGATGTGCCCCGCGGTCCCTACTGTGAGCGGCATGCCTTGACTGCTGCGGCGACCTCTTCGACCTCGTCGTCCGAGATGGTGCGGCAGTCGAGGAGCAGCGAGCCGTCGCGAACGATCCCGACGACCGGAGGCTCGGCCGCGCGCAGAGGCTCGGCGAGCTCCTCCTCGAGCGCGCACGCGAAGCTCGGGACCTCGGCCAGGGGAAGCGCACCGCCGCCCGCGCGCGCGACGGTCGCCTCGACGCGGCCTCTCGTCAGCTCCGCGAGCCGCTGGGCTCGAGCCCGTACGGTCTCGGGAGGCTCGGCGAGCATGCGCAGCACCGGCGGCTCGGCGCCGCTCCGGTAGAGCGCGAGCGTTCCCTCCAGGGCGGCGAGTGTCAGCTTGTCCGCCCTGACGGCGCGTTGCAGAGGGTGTCGCCTGAGGAGCTCGACGAGGTCCGCCCGGCCGACGACGATCCCGGCCTGGGGGCCGCCGAGCAACTTGTCCCCGGAGAAGGTCACGAGCTGGGCGCCGGCTTCGAGGCTGTCGCGCACGGTCGGCTCGTCACCGAGCTCGCCCAGCACGCCCGAGCCGAGGTCGTCCACGAGCACGAGCCCCTTGCGCTCGGCGAGCTTGGCGAGCTCACGCAGGCCGGTCTGCTCGGTGAAGCCGACGATGCGGAAATTCGACTGATGCACGCGCAGGATGGCGGCCGTCTCCGATCCGACCGCCCGCTCGTAGTCGGCGAGTCGCGTTCGATTTGTCGTTCCCACCTCGACGAGCCGGGCGCCCGAGCGCGCCAGGACGTCGGGAATGCGGAAGCCGTCTCCGATCTCGATCAGCTCGCCGCGGGAGACGACGACCTCGCGGCCCTCGGCGACCGCCGCGAGCGCGAGGAGGACAGCGGCGGCGTTGTTGTTGACGACGAGTGCGGCCTCGGCGCCGGTCAGCTCTCGCAACAGCGCGGCGAGATGATCCTGCCGCGACCCGCGGGCGCCGCCTACGAGGTCGTATTCGAGGTTGGAGTAGCCCCGCGCCACCTCCTGGACACGGGCGAGCGCTTCGGGAGCGAGCGGTGCCCGGCCGAGATTGGTGTGCACTACGACTCCGGTGCCGTTGAGCACGCGCCGGAGCCGGGGGGCGGCGAGCCGGTCGAGCTCGTCCGCCGCGCGTGCGGCCAGGTCGCCGGGATCGAAGCCGGCTTTGATCTCCTCGCGCGCGCGCGCGAGAGCGCCGCGGGCAGCGTGGACGACGAGCTCGTGCCCGTGGGTATCGATCGCCGCGCGCAGACGCTTGTCGGCAAGCAGCCTGTCGACGGACGGAAGCTCGCGTAGCGGATTCTGGCCGGCCATCGTTAGAAAGGATATTGGCCGCCCATGTGACTAATCTGCGCATCTCGTGACAGAGATCGCCGCCCGTCTCGTCCGTCCGATCCGCAGGTTGGGGCCGTTGACCCTCGTGGCCGTCGGCTTGGCCGCCTTTCTCCTCGCTGCGGGAACGGTCGTGCTGGCGCGCGCCTACGCGTACCGGGACTCCGTCCTCCCGGGTGTTCGCGTCGCGGGCGTCGACGTCGGCGGGCTCTCGGAGCCCGCTGCGCGTGCGCGGATCGACGCGGTCCTCGGCGAGCGTCTGCGGCAGCCTGTCGACCTCGCTGTCGGGAACGACGTCTTCACGGTGACTCCGAGCAACCTCTTCACGGTCGACGCAGGGGCCACGGAGAAGCTGGCCTACGACTCCGCGCGAGGCTCCTTCCTCGATCGCGTGGGCGCGCTGGCGGCGCCGTTCGCCGCCGGCCAGGACGTCGAGCCCGTGCTGAGAGTCAACCCCTCTGCTCGGGCCGCCCTGAGCCCCGAGCTCGCCGCCGGAAACCACCGTGCGATGTCGGCCCGGATCTCGATGAGGGGGCTGGAACCGGTTGTCGTCCCCGGAAAGGCGGGCAGCGAGATCGACGAAGCCGCCGTGCTCGCGCTCGTTCGAGACGCGGCGCTCAAGGATCTCCCCACGGTCCGAGTACCGGTCCGGACCGTCGCTCCGGCGATCATGACCGCGGCGGCCGAGCGAGCAGCCGCTGAGGCGAGGACGGCGGTTTCCGGCCCGATCGCGCTCCGGTTCAGGCACCGTGACCTCGGAGAGCTCGCGCCGGCGAGGATCGCGTCGCTGTTTCGCTTCCGGTCTCGAGGCGGAAGCTACGAGCTCGTGCTGGCGCGGGCGGGGCTCCAGGAGGCGCTCGCGCCGCTCGTGGAGAAGTTCACCAGGGATCCCGTCGACGCCTCCTTCCGAGTCGACGGCCAGCGCGTCCACGTGGTCAAGGGGCGCAACGGCACCCAGCTCGACCTGGCCGGCGCGGGGACGGCCGTGCTCTCCGCGGCGACCGGCTCGGGCGCTCGGGAAGCCCGGATCGGGCTCGCGGCCGACGAGCCCAAGCTGACGACCGGTGAGGCAAAGGCGCTCGGCATCCGGCGCCAGGTCTCCACCTTCACGACCGACATGGGCGTCTCCTCGTCGAACCGGATCTGGAACGTCCACCTGATGGCGAACTTCATCGACGGGACGATCATCAGGCCGGGTCAGACGTTCTCATTCAACAAGACCGTCGGCGAGCGCACGGAGGAGCGCGGCTTCCGCGAGGGACAGATGATCCTCGGCAGCCTCCTGCTCCCCGCTATCGGCGGCGGTGTCTGCCAGACGGCGACGACGCTCTTCAACAACGCGCTCGACCTCGGGCTGCCGATCAAGGAGCGGCGCAACCACTCCTGGTACATCAGCCACTACCCGATCGGACGCGACGCAACGGTGAACTGGGGCAGCCCGGATCTCAAGTTCAAGAACGATCTCGACCACGCTCTCCTGATCAAGACCTCCTACACGGACTCGACTCTGACCTTCACCTTCTACGGGACGAAGCAGAACCGGCGAGTCGTGACCTCCACAGGCCCCCAGAGGAAT
>JBKPFG010000237.1:0-11556 GCA_046728735.1 Actinomycetota bacterium
CTGCTAAGGTGTGAAGCCTGCAAGCAGGAGCACGTTTCCTCACCTTCCGAGCCGCGGGCTCCGGGAAGGTTCAACCGAAATGGGGAGTTGACGAGCTGCCTGTGTGCAGCTTTTCGTTTGTCTAGCAGGAGGAAGCAGCACAACTTGGTGACGTTTCAGTGAGGCCCCGCCGCGGGGGGTTCGAGCCCCCGAGGCCCACCGGACCCCAGGTTCGGATCAACGAGTCGGTCCGAGCTCCGCAGGTTCGGCTGGTCGATTCGGACGGCTCTCAGATCGGCGTCAAGACCCGTGACGAGGCCCTCGAGTACGCGTACGGGAAGAACCTCGACCTGGTCGAGATCGCGCCGAACGCCGACCCGCCGGTGTGCCGGGTCATGGACTACGGCAAGTACCGCTACGAGCAGGAGCAGAAGGCGAAGACGGCGCGCAAGCACCAATCTCAGATCCACGTCAAGGAAATCAAGATGCGGCCGAAGATCGGAACTCACGACTACGAGACCAAGAAGGGCCACGTGAAGCGATTCCTGAACTCGCGCGCCAAGGTGAAGGTCACGATCATGTTTCGCGGGCGCGAGCAGAGCCATCCCGAGCGCGGGCGCGACCTGCTCATGCGCCTGGCCGACGACGTCAAGGACATCGGCCAGATCGAGTCGCCGCCCCTCCAGGACGGGCGCAACATGGTCATGGTGCTGGGGCCGACGAAGGCCGCCGGCCAACCGGTGGAGGCAGCTCAAAGTGCCTAAACAGAAGACGAACAAGGCGACGAAGAAGCGCTTCAAGGTCACCGGCACCGGCCGGGTGCTGCGCCGCCACGCCATGAAGAGCCACAACCTCGAGAAGAAGAGCGCCAAGCGCAAGCGCGCCTTCCGCCGCGACCATCCGGTCGAGGGCGCGGACGCGCGCGAAGTGAAGCGCTTGCTGGGGAGGTAGAGGATGCCGCGCATCAAGCGATCGGTGCATGCGCGCAAGAAGCGCCGCAAGGTGCTCGAGCAGGCCAAGGGTTACGTCGGCCAGCCGCACGTCTCGTACCGCAAGGCGAAGGAATCGATCCTCCACGCCGACGTCCACGCCTACCGCGACCGCAAGAAGAAAAAGCGGGTTTTCCGCCGCCTCTTGATCATCCGCATCAACGCCGCAGCGCGGCAGGAGGGCCTCTCCTACAACCAGTTCGTGGCCGGCTGCCGCAAGGCGAACATCGAGCTCGACCGCAAGGTGCTCGCCGACCTCGCCGTGAGCGACCCGGCTGCGTTCTCGGCGATCGCGGCCGAGGCCAAGGCCGCTCTCGATAGTCCGGCCTGAAACGTAGCCTGCGGCTCGTTTCACGCCGGAGATAGGCCATTCGCTCCGAATCCGTCGCAGAAGTCTTCCGGTCCATGGCAGACGACTTCGAGCGGGGCGGCTCGAAGCTCTATGCGGCGCTCGCCCGCTCGCTGGCGGACGACCCCATGGTCGCCGCGATCGTGGGCGACCACCAGCCGCGCTGGGAGGCTCCTCTCCGGCTCTTCGGAGGTGTGCACTACCTCGAACTCGCCGGCGTGGTCCGGCATCCTTGGCCGAAGCTGCGCGGCGTCCTGGAGGCGAACCGGGAGTGGCTCGCCCGCTTCGTCGCCGAGCACCCCGTGCAGACGAACGAAGTGCAGCGCTGCTGGGGTCTCCTGCCCGGATTCCTGACGGTTGCCGACAGCCGTCCGATCGACCTGATCGAGCTCGGTCCGAGCGCGGGCCTCAACCTCTTTTGGGACCGCTACCGGTACCGCTACGGGGATCGGCGCTGGGGGAGCACGGGCGCGCCGCTCGAGCTGACGGGCGAAGCCGAGGGCGGGCCGCCGCCCGACCTTCTTGCAACGAGGGTGGACGTTCGCCGCCGCATGGGGATCGACCGGCGCCCGGTGGACGTGACGACGGAGCACGGCGCTCGTCTGCTGGAGGCATTCGTCTGGGCCGACCAGACGGTCAGGCTGGAACGCGTGCGGCGCGCGGTGGAAATCATCCGCAGCGACCCGCCCCGCCTGATGGAGGGAGACTTCGTGGAAGTGCTTCCGCCGCTGCTCGCCGAACGGGATCTCGAGGCGCTCACGGTTGTGTACGACTCGGCTTCGACCATCTACCTCCCGGACACGGAGCGGAGGCGGCTGGAAGAGATGATGGAGATCGAAGGGCGTCGCGGCTCGCTCGCGTGGGTCTCCTTCGAGTTCACCCGCGACCAGAGCATCGGCTACGAGGGATTTGCGCTCGACGTGCGCTCCTGGCCCGGCGGTGCGCAACGCCTCGCGCATCTGGACGGCCATGCCAACCGCATGGAGTGGGTCGCCTGATCACCTCGGCGGCCAACCCTCGGCTCAAGCTCGTCCGCAAGCTCTCGTCGCGCCGCCAGCGGGACAAGCTCGGGCTCTTCGCCTGTGAGGGTGAGGACCTCGTCACGGCCGGCCTCGAGGCCGGCCTCGTCCCGGTCGACGCGTTCTTCGATGCCGAGCGGCCGGCTCTCGGGGAACGGCTGCCTCGAGCCGAGCCCGTCTCGAGCGAGCTGATGGCCGAGCTCTCGACGCTCGCTCACCCGGCGCGCGTGATCGCCGTCTTTCGCCGAGCCGATTTGCCGCGCGGGCTCGACGCGCCGGGCGGGCTCGCGCTCTGGCGGGTGGGCGATCCAGGCAACATCGGCACGCTCGTCCGCACCGCCGATGCGCTCGGGCCCGCGTTCCTGGCCCTGTCACCGGGGTGCGCCGATCCGACCTCGCCGAAGGCGCTCAGAGCGTCCATGGGCGCCGCCTTCCGGGTGCCCACGGGCTCGTTCGAGGCGGCCCCACGGCCGTGGATCGGACTGGTGCCGCGGGGCGGGGCGCCGCTCGCGGGGATCGAGCTCGGCGCGCGCGCGACGTTCGTCCTCGGCGCCGAGCGAGAAGGTCTACCGGAGGACGTGACCGCGTTCTGCGATCAGATCGTCTCGATCCCGCTCGCCGGGAACGCCGAGTCCCTCAACGTCGCCGTCGCCGGTGCGCTCGCTCTTTACGAATTCAGTCGCCGGGGGGCGTGATCGTCCCTCTTGCGGCGAGGGGTGACATCGAGGACATGCTTCGCGGGCGGCGGCTCGATGCTCACGTCGACGCCGAAGTCGTAGTACTCCTCGCTGAGCTTCATCTTCACGTACTCGCCCGTCGGAAGCTTGTACTCGAGCTCGACGCCGATCTTGCGCACGATCCCGTCGCGGTCGACCCAGAGATCCACTGGATACGTCTTGATTCCCATCAGACCGAGGTACTTCCTCATCGCGCGCTGCTGGTCCTTGGGCGCCTCCTCCACGATGGTTTCGGCGTCGACGATCGTCGAATAGTGCGTCGCCACCTCCCGCCGTACGAGATCGGTGCCGACCTTGCGCACGCCCACGGCTGACTTCAGGTAGGCGAGCATGAGGCCGGGGTCGCTCCGCCTTGTCTCCTTCAGGCGGTCGAGATCGAGGCCGTACCGCTTGCCGATCTCGACGATGTCGGCCTTCAACCACGTCTTCCCGCCGGGCAGCTGGCCGTCGAGGTAGGGGAGCCGCATGTAGAGGATGATCCCCTCGCGGCCGTCGATGATGAAGTTGGCCTTCCACGGCCCGCCGAACTCCTGCTTGATGGCTTCCTGGAGCGCGTTCGGGAACGTGTAGACGGCGCTGAACTTCGCCGACTCCGTCCGAAACTCGGCCAGCCCGTGGCCCTTGAACGCGAACCGCTGCGCGTGATCGTGATCGAAGGTGACCTCGCCCGTGAAGTCGACGCGAGCCGTGCCGACCCCTTCCGTCTTGAAGGCGGCCTGCTCGATGTCGCCGAGCGTCACCTTCTCGGCGCTGCTCCCGCAGCCGGTCGCGAATGCGACGACTGCGCAGAGGAGGACTGCGGCGGAAGCAAACCTCATGCCCGGTTTATCGGTCGCGACCGCGAACGGATTAACCCTTCAAAAAGGGATTACCAGGCGCCGCCGCCTCCACCGCCGCCACCTCCGCCGCCTCCGCCCGAGAAGCCGCCCCCGAAGCCGCCCGAGCCGCTCGAGGGGGGAGCAAGGGCGCTGCCGAATCCCGCGCTCAGGTCGCCGATGCCGAGCGCCGTCGGTCCCGAGCCGAGATCGCCGGTCGGGCTGATCCAGTAGATCGAGCTCGCGTTGTGAATCTCCTCGGGCATGTGCAGGTGGGCGCCCTGCAGGACGCGCTCGGCGATCCCGAACGCGATCCCGTAGACGAGCAAGCGCTCCCAGAGCTCGAGCGACGAGGGCGGCGCCAGGTCGAGGCGTGGGAAATCCGTGAGGTAGCGGCGGAAGGCGTCCCAGCGCTCCGCTTCCTGCTGAGCGTCCGGGCTCCTCCGGCGCCAGAGGCGCACCTTGTAGAGGCCGAGCGCGACGATGGCGGCGCTGACGAGGGCGCAGATGCCGAACCCGATGAGGAGGACGTCGCTCCACCGTGGAGCGAACGACTGGAAGTGGTGCACGCCGATCCAGAGCATGATCGCGCCGGCACCCGCCAGCACGACTCCTGCGCCGAGAAGCATCGGCAGGCCTGCGGGCAGAAACCAGCGCCGGGCCCGGATCGCGTCCGCGACCGTGCTCTTGAACTCCTTGAAGCGCTCGCCGTTCTCTTCCCGGTCCTCGGTGATCCGCTCCCGGAAGCGGGAGAGCCGTTCCGGGCCGGTCGCGAGCACCCCGTCGATCACGCGGGCGACACGGTCCTCATAGGCGGCGAGCTCGGCGTTCTCGCCGCGGCTGACCTCGAGATCCGCCACCTCCTCGTGACGGAGCCCGCCCCAGACGCTTCGCTCGGTGGTGACCGGGGCGGCCTTGTAGCGGCCGCGCCGTATGAGGTCGAAGAGAGTGGCCGTGAACTCGAGCGAGCCGACGTTGGGGCTCTCGCGGAGCAGAGGAGGAACGAGGGCCGGCTCCAGCCCGGACGGCGGCTCCTGCTCGTACTCGCGGTCGTAGCCGGTCGCGCGCTCGCGGCCGAAGAACCAGTAGGTCGCGCCCACGGCGGCGAGCCCGGGAAGCAGCGCCGCCGCGAGGAGAATCAGGATCGTGCGCGGGAGGTGGTCGAGCGCGTTTCGGATCCGCTCCTGATCGAGCTCGAAAGCTCTCGCCCCTTGCCGCTCGTCGTAGACGATCCGCGGCAGCGCCACCTCGTGACGCACCTGTGTCCCACCCGTGGAGGAGAGCAGCGAGCGTGGGAAGACGACCCGCAGCTCGACGGCCTGGTGCGGAGGAACGTGCACCGCCCGCAGCTCGGCCTGCCGAGGCGAGCGGGTGACGTCGCCGCGGACGGACACCGGATGCCCCCAGACGCGGTACGACGTGCCGGTCGCGGGAGCAGGCAGGATCATGACGGCCGAGAGCCGTTCGAGAGACTGCTCCCACTCGTCGCCCCAGCCGTTGAGGTCGACGTCGACGACGTCGTCGTAGGCGACGGCCAGCCCCCGGAAGGTGTAGCCGACGGTGAAGGTGCGCACCTCGGAGAGGGCGCTGAAGTGCCAGACGATCCGGAAGCCGCCGTCGATGCTCGTCGTTCCGAACGTTCCGGGAGCTCCGGAGCTGCCGAGCTCGGCCGACGCGCCCGGCGCGTAGCGCCGGCCGTTCTCCTCCACGTAGGCGTCCTGGATCACCTCACCCTGGCGAAGCGGAATGTCGCGATAGGCGCCGGAGAAGGGACCGTCGAAGGCGAAGGTGATGAACTCCTGGACGGCCAGCGATCCGTCCGGGTTGACGGTGACGACGACACTCGCCTGCGGGAGCGAGAAGGACTTTGCCGCCGCCCCGCCGGTGAATGCGAGCCCGAGCGTCAGGAGCACGGCAACAAGGGCCGCACCCCTAAGCGGCCATCTCAGCATGGGGCCCTGAGCCCCAGGAGCACCCGGTCGAACCCGAGACGTCGTCCTCGGTCGTGCCCGTATCTCATTCGATACGAGCACTCCCTGCGTCCTTGTCTCATGCCCGCCCGTGCACTCCTGCGATGAGGCCCCACGCTGAAACGGCGCCTCAAAACTGCACGCGTGGCGCCTCCCGCGCTGCCGGCTCCTCGACTTCGAAGTACTCGCGCTCCTCGAAGTTGAGGAGATTTCCGACGATGTTGGTCGGCACCGTCTCGAGGGCCGTGTCGTACGTGAGGACGGCGTCGTTGTAGACCTGCCTCGAGACCGCGATCTTCGACTCCGTCGCCTCGAGCTGGGCCTGGAGCTGCTGGAAGTTCTCGGTGGCGCGGAGCTGCGGATACGCCTCGGCGACCGCGAAGAGCCTCCCGATCGCCTGCGTGAGCAGGTTCTCCGCCTGGGCCTGCTCCTGAACGGTCTGAGCCTGCTGGGCGGCAGTCCGCGCCCTGGTCACCTCCTCGAACGTCGCGCGCTCGTGGGACGCGTAGCCCTTGACCGTCTCGACGAGGTTCGGGATCAGGTCGTACCGTCGGCGGAGCTGCACGTCCACCTGCGCCCAGGCGTTCTCCGCCCGGTTGCGCAGCCGGACCAGCCGGTTGTAGAGGGCGACCACGATCAGCGCCAAAAGCAGGACGATGGCGAGAACGACGATCAAGACCCAGAGCACGCGCCCACCCTACTGCTCCGGTCGGCGCGCGATCCAGACCGTGTCCTCCCCGCCCTCGTAGGGGCGCATGTCGAACCAACCGTAAAGAGCGAGCACCTCGAACCCGGTCCGCTCGAGCAGGTGCCGCCACTCGTCGGGCGCGCGCCAGGCCAGCTGCATCCGCGTCTCGCCGGCCTCGCCTCGGACGCTCAGCGTCAGGATGCGGCCGTCCAGATCCCAGTCAGCACGCTCCCAGATGCCGGGCTCGCGCTCGAGCCAGCGGCCGTGGGTCTCTTCGATATCCTCGCGACTGGGCGCGAAGACGTCGAAGACGAAGCGGCCACCCGGCTCGAGGAGGCCGTAGACGGCGCGAAGCGCGTCGAGCCGCTCCTCGTCCGAGTGGAGGTGGAGGAGCGCGCGGAAAGGGCACGTGACGAGCGCGACGCGCTCCAGCACGGGCGGCCGCCGCAGGTCGCCCAGTCGCAGATCGAGGAGCCCCAAGACGCCCAGCTCGGCGGCGCGTCGGCGACAGATCTCGAGCATTCGTTCCGAGGAATCGACACCAATGATCCGCACGCCCGCCTGCGCGGTCGGCACCGCGATTCTCCCCGTGCCGACGCCCAGCTCGACGATGGGGCCCCCGGCCTTGCGCGCTTCCGCGACGTAGAAGTCGACGTCTTCCTTGACGCTTCGGCTCCACGGGTCGTACAGCGCCGCAATCGAGTCGTACGAACTCACGAGTCCCTGGCGGCGGAGGCTGCAGCCGGGCGGAGCCCGGCTCCGCCCTCCGCTTGACGCCGCTCGCGGCAGGATGCTTCGCTCGCGGCACCCGTCTGGCTAGACGCGCGTTCAGCGCGTTGTCTCGGCGCCGCTCGCTTGCCTCCTTTGCGAGCCGCGCCCCAGGAACCCGAGCAAGCCATAGCCCGATGATACGCTCGCCCAATGGACGCACAGGCGCTCGAAAACGAGGCGAAAAGCGCGATTTCAAGCGCCAACACCCTCGACGAGCTGGACGAGGCGCGAGTGCGTTACCTCGGTCGCAAGAGCGAGCTGAAGCAGGCCCTCAGGGAGGTGAGGGACGCCGAGACGGGTCGCGACCTCAACACCCTCCGCGAGTCGCTCGAAGCCGCGCTCGCCGAGCGAGAAGCGGTCCTCACTGAGGCCCAGCTCGAGCAGCGGCTGGCGGAGGAGCGCGTCGACGTCACGTTGCCCGGGGAGGCGACTCCTCGCGGCCATCTGAATCTCATCACTCAGATCCGTCGCGAGGTGGAAGACGTCTTCCTGGGGCTCGGGTACTCGATCGTCGACGGGGACGAGGTGGAGGACACCTGGCATCTCTTCGACGCGCTCAACATGCCGCCCGGGCACGTGACGCGCTCGCCGCTGCACACGCTCTTCCTCAACGGCGACATCGTTCTCCGTACGGAGACGTCGGCCTCGCAGATCCGGGTGATGGAGGCGCAGGAGCCGCCCGTCTACATCGTCTCGCTCGGCCGTGTGTACCGGCGGGATACGACCGACGCGACCCACATGCCGCTCTTCCACCAGGTCGAGGGCCTGGCCGTGGACGAGAACATCACGCTGGCCGACCTGAAAGGCACGCTCCTGCATCTCGCGCAGGCTCTCTTCGGAGAAGACCGGAGCGTCCGCTTCATGACGGACTTCTTCCCCTTCACGGAGCCTTCGCTCGGGGCCGCCGTCTCCTGCTTCCTCTGCGACGGCACGGGCTGTTCGGTCTGCAAGCACACGGGATGGATCGAGATGGGCGGGTCCGGGGTGGTCGACCCGAACGTCCTCCGCAACGTCGGCTACGACCCCGAGCACGTCTCCGGGTTCGCGTTCGGGCTCGGTCTCGAGCGGATTGCGATGCTGCGCCACGGAGTCCCCGACCTGCGCATGTTCTGGGAAAACGACCTCCGCTTCCTGCGGCAATTCTGATGCTCGTCCCGCTGAACTGGATGCGCGACTACGTCGCCGTCGAGGCCCCCGTCGAGGAGCTGGCCGACCGGATCGGCATCTCGGTGGCCGGGATCGAGCGGATCGTCCGGCGCGGGGTACGCGACGAGGACGGCAACCTCGGTCTCTACCGCGTGGGGCGCGTCCTCGCAGCCGGCAAGCATCCCAATGCGGACCGGCTGCAGCTCTGCTCGGTCGACGTGGGGGAGGGCGAGCCGCGGCAGGTCGTCTGCGGGGCCTGGAACTTCGGGGAGGGGGCTACGGTCGCGGTCGCGCTCCCCGGCGCAGTCCTTCCCGACGGCCGCCGGCTCGAGCGCGCGAAGCTGCGGGGGACGGTTTCCGACGGGATGATCCTCTCCGAGCTGGAGCTCGAGCTCGGAACCGACCACACGGGCATCCTCGTCCTTCCGGATCCCTGGGAGCCGGGGACGCCGCTGGCCGACGTCCTGCCCCTCAGCGACACGGTCATCGAGCTGGAGACGACCCCGAACCGGCCCGATCTGCTCTCGGTCTACGGGGTCGCCCGCGAGGTCGCGGCGCTCTACGACCTCGAGCTCGCGCCCCCGCCGGGAGCCGATCCCGAGCCGGCGGGTGACGAACCGGTCGACGTGACCGTCGAGGATCTCGAAGGTTGCCCCCGCTACATCGGGCGGCTGTTTCGCGAGGCGCAGGTCGTCCCCTCGCCTCCCTGGCTGAAGGCCAGGCTGGCAGCGGCGGGCATGCGCTCGATCTCCAACGTCGTCGACGTCACGAACTACGTCATGCACGCGCTCGGAAACCCGCTCCACGTCTTCGACTTCGACACGCTGGGAGGGCACCGGATCGTCGTTCGGCGGGCGCGGAAGGGCGAGGAGTTCACGAGCCTCGACGGCCAGCTGCGCAAGCTCGACCCGGCCGACCTCGTGATCGCTGACGCAGAGCGCGCCATCGCCTTCGCCGGGATCATGGGCGGTCTCGACACCGAGGTGCGGGAGGAGACGACGAACGTGCTCCTCGAGGCTGCGAACTTCGAGCCGCTCGGGATCCTCAAGAGCGCCGAGCGACATTCGTTGCGCACCGAGGGGTCGAATCGCTGGGAGAAAGGAGTCGATCCCCACCTGGCGCCGCAGGCCGCTGCATTCGCGACCGAGCTGATCGCCGAGCTCTCGGGCGCGCGTTGGACCGGCGCTTTGGATCTGCGGGGGGAGCTGCCCGAGCCGCAGGCCGTTCCGTTCAGGCCCGAGCGCGCGAGCACGCTCATCGGGCTCGAGATCGACCCCGCCGAGCAGAGGAAGACGCTCGAGAAGCTGGGTTTCTCCTTCGAGAACGGCTCCGTTCGGGTCCCCACCTGGCGCGCTCGCGACGTGACCCGCGAGGCAGACCTCGTCGAGGAAGTGGCGCGCTTCCACCTCAACGAGGTGCCGTTCACGAACGCGCGCGGCGAGTTCGGCCTTCTAACCCGCGAGCAGCGGCTGCGGCGCGTCGTCGAGGACGTGCTCGCCGGCTGCGGCTGCTCGGAGGCGTACACGCCCAGCCTCGTTCCCGACGACCCGGCCCCCGACGCCTTCCGGCTACCGGTTCCCCTCTCGGCCGATCAGGCCGTCTTGCGGACGACGCTCCTCCACGGCCTCGTCGAGTCGGCCCGGCGCAATATCGACGCCGGCAACGAGAGCATCGCGCTGTTCGAGCTGGCCCGTGTCTACCTCCCCTCGGGCGAGCCGAAGCCCGACGAGCACTGGCATGTCGGCGGGATCACCGAGGGCGGCTTCTTCCGGGCGAAGGGCATTCTCGAGACTTTCTACGAGGCGCTGCACGTCGACCTCCGGCCCGAGCCGGCGCAGAGGTCGTTTCTCCATCCGGGCAAGGCCGCGCAGGTCACCGCCGGGTGGCTGGGGGAGCTTCATCCCAAGCTCCTCGAGGGCGAGTGGGGAGTGTTCGAGGTCGACCTGCCGGCTCTCTTCGCGGAGGTGCCGGAGCGCCTCGTGTACGAGGACGTGATCACGTACCCCGCCGTGCGCCAGGATCTCGCCTTCGTCGTGGACGAGGGCGTGCTCGCCGGCGCACTCGTCGATGCCGCCCGGGCGGCCGCGGGACCGGAGCTCCGCGAGATGCGGGTCTTCGACGTCTACCGCGGCGGCCAGATTCCCGAGGGCAAGAAGTCGATCGCGTACTCGGTGGTCTTCCAGTCGCCCGAACGAACGCTCTCGGACGACGACGCCAGGGCGCTTCGCGAGAGGATCGTGACCGCGCTCGGCGCGCAGTTCGCGGCCGAGCTGAGAGCGTGAGCGCTCAGGCCGACACCCTCGTCTTCATTCCTGCCCTCAACGAGGAGGAGAGCCTTCCGGGCGTCCTCGACGAGCTGCGCGCCGAGCTTCCCCACGTGGACGTCCTCGTCGTCGACGACGGCTCCCGCGACCGTACCGCCGAGCTCGCCCGGGAACGCGGCGCCGAGGTGATCAGCTTCCCGGAGAACCGCGGTTTGCCGGTCGCCGTCGCGGCCGGTTACGAGTACGCGGCGCGCAACCACTACGCGTACTGCGGCCGGGTCGACGCCGACGGACAGCACCCCGCGAAGGAGCTCCATCGCCTGCTCGACCTCGTCCGCTCAGGGGGCTGCGACGTTGCGGTGGGATCGCGCTTCGTTTCCGGCGAGGGCTACCTGCCCTATCGCTACAAACCGAGCCCGGCCAGAAGGCTGGGCACCGGCGTGCTCAGGCGCGCGCTTTCGTTTCAGCTCGGCCGTCCGTTTGCCGATGCGACCAGTGGCATGTACGCGGCCTCCGCGTCGGCATTGCCGCTGCTCGCCCAGCCCTATACGACCGGCGCGCCGGAGGTGCAGGGACTGCTGCGGCTCGCCGACGCCGGCCTCCAGGTCGAGGAGCTGCCGGTGAACATGCGCGAGCGCGCGAGCGGGGAGTCGCGGATCTCGGGGAAGAAGGCGGCCAGCCTTGTGCTGACCGTCACCGGCACGATCGTGCTCTACCGCTGGATGAAGAGGCGCTCGTGAGGCTCGTGGCCGTCCTCGGTTACTCCGCGTGGCGTCGCGCCGGCCTCCATCCGGTGTGCGGAGCGAGGGTTGCCACGGCTGCGGAGCTC
>JBKPFG010000116.1:0-8319 GCA_046728735.1 Actinomycetota bacterium
GCGAGGAAGTAGTTCTTGCTCACGGAGATGCCCCCGTAGCGGGCCGCCTCGGGATTGAAGCCGACTGCCCGCACCTCGTAGCCGAGCGTCGTCCGGTTGAGGACGAAGTGGTAGACGACGAGCGCGAAAAGGGCGATGAAAATGCCCGAGTGGAGCGGCTGCAGGCCCGTGCCGATCGGCCAGAGCTGGGCAGATGTAGCGATGTCGTTCGAGCGTGGCACCGCGGGCTCGCTGCCCTGGAGCGGCCCGCCCAGTTCCACGAGCCAGCGGCCGGTCCAGATCGCGATCCAGTTGAGCATGATCGTCGAGATGACCTCGTGCGCCCCGACGGCGGCTTTGAGGATCCCCGCGATACCTCCCCAGACCGCACCGCCGAGCATCGAGGCGACGATGCAGAGCAGGATGTGGAGCGGCCGCGGCAGACCGTCGAAATGGAGGCCGACGTAGAGGGCGCACATGAGCCCGACCCAGTACTGGCCCTGGCCCCCGATGTTGAACATCCCACAGCGGAAGGCGAAGGCAACCGCGAGTGCCGTCAAGATGAGCGGTGTCGTGATGAGCAGCGTCTGCTGCAGATCCGCGAACTCGGGCGAGTGCGGGTCCCAGGGGATCTGGAAGAACCAGACGAGACCCGTGCCGTCGAAGATCGCCTTGTAGGCGGCCAGCGGATTGGCTCCGGTGGCGAGCACGACGAGCCCTCCGACGAAGAAGGCGAGGACGGTCGCGGCGAGCGGGATGATCAGCCCACCGGCGCGGTCGTAGAAGCTCGAAAGGGCGGCGAAACCCGAGCGTCCTTCCGGATCGGGGGCGACCGTCACGCGGCTGTCTCTTCGCGGGCTCCGCCGAGCATGGCCATCCCGATCTCCTCCTCGGAGGCGTCCGGCGAGAACTCGCTCACGATCCGGCCCTCGTAGATGACGAGGATCCGATCGGAGAGCGACAGGATCTCGTCCAGCTCGAACGAGATGAGGAGAATGGCGCGGCCCTCGTCGCGCTCCTCCACGAGGCGACGGTGGACGAACTCGATCGCGCCCACATCGAGCCCTCTCGTCGGCTGAGCCGCGATGAGCACCTGCGGATTCCGTGCCACCTCGCGGGCGACGACGACCTTTTGCTGATTACCCCCCGAGAGCGACGAAGCGAGCGTCTGCGGCCCTCCTCCACGCACGTCGAACTCCGTGAGGAGCTTCCGTGCCCGGGCGATCATGCGCCTCGGGAAGAGCCAGCCGTATTTCGAGTCGGGCTCGAGGCGGTAGTCGTGCAGCGCCAGGTTCTCTGCGAGGGTGAAGTCGAGGACGAGCCCGCGCAGCTGGCGATCCTCTGGTATGTGGCCGACCCCTGCATCGAGGCATTCCCGGGAGCTGCCCCACGTCAGGTCCTTGTCGGCAACGCGAATCTGCCCGCTCTCGGGCCGCCGCAGGCCCGTGATCGCGTCGATCAGCTCGCTCTGGCCGTTCCCGTCCACGCCGGCGATCCCGACGATCTCGCCGGCGTGAACCTCGAAGGAGAGCCCGCGGCACGTCTCCAGGCCGCGCTCGTCGAGGACATGCAGGTCTTTCACCTCGAGGAGGGGCTCCTTCGGCTCGGCCGGCTTCTTGTCGACGCGAAGCAGCACCTCCCGTCCGACCATGAGCCGTGCGAGGCCCTCTTCCGTGGCTCCCTCGCGCGGAACGGTCTCGATCGTCTTCCCTCGCCGGAGCACGGTGATCCGCTCGGCCACCTCGAGGACTTCGTTCAGCTTGTGGCTGATGAAGATGATCGACTTCCCCTCCGCCTTGAGCGATTCGAGGATCTCGAAGAGCTCCTGCGCTTCCTGAGGGGTGAGCACGGCCGTCGGCTCGTCGAGGATGAGGATCTCCGCGCCGCGGAAGAGGGCCTTCAGGATCTCGACTCGCTGCTGCATCCCGACCGAAATCGACTCCACGCGGGCCTCGGGACGGACGGCCAGGCCGAAC
Organism: Actinomycetota bacterium; assembly: GCA_046728735.1. Lineage (GTDB taxonomy): Bacteria > Actinomycetota > Thermoleophilia > Gaiellales > Gaiellaceae > JAIBJP01. Next base: position 1,956 of record JBKPFG010000116.1, read on the forward strand.
TGCTTGGAGATCTCCCGCACGCGTTCGTCGGCCTCGTCCTCGTCGAGGAAAGGCCCCGCATGCGGTTCCTCGTGGAGGACGATGTTCTCCGCTACGGTCATCACCGGGATGAGCATGAAGTGCTGGTGCACCATGCCGATTCCCAGATCGATCGCCTCGCGTGGGGAATGGATGCGGACGTTCTTCCCGCGCAGGCGAATCTCCCCCTCGTCCGGGTGGTAGAGCCCGTAGAGGATGTTCATGAGCGTGGACTTTCCGGCGCCGTTCTCGCCGAGCAGAGCGTGCACTTCCCCCTTGGCGAGCTCGAAGTCGACGTGGTCGTTCGCCACGACCCCGGGGAACCGCTTCGTGATGCCCTTCAGCTCGAGGAGGGGGGCGTCCGCCATTTCCCGCGGGAAGTGTAAGGGGGCGAACAACGCGTCCGCCCCCTCACCGAAGAGTGCTTTCTACAGCGTGTCCGGGATCTCGAGAGACCCGTCGAGAATCTGCTGCTTGAGCTGATCGACCTGGTCGAGGACGTCCTGCGGCACCTTCGGGCTCACGGTCCCGAGACCCACTCCGTCGTCCTTCAAGCCGAACGTCGTGATGCCGCCGCCGATCGCCTCGCCGTTCTGCACGGCCTCGATCGTCTTGAACACGGCCACGTCGACGCGCTTCACGGCGCTCGTGAGGATGTGGTCGCCGAGGAAGGACTGGTCGGCGTCGACGCCGATGCCCCAGACGCTCTTCTCCTTCGCCGCGTCCAGCGCGCCGAGGCCGCAGCCGCCGGCCACCTGGAAGACGACGTCGGAGCCCTTGGAGATCTGGTCGAGTGCGATCTCCTTGCACTTCGCCTGATCGACGAAGTCCTGCGAGTAGGAGCCGGACACCTTCACATCCGGGTTCACCTTCTTCGCGCAGAACTGGTACCCGGCGATGAAGCGGTCGACCGGCGGGATCTTCTGGCCGCCGACCCAGGTGATGTTGTTGCTCTTCGTCGTCAGGCCGGCAACCGCGCCGACGAGGCACCCGGTCTCCTGCTCCTTGAAGAGGAGGCCCTGGGCGTTGTCGATCGGCGGGTCGAAGGCCGAGTCCACGATCGCGAACGTCGAGTCCGGGTACGCCTTCGCCGCTTTGGTGGTGGCGTCGGTCATGAGGAACCCGACCGAGATGATCAGGTCATACCCCTGGTCGCCGAACTCGGAGAGGTTCGGAATGTAGTCGGCGTCCGACTTCGACTCGAGCACGCGGCCGTCGATCCCGAGCTGCGCCTTGGCGTCCTCGAGGCCCTTGTTGGCCAGCGAGTTGAAGCCGCGGTCGTTCAGGCCGCCGATGTCGGTGACCAGCCCGACCTTGATCTTGGCGCCGCCGCTCGTCTCCGTTCCTGCGGCTCCTCCGGTTGTCGCGGCCTCGTTGCCGCCGCCGCAGCCGGCTGCGGCAAGCACGAGCACCGCCAGAAAGGCCACGAGCCACGGCCACTTGTGCTTCACGTTCACGGAACCTCCCTTCTCGCCCTATCCCAGCCTTGGAATCGCAGGATGCTACCCCGTCCCACGGCACGAATGTAGGACGGAGCGCGAGGAAGTTCGTTAGGAGGGAACGTTCGTGAGGACGCGGGAGAGGTCGCCTTCGCCGACGAGCACCCGGCGTGGCTTGGAGCCTTCGTAACCCGAGATGATCCCGCGGCGCTCGAGCATGTCGATGAGGCGGCCCGCCCGCGTGTAGCCGACGCGCAATCGCCGCTGGATGAGGGAGACCGAGGCCGTCTGCGTCTGGACGACCACCTCGATCGCGCGGTCGAGCAAGGGATCCTCGTCGGGATCGAAGTCCTCGTCCTCTCCCCCGGCCTCGTGGGCGGTTGGAGGTTCGAGAAGGGATTCGTCGAGCTCCTGCCCGCGCTGAGCCCGGCACTGCTCGACGATGAGCGCGATCTCCTCCTCGCTGACGTAGGCGCCCTGGACGCGCTGGAGGCGAGACGTGCCGAGCGGCTTGAAGAGCATGTCGCCCTGCCCCAGGAGGCTCTCGGCGCCGGATGTGTCGAGGATCACGCGGCTGTCGGTCTGGCTCGAGACGGCGAAGGCGATCCGCGACGGGACGTTCGCCTTGATCATCCCGGTGATCACGTCCACGGACGGGCGCTGGGTCGCGAGGACGAGATGGATGCCGACGGCGCGCGACTTCTGCGCCAGCCGGATGACGCCGTCTTCGACCTCCTGCGGCGAGACCATCATCATGTCCGCGAGCTCGTCGATGACGATCAGGAGGTGCGGCAGGGGCTGCTCCCCCCGCTCGGTCAGTACGCGGTTGAGCTCGACGAGGTTGCGGGCGCGCGCGATGCTCATGCGCTCGTAGCGGCGCTCCATCTCGGTGAGGACGTTCGTCAGCACCGCGGAGGCCGCCTTGGGGCTCGAGACGACAGGGGTGAGGAGATGCGGGATCGACTCGTAGAGGCCCAGCTCGACCCGCTTGGGATCGACGAGGATCATGCGCACCTCGTCGGGCGTGGCCCGGAGGAGGATCGAGCAGAGCATCGTGTTGATGCAGCCCGACTTTCCGGAGCCCGTGGTTCCGGCGATGAGGATGTGCGGCATGCGGGCGAGATCGGCCCAGACGGACGTGCCGGAGATGTCCTTGCCGAGCCAGACCGACAACGGGCTCGCCGGAGCGGGGATCTCTTCGTAGATGTCTCCGAGCGTGACGACGTTCGGGGCGAGGTTCGGGACCTCGACGCCGACGGCCTGCTTGCCCGGGATCGGCGCGAGAATGCGAAGCTCGGTCGTAGCGAGGGCATAGGCGAGGTCGTCCTTGAGGGCCGCGACCTTGCCGACCTTCGTGCCCGGGGCGAGCTGGAGCTCGTAGCGCGTGACCCGGGGGCCGACCACCTGGCCCGTGATGTACGCCTCGACCCCGAAGTTGGCCAGCGCCTGGACGAGCGCCTCCGCAGTCCGCTCGATCGCCTTCTCGGGCTGCCCCTTCTTGTCGGTGCGCGAACGGCGCAGCACGCTCGCGTCGGGAAGGCGGTAGCCGGCGTGCTCCGTCGAGCCGGGGTCGAAAAGGCTGGGCTCCGGCAGCTCCGGCTCCACGATCTCCTCCAGCTGATGGACGAGGACGGGGGGCGGCGCCGGAGTCTCGTTGACGATGTCTGGGTAGACGATCTCGCCGTCCACCGGCGGTTCGTCGGGCTGTGTGATCGGCTCGTCGTCGAGGGGGACGCGCACCCACTCCGCGGTCTTCCTCGCGGTGTGGCGCGCTGCGTGCGCCGAGCGGCGGAGGATCGCCCCCAGCGAGGCGCCCGTGAGCAGCAGCACGCCGGCCACGAGGGCGAAGATTCCGAGCACGTCCGTGCCCGTCTCTCCGAGCAATCGCCCTAGCAGGAGCCCGAGCGCCTGACCGGTGGCCCCGCCGCGCTCCTCGCCCAGGATCGTCATCAGGCCCAGGCCCGTGACGACGAGACCGGTCCGGAAGGGTCGCACCGCGACGAGCGACGAGCGGCCGACCATGAGGGCGCCGATGACGAGGAGGACGAGCGGGACCAGGACCCGTGCATCACCGACGAGCCCGTCGAGGCTCGAGACTATCTTCTCCCCCACGATGCCTCCGTCCCAGCCGAGCCAGAGCGGGATGGCGAGGAAGGCGCCGACGAAGACGAGCGCGAGCCCGACGAGCTCTGGATGCTGATGCGCGTTCTTGCGGCGCGGCTGTTTCTTCCTGCGGACGCGGGCAGGAGACTTCGGGCGCAGGTGCTTGGGACGCTTCCGGGGCGCCATGCGGGGGCTTTCGCCGGAACGCGCGTCCCTCCTGCTTCGTATCTTGGGCTGAGATGCGCCGCTGGACGACACCGCTGATCGTCGCCGGGGTAGTCCTGGTGGCTGTGCTCGCCGCCGCGGACGCCCTCCGGAGCCATGAGGAGCCCGCGGCGCCGGAGTCGCCCACGATCACCAGGGCCGAACCGCCCACCCTCAGCGAGATGCTTCGTCGTGAGGCGATCACGGGCTTCGTGGCCTACAGCGACCCCGACTGCATCCTCCATACCCTCCTCCTCCCGCGGATGCTCGACCAGGTCGTGCGGAGGGAAGGCGGAGAGATCTTCCGCATGTGCCGGTTCACCGAAGGAGGCGGGCGCTACCTCCCCGAGAGCCAGCTCCCGAGCCCTGACGGAAGCCTCGTTGCCGAGTGCCAGGGCGGACGCATCGCCGTGTGGGAGCTCGAGAGCGGCATCCCGAAGAGGAGCTTGCGGGGCTGTCCCCCTGCCTGGCGGCCCGACGGTCGCCTGACGTATGTGCAGGGAGACCGCATCATGGAGGGCAGCCGCATCCTCTTCAGCGCAGCCGATCTGAGGGCCGCCGCGAGGCTACAGCCGAATATCCACGACCTTTCGGGGGACTTCCAGATATTTGTCCACGCCACGGATCTCGCCTGGCTGGACGAGACCCACGTTGTCACGACGCTCGAGATCCGAGTCCCGAACTTCTTCGACGAGAGCCTGGCCGTGCTCTACTCCGGCAAGGAAGTCACCGCAGTCGCCGGCAACCGCGGGAGCGGCCCCGGAAACTGGGTCGTGAGCCCCGCGGGCGACTTCGCTGCTTCCGAGAACGGCATCATCGTCCGCCGAGACGGTGGCTCCGTCGATCCTCCGCAGAATCTCCCGGGTGGGCGCGCCGTCGCCTTCTCTCCGGACGAGCAGTGGCTCGCCTACGTTTCGGGCGTCAGCATCTATCTCATCGGAACACCGCGGAACAGCCAGCCCGGCCGGATCATTCGGCTTCCGATCGTGGCTCAGGACCTCGTCTGGGAAGCTGTCAGCCGAGGGACCGCAGTCGGTCAACCAATACGTCGATGACCCCCGGGGCGTCGACGTCGACGCCCACGTGCGCGTTCGGCTCCTTCCCGGTGCGCTTCCAGAGATCCACGTAGGTGCGGCCCCGGCCCGGCTCGGGGCCAATGTCCACCTGAACATGGCGGTACTCGGTCGTCAAGAAGTCGTCCCTGATCACGTGCGCGACTGCGAGCGCGTCGTGGACGGGAGAGCCTTCCCACCCGTACATCTGCTCATGGTGACCGTGGTAGAAGTCGTAGAGCTCGCCGACGAGCGTCCCCACGCGGCTCCCGTCCCGCAGCTCCTTCACCTTGTCCGGCTTCAGGAGCGCTCTGTGCGTGACGTCGAGGCCGACCATGGTCACGTCCACTCCGCTCGTGAAGACCCGGTGTGCCGCTTCCGGGTCGGCCCAGATGTTGAACTCCGCGGCCGGTGTCACGTTGCCCTCGGCGATCGCTCCACCCATGAGGACGATCCGACCGATCCGCTCCTCGATGCCCGGGTATTTCGCGAGTAGGAGCCCGAGATTGGTCAGCGGTCCGACCGGCACGACGACGACATCGTCGTGCTCCTCGAGCTGAGCGGCCAGGAAGTCGACAGCGTGGCCCTCGGCCGGCTCGGTCTTCGGGTCTGGAAGGTGGGGGCCGTCCAGGCCGGTTTCCCCGTGGACGTAGGCCGCGGCCCACTGCTCGCGCACGAGCGGGCGCGCCGCGCCGACGTGGACGGGCACGTCGGTACGGTCGATGAACTCGAGGATCTTGAGTGCGTTCGCCGTGGTCTTCTCGAGCGTCTGGTTGCCCGAGACCGACGTCACTCCGAGCACCTCGAGCTCCGGCGAGGCGAGCGCCAGGAGGAGCGCGATCGCGTCGTCGTGGCCCGGGTCGGTGTCGAAGAGGATCTTCGTCGCCATCAGGCGCGCAGTATCGCGCCCACCTCGCCCGCGGTGGGCAGGGAGGGTTGCGCGCCGGGTCTCGACGCCGCAAGGGCGCCGGCCGCGCACGCCCGTTCGAGCGCCTGCTGGCGTTCACGTCCTTCGAGCAGGGAGACGACCAGGCAGGCCGTGAACGCGTCGCCGGCGGCCGTGCCGTCAACGGCCTCCACCGTGGGAGGCTTGGCGCGAGCGACCTCCTCCCCGTCGTCGATGAGCAGGGCCCCTTCCTCGCCGAGCGTGAGCGCGAACAGCGCGCCGAGCGGGCTCGAGCCGAGGGCGTCCAGCTCGAAGGAATTCGCGACGATGAGATCCGCCCGCTGCAGGATCTCCTCGGAGACCTCGCGGGCCGGCGCAGCATTGAGGCAGAAGAATGCGTCGGTCTGCTCCACCGCAGCCAGGATCGCCACGTCCTCGATCTCGAGCTGACTGAGGAGGGCATCCGGCTCCCCGACCTCGATGCGCTTCGCGTCGAGCGCGTGGTTCGCGCCCGGGACGACGACGATCTGATTCTCCCCCTCGTCGTCGACGAGGATCAGGGCGATTCCGGTCGGGCTGTGGACGACCTGCGTCCTGGAGAGGTCGACGTCCGCCTCACGCAGTCCGGCTACAGCCTGCGTACCGAATTCGTCGTCCCCGAC
>JBKPFG010000157.1:0-10364 GCA_046728735.1 Actinomycetota bacterium
ACTCGAGCACCTGCCGGCGGAGCTCCGCGAGGTTGCTGACCTGCGCGCCCGCTATCCGACGCTCTCGCTCCGGGAGCTGGCCCGTCGCCTACGCCCGCCCGCGACGAAGGCGGCGGCTCACCGCCGACTGGCGAAGCTGCAGAAGTTGGCGGAGCGATGAAAGGGGTCTTCGCGCTCGTCGTTCTCTCCGCGCTGCTCGCGGGCTATGGCGGCAAGGAGACGGCCGTTTCCACGAGCACCACTCCATCGACCTCCACCGAGAGCGGATCGACCTCGACCTCCTCGACGTCGACTTCCACTGCACCGCGGTCGCCGTTTGCGGACGTTGTTCCCGAGCACAGCCTGAGGCATATCCGCCTGATCGAAGACGACTTCAGCGAGGAGCGGCCGCGCCTCGCCGAAAGCCTCCGGGCGGTGAGCGGCATCGAGTCAGAGATCCGCTGCTGGACGAAGGTGGGCTGGCGCAAGTTGGAGAAGATCCAACGCCTGGAGCCGAATTTCCTCCTCGGCCTCGCGGACCCCTTCACCTACGAGATCCACCTTCACCCATACGTCTGCGCGTGGCTCGACGTTATCCTGGCCGGGAAACAGCCGGAAGGAGATGACGGGCTAGAGGCGGCGCAGGCGCTCATCATCCTCACGCACGAGGGGACCCATTTCACGTCTGCGGGCTCGAACGAAGCAGTTGTCGAATGCCGGGCGATGCAGAACGCCCACTTGGTCGCCGCCCGTCTCGGCATCGACGAGGAGTACGCCCGGCGGCTCGCGCGCGCGTTCTGGGAAGAGGGCTATCCGCTGATGGATCCCTATTACCGCTCCTCCGAATGCCGGGACGGCGGGATCATGGACGTGAACTCCGAATCATCCGACTGGCCCTGAGCGGGGCGCTCGGTTTTCTGTCTCGGCGCTGGCCAAGGAGGCCAGCGAGTGGGGCCGAGACAGTCCAGGGCGAGCACGGCGAGGTCCCGCTCGCGCAGGATCCTGCCGCCAGCCGGTCAGGGAAACGAGCGGGCCGGAGGGGAAGCTCCGAGGACGACCTCCCCCTCCGGTTGAACCGCACTCCGGACCGTGATGCCGGACGGGGTCTGAATCCGACATCCGACGAGCACGGACCCGCTCCAGGTCAGCCTAACTCCGAGCTGTCAGAAGCCGCAACTGCGAGGAGGGAAAAATTGCCAAATCACCTCACGGATAGAATCGCGAGGCGGGGCACTAAACCGGAAGGGAGCGGATGAGCGTTCGCGTGGGAGTCAACGGGTTCGGGCGAATCGGGCGGAATTTCTTCCGCGCGGCGCGCAAGCGCGGCGCCGACATCGAGCTGATCGCCGTCAACGACCTGGGAGACGCCAAGACGATGGCGCATCTGCTCAAGTACGACTCCGTCCTCGGCCCGCTCGATGATGACGTCGAGGCGTCGAACGGAGGCATTCGGGTCGGCGACGCCGAACTCCGGCTCCTGAACGAGAAGGATCCCGCCGCGCTCCCTTGGAAGGATCTCGACGTCCAGATCGTCCTCGAGTCGACGGGTCTCTTCACCAAGCGCGAGGACGCGCAGAAGCATCTCGACGCGGGGGCCGAGAAGGTGGTGATCTCCGCGCCGGCGACCGACCCGGACGTGACGATCGTGCTGGGCGTCAACGACGACGCGTACGACAAGGAGCAGCACAGGATCGTCTCCAACGCCTCCTGCACGACGAACTGCGTCGCGCCTCTGGCCAAGGTGCTGAACGACGCCTGGGGAATCGAGTCCGGCTTCATGACGACGATTCACGCCTACACGAACGACCAGCAGATCCTCGATCTGCCCCACAAGGATCTTCGGCGTGCCCGGGCCGCCGGGATCAACCTGATTCCCACTTCGACCGGGGCCGCCAAGGCGATCGGGCTCGTCATCCCCGAGCTGCAGGGGAAGGTCGACGGCATCTCGATCCGAGCCCCGGTCCCGGACGGCTCGATCGTCGACCTGGTCGCACACCTCGGGAGCGAGGTGGAGGTCGAAACCGTCAACGCGAGGTTCGCGGAGGCGGCCGACAAGGACGGCCTCGAGGGAATCCTCCAGTACTCGGACGATCCGATCGTCTCCACGGACGTCGTCGGCAGCGAGTACTCGTCGATCTTCGACAGCGAGCTGACCATGGCGCAGGGGAACGAGGTCAAGGTGTTCGGCTGGTACGACAATGAATGGGGGTACTCGTGCCGCCTCGTCGACCTCGTCGAGCGGCTCCTCTGAGTGCATAAGCCGAGATCGGTTCGCCAGGCCGAGGTCTCGGGCAAGCGCGTCCTCGTGCGAGTGGACTTCAACGTGCCGCTCGAGAAGGGCGAGGTCGCGGACGACACGCGCATTCGCGCTTCGCTTCCAACGCTGAATCTGTTGCTGGAGCGCCCGGCGGGCGAGCTGCGTCTGGTCTCACATCTGGGTCGGCCGCAGGGGCCGGATCCCGCGTGCTCGATGGAGCCGGTGCGGCGCCGGTTGCGGGAGCTGATCGACGACGACCGGATCCTGCTGCTCGAGAACACGCGCTTCCACCGGGGAGAGACCAAGAACGATCCAGGGTTCGCGCAAGAGCTCGTCGACGGTTGCGAGGTGTACGTGAACGACGCATTCGGCGCCGCGCACCGTGCGCATGCCTCGACCGTGGGCGTCGCGCAGATCCTCCCTGCGTACGCTGGCCTGCTTCTGGAGCGGGAGCTCGAGGAGCTGGGCGGGCTGCTCGAGAATCCTCCCAGGCCGTTCGTGGCCGCTCTGGGCGGCGCGAAGGTCGAGGACAAGATCGGCGTCGTGGAGTCCTTGGCCGCCCGCGCCGACACGCTGCTCGTCGGGGGGAAGATGGCCGAAGAGCTCCACGAGACTGTGGGTGAGAATAAGAATCATTCTCAAATCGTCTTGCCGGTCGACGTCGTCGCAGCGTCCGCGTTCGACGCGGACGCCGAGGCGAAGGTCGTCCCCGTGGACGGCGTGCCCGACGGCTGGCTCGGGCTCGACATCGGGCCGGAGACCCGCGAGAACTTCGCCGAGCGAATCGCAGGCGCGAAGACCGTCTTCTGGAACGGGCCGATGGGCGTCTTCGAGTGGCCGCGCTTCGCCGAGGGAACGAAGGCGGTCGCGGAGGCGGTGGCGGCAGCAGAAGCGCATACGGTCGTCGGCGGAGGAGACTCCGTTCGCGCCGTCGAGGAGCTCGGGGTCGCCGAGCGCATCGACTGGATCTCGACGGGCGGCGGCGCGGCTCTCGAGCTGCTCGAGGGCAAGGAGCTCCCAGGGGTCGTGGCCATCCCGGAGGCGTGATCTAATCCCGCGCGGTGCTCGCGGTCACCACCTACCAGGTCGGTCTCGCCTTCCACATCCTCGCCGCCGTCGTCTGGGTCGGCGGGGCCTTGACGGTGCAGCTCATGGCCCTCCTCGCATTGCGCTCGCCGCTTCCGGGCCGCAAGGCCGAGTTCGCGGGCGAGGCCGAGCTGTTCGGCATGCGCATCTTCATGCCGACGTCGCTCGTCCTCCTCGGCCTCGGCTTCTTCCTCGTCTACAAAGGCGACTGGGGCTATCCGGTGTGGGTGATCTTCGGCCTCGCGGGACTCGGTTTCTCTTTCCTCACGGGGATCCTGTACCTGACTCCGCAGTCGAAGAGGATCAAGCACCTGCTCGAGAGCCAGGGCCCGGAATCTCCCGAGGCAGTCGAGCGAATCCGGAAGACGCTGCTTACCTCCAGGATCGAGCTCGTCATCCTCGTCCTGCTCGTCTTCGACATGGTGCTGAAGCCCGGCCAGTAGGCGCATGCTGATCGCCGGCAACTGGAAGATGTTCAAGACGCGGGCCGAGACGGCCGCGTTCTGCGAAGCCTTCCGCCCACCTGCGGGCGTCGATGTGGTCGTCTGTCCGTCGTACACCTCGCTGCCCGAGGCCGTGGCGAGCGGCCTCACCACGTACGCGCAGAACGTCCACTGGGAGGGTGAGGGCGCGTTCACCGGCGAGGTCTCCGCCGGGATGCTCCTCGAGCTCGGCGTCGCCGGGGCGATCGTCGGCCACTCGGAGCGCCGGCAGCACTTCGGGGAGACCGACGAGACCGCCTGGAGCCGAGCGGAGCACGCGCTCTCGGCGGGCCTCGCTGTCATCTACTGCGTCGGGGAGGTCGAATCGGAGCGCGAAGCCGGCCACACCGAGGAGGTGCTGCGGCGCCAGCTCGCAGTCCTCGCAACGCGAGAACGGTTGGTGATCGCCTACGAGCCCGTCTGGGCGATCGGCACGGGGAAGACGGCCGCCCCCGAGCAGGCGCAAGAGGCCCACGCGTTCATCAAGAGCCGCTGCGACGTCCCCGTGCTCTACGGCGGCTCGGTGAAGCCGGAGAACGCGGAGGAGCTGCTTACCCAACCCGACGTCGACGGCGCCCTGGTCGGGGGTGCCTCGCTCGACGTCGACTCCTTCACGGCGATTTGCCAGACAGCGGCTCAGATGCGGCCCGACCGGTGACGCGTCAGGGCCTCGGTACGACTGCAAAGCGTCGCCGGCCAGCGTCCTCGGTCGCCAGCGTACTTAGAAGCAGTACGCTGGCTTCCTGCGTCCTCGGCTGGCTCGCTTTTCGCGCGTCCGAGGCGCCTTCGCGCCACCGGCCTGACCGCTATCCCCTCGTAGCGCTCATCATCCTCGACGGGTGGGGATGCGCGCCGCCCGGCCCCGGCAACGCCGTGGAGCTCGCGGACACCCCGGTCTTCGACGATCTCTGGACCCGTTTTCCGCATACGACGCTCCAAGCCTCGGGCGAAAGCGTGGGCCTGCCACCTGGGCAGATGGGGAACTCGGAGGTCGGCCACCTGACGATCGGGGCGGGGCGTATCGTCTACCAGGACCTCGTCCGTATCGACCGCGCGATCGAGGACGGCTCCTTCTATTCGAACCCGGCTTTGACCGCGGCGTTCGAGCGGGCGCGGAGCCGAGATGGGAACGTCCACTTCTTGGGGCTCGCCTCGTACGGAGGAGTCCATTCGCATCTCGATCATCTGCGTGCGCTGCTCGAGCTGGCGCGCAGGCACGAGCTCGACGGGCGCACCTACGTCCACGCCTTCACCGATGGGCGCGACGTGTCTCCGACGTCGGCCGCCGACGATCTCGCCGCGCTCGTCGCCGAGGGTGCGCGGGTCTCCACGGTGTGCGGGCGCTACTACGCCATGGACCGGGACGGACGTTGGGAAAGGACCGACAAGGCGGTGGCGGCAATCTGTGAGGGAGTCGGCGCGGAGGCGACCGACGCCGTCGAGGCGGTCCGCGCCTCCTACGAACGCGGCGTCACGGACGAGTTCATCGAGCCGATCGTTCTTCCCCAGCCACGGCTAGACGTGAACGACACGGCGATCTTCTTCAACTTCCGGCCCGACAGGGCCCGGCAGCTGACGCAGCGTCTGCTCGAGCGCGGTTTCGACCTGACGACGATGACTCGCTACCGCGACGACTTCGACTGCCCGGTCGCGTTCGAGGAGCAGGATGTGCACGGCACCATGGCCGAGGTGCTGGCCGAGCACGGCGTTCGCCAGCTGCACGTGGCCGAGACCGAGAAATACGCCCACGTCACCTACTTCTTCAACGGCGGCAGGGAGGAGGAGTGGGCGGGCGAGGCGCGGATCCTCGTCCCCTCACCGCGCGACGTGGCCACCTACGACCAGAAGCCCGAGATGTCGGCCGACGAGGTCGCGGCTCGCTTCGAGGAGGAGATCCCGAAGGACTACGGCTTCGCGATCGTCAACTTCGCGAATCCCGACATGGTGGGGCACTCGGGTGTCATCCCCGCGGTCGTGCAGGCCGTGGAGGCAGTGGACGCGTGTCTGGGGCGCGTGGTCGGCACGGTGGAGAGGCTCGGCGGTGTTTGCCTCGTCACCGCCGACCACGGAAACGCCGAGCAGATGCTGGAGCCTGACGGCGTCAGCCCGCACACCGCGCACACGCTCAATCCCGTTCCGCTCATCGTCACGATTCCCGGCATCCGACTTGCAGAGGACGGCACGCTCGCCGACCTCGTGCCCACCTGTCTCGCTCTTCTCGGGGTCCCCCAAGAGCGGGGGATGACCGGGAGGGATCTGGTTATTAGTGTGTAAACGCGCGGGTATAATCTCGCCACCCAGCGGCCCAGGCGATACCACTTAGTGCCACTTCCCCAGCCTGATCTCGATGTCCTGCGCAAGGCACAGCGCGGGGACGAGCACGCCTTCGGCCTGATCGTCACCGCGTACGAGACGCCGGTCTACAACTACGTGCTGCGCATGGTCGGGGACCGCGCGCTGGCCGAAGACCTCTCGCAGGAGATCTTCCTGCGCATCTACCAGGGCCTGCCGGGGTTCTCACTCCGTTGCCGCTTCACGACGTGGCTCTTCCAGGTGGCGAAGAACCGGGTGCTGGACGAGCTCCGCGCCCGGGAGCGCAAGCCGCAGAGCACCTTGACCCTCGACGATCTGCCGCCCCTCGAGGTCGTCGATGCGCCGCCCGAGCGCGTCGAGACGATCGATGCGGTCTGGCGTGCGGTCGCCGCGCTCAATCCCGATCTCAAGATGGCGCTCCTGCTGCGGGACGTCGTCGGCCTTTCCTACACCGAGATCGCGGATTCGCTCGAGATCACGCTCGCCACGGTCAAATGGCGGATCTTCAAGGCCCGCGAAGAAGTTCAGCTCGCTCTCGTCCGAGAGGGCGTCGCGCTCGACTTCGGCGAGCAACAGGCTTCGTAGCGGCTGGTCAGAGTCCCTGGGCGAGTCGCTCCGCGAGGGGCTCCGGAAGACCTCGCTCGCGAATCTCCTGCTGGGTGAGCTCGACCGGGTACTCGATCCGCCGGTAACCGGCGCTCTCGCCCTCCAGGTCGAGAACCATGTAACAGGCGCGAGGATCTCCGTTTCTCGGCTGCCCCACCGAGCCCGGGTTGAGAATCCAGCGCCCCTCGCCTGAAAGATCGAGCTCGAGGTCGGGGGTCGCAATGGTCGTCTCGAGGGTCGACTCCGCGAGCTTGAACGCAAGCGGGATGTGGCTGTGACCGACGAGCACGATGCGGGCGTCCGAGGCGGCGAATGACGTCAGCGCTGCGAACGGCGTCAGCACGTACTCCCACACTGGATCGCGTGCGCTCGCGTGATAGAGCGCGACGTCCTCGTGGGCCGACTTGGGCTCGAGCGATTCGAGGAATCGACGAGGCTCCTCTTCGAGCACCTCGGCCGTCCAGCGCGCGCTCGCGGCGGCGTCGGGCGAGAAGTCGTCCAGGTCGAGTCGACCGAGAACACCGAGGTCGTGGTTTCCTATCAGGCAGATGTCTGCACGCTCGGCGATGAGCGCGCAGCACCGGTTGGGCCGAGGCCCGTATCCGACGAGGTCGCCCAGGCACCAGAGAGCGTCGGGCGGATCCGCGTCGAGCGATTCGAGAACAGCTTCCAGCGCATGCAGATTTCCGTGAATGTCAGAAAGAACGGCAACGCGCACGAGAGCCGCGCAACGTTAGCGAAGTGGGCAGCCGTTCTCGCCGCGGCGGCGGTCTGGATCGTCTCGGGAGCGCTGCTGTGGCGGACGGAGGTTCCGTCGCTCCACTTCGCCGACCTCGACCCGCGAGCGTATTTCGGCGCGGCCGAGCTCGAACGGATCGAGCACTTTCGCCGCGTCTCGCGGCTCATCTTCCTCGCCTCCCTTGCTGTCGAGGGCGTCGTTCTCGGCCTGCTGGCCTGGAAGGGATCGTGGCTGGCCGAGACCGTAGGCGGTGGCACGCGGGGAAGGGTTCGCACCGGCGTGGCCCTGGGAGCGCTGGCCGCGTGCGCCGTCTGGCTCGCGCTCCTTCCGCTTGCCGGTGTTGGGCACTGGTGGCGACGGCGCTACGGGCTCTCGCACCAGACCTACCTGGGCTGGCTGCGCGACCAGGCCGTGTCCTTGCTGGTCATGGCCGTCCTCGTCTCCATCGCGGTCGCGCTTCTGATGACGCTCGCGATCTGGCTGGGGCGCTCCTGGTGGATCGCTGGCGGCGCAGCTCTGGCGCTCGCGGGAGCGGTGCTTCTCCTCGCGTATCCGCTCGTCGTCCAGCCGCTCTTCAACAAGTTCCGGCCGCTCCCGGATCGCGAGCTCGCCGCCAAGATCGAGGCGCTGGCCAAGGAGGAGGGGGTGACGGTGAAGTCGGTGGAGGTCGCAGACGCGAGCCGCCAGACCACTGCTCCGAATGCCTACGTCGCCGGCATCGGCCCGACCCGGCGTGTCGTCCTCTTCGACACGCTGCTCGACGGCCGCTTCTCGCAGCCGGAGATCCTCTCGATCGCGGCCCACGAGCTCGGGCACGTCGCCCGTCGCCACATCTGGAAAGGGCTCGGGTGGTTCGCGCTGATCGCCATCCCGTGCACGTTCCTCGTCGCCCGGGTGACCGAGCGGTGGAGCGGGCTGCCGGACCCGGCCGCCGTCCTTCCGGCCCTGGCCCTGGCGTTCCTCCTCTTCGTGCTCACGCTGCCGCTCTCGAACGTCGTCTCGCGGCGCTACGAGGCCGAGGCCGACTGGATCGCACTACGGACGACCAAGGATCCGGCTGCCTTCATCGGGGTCGAGCAGGCGTTCGTGCGCTCTGGCCTTTCCGACCCGACACCGCCCTCCTCGTACTCCTTCTGGTTCGCCACGCATCCGAGCCCGCTCGAGCGAATCGCGATGGCGAAGGCCTTCAGCGCTCGGTCTCGGGGAGGTTCCTGATCCCCTCCCGCGCAGACCACTTCGACCAGCTGTCGTTCATGGCGTCGATCAGCTCTCGCATGAAGCGCGGGGCCATGTTCACCCGGCTGACGACCACGCCGGGGACGTCGCCCTCCTCGACCTCGTGGTCGATGCGGGCGAACGTGATCGTGAACTCGTAGTCGGAGAAGCTGACGTTGGCGAAATTCGAGTAGACACCGGCGAGGTTCTCCGGATCCAGATGGATGTTCAGCTGGCGCTCCGGGCCCTCGTCGGTCACGGCCCTACGATATAGCGCCATGCCGAACGAAGCGATTGCACGGATCGAACGGAGCCTCCAGGACGGCCTCGGCGTCGACGTGACCCTCGAGCGGCCGGGGCAGGCTGAACACGGCGACTACGCGACGAACGCCGCTCTCAGGGCGGCGCCGGAGCTTCGCCGGGCGCCGCTGGAGATCGCCGAGGAGCTGCGGGCTCTCGCCGCCAAGGTCGACGGCGTCGCGAAGGCGCAGGTGGCTCCTCCCGGGTTCGTCAATCTCTGGATGTCGCCCGCCTGGTACGGGGAGGCGCTCGCAGAGATCCTCGCGGCGGGAGGCGACTACGGCGCCGGCTCGGCGGACCAGACCCAGCGGGCGCAGGTCGAGCTCGTCTCGCCCAACCCGACGGGGCCGCTGACCGTGGCGTCTGCCCGCAACGGCGCCTACGGCGACTCGATGGCGCGCTTGCTCGCCTTCGCGGGTCACGAGGTCGGCACGGAGTGTTACTTCAACGACGCCGGCACCCAGGCCGAGCTCTTCCGAGCCTCGGTCGAGGCGCGCGCAAAGGGGGAGGAGACACCTGAGGGCGGCTACTCAGGCGACTACGTCACCCGCCTCGCCGAGGAGGGCAGCGATCCCCTCGTTTCCATCATCGAAGAGATCAAGTCGACGATGGCGAGGTTCCGCGTCCACGTGGACGACTGGGTGCGCGAGTCGGAGCTGGACGTCGAGGCCGCGCTCCCGAAGGTCGCCGAGCACACGTTCGAGCGCGACGGCGCGGTCTGGCTCCGCACGACGGCGTTCGGCGACGACAAAGACCGCGTACTCGTGCGGGCGGACGGGCGACCGACCTACTTCGCCGGCGATGTCGCGCATACGCTCTGGAAGTTCGAGCGCGGCTTCGAGCACCTGATCTACGTGCTCGGCGCCGATCACCACGGCTACATCGGCCGCTTGAAAGCTCTCGCCGCCGCGTTCGGGCACGACCCGGAATCCGTCGAGGTGCTGATCTACCAGCTCGTCAATCTGACCGAGGGCGGGGAGTCCAGGCAGATGTCGAAGCGGCGGGGTGACGTCGTCTTCCTCGACGAGCTGATCGACGAGATCGGAGTGGACGCTGCCCGCTGGTACCTCGTCCGTTCGAGTCATGAGCAGCCGATGGAGATCGACGTCGATCTCGCGCGCGAGAAGACCGAGAAGAACCCGGTCTACTACGTGCAGTACGCGCACGCGCGGATTGCGGGCATCCTGAGGAACGCCGGCTCGGCCGAGCGCTCCCCCGAGCCGCCCGGCGATCTCGCCCCCGAGGAGCGCGACCTGATCAAGCGCCTCCTGGAGTTCCCGGCGACCGTCGCCGAAGCGACCGAGCGCCGAGGGCCGCACGCGCTGCCCGTACAGGCGATCCGGATCGCCGACGACTTCCACCGCTTCTACCACGAGCATCGGGTGCT
>JBKPFG010000017.1:0-2943 GCA_046728735.1 Actinomycetota bacterium
GGACGACAACGCCGCCGTGGACACGGTCGCGCCGGCCATCAGCTTCGACAAGACGCCTGACGACCCCACCGAGGAGCGGAGCGCAAGCTTCGAGTTCAGCGCGGACGAGGACGTGGACCGGTTCGAATGCAGCCTCGACGGCGCGGCCTTCGCCGAATGCACCAGCCCGCGCAACATCACGGGGCCGCTCAGCTTCGGTGAACACGCGTTCGCCGTCCGCGCGGTCGACTTCGCGGAGAATCGAGGCAAGGCGGAGACGTTTCGGTGGACGGTCGCGCGCGGTCAGGGTCCCGCGGTGACGATCACGAAGGGCCCCGATCCGCTCACGAAGCAGACGACCGCGACGTTCGAGATGTCCGCGCCCGACGCCGCTCGGCTCGAATGCCACGTGGACGGCGACGATTTCGAGCGCTGCTCCACTCCCTTCACCCAGAGCGTCGACGAGGGCGACCACGTGTTCGTCGTCCGAGGCGTCGACGAATCCGGCACCACGGGTCCGGAGGCCACCTACGAGTGGACGGTCGACACGACGCCGCCGACGGTCGAGATCGACAGCGCCGAGCGAACGAGCGACACGGTGGCCGAAGTGGCCTTCACGCCGTCCGAGTCCGAGTCGGACGTCGTCTGCGCACTCTTCGAGTCGACGGACCTGGACAACGCAGTCAAAGAGGTTCGGGACTGCACCACGCCCGTGAAGTTCAAGGGGCTACAAGCGAGCTCGACATACGTCGTCCGCATTACCGCAACCGACGCGGCTGGGAACGCCGGCGAGGCGGCAGAGGCCGACATCCTCACCTTCACGCCTTAGTTACGCCGAGGCGTCGCCGTAGAGGTCGATGCCGTGCGGTTCCTGGATGATGTTGCCGCCGTCGACCACGAGCGACTGCCCCGTGACGTAGCTCGCGCCCTCGGAGGCGAGGAAGGCGACGAGCGCGGCTACCTCGTCCGGCGTTCCCGGGCGACCGACGGGTGTGTGCTTTGCCGCCTCGAGCTCGTCGGGCTCGGACGAAGCCGTCGCGATCCACCCGGGCGCGACCGAGTTCACGGTGATGCCGTCGCGGCCGTGCTCGATCGCGATCGTCCGCATCATCCCGTCCATCGCCGCCTTCGCCGTCGCGTACGCGGCGCTCCCGGGCGCAGTGACGAGCGGCCCCGTCACCGAGGAGACCATGACGATGCGCCCGTAGCCGCGTTCGATCATCCCGGGCAGCGCGGCGCGCGTCGTGTGGAAGGCCGTCATCAGCGTGACGTCGAGCTCGCGCTTGAGGTCGTCGGCCGAGAGGTCGCGGAAGCTCGCGGTGATCGGCGCAATCCCGATCTGCGCCAGCCCCGCGGCGTTGACGAGCACGTCGATCTGCCCGTGAGCATTTCGTACGGCCGATACGAGGTCGAACGCCTGCTGACGCTCGGTGAGGTCGGCGATGTGCGAGGAGACCTCGGCGCCCTCGCCGCGAAGCTCCTCCGCGCGGTCGCGAATGCGCTCGGTCGTGGACGTGATCGCCACGCGGGCGCCGAGGCGGGCGAGGAGCCGCGCGGACGCGAAGCCGATCCCGGCCTCGCTCCCGCAGCCGGTGACGAGGGCGGCGCGGCCGGTGAAGTCGAACGGGTTCGGGGCCGTGCGCACGGCCGGCGATGCTATCGGCGATAGAGACCGGCCGATGACCTTGACACAAGAAGCACAAGGCGCAAGAATCGTCCCTTCGTGTTCCCCTCACGCCTTGGCTGGCGTGAGGAGGTGGTGAGAGATGAAAACCGGCTGAGGCGACATCCCTGACTTCGAGCGGAAACAGACTCTCCGCACTCATCACCCAGAACAACTGAAAGAAGGTAGGCATGAGACGTAAGCGCAATGCCTGGTGCGCGGCGCTCGTCGCGGTCGCCGCCCTTGTCGCCCCCGCGGCAGCGCAGGCCAACGAGGTCACTTACTGGAACAGGATCGCGACGAACACTCTCACCTCGCCCTTGTACGCACCGGCGTCGGGAGGAGCGCCGCCGGCTTCGCAGATCAACATGGCGATGACCCAAGGCGCCGTCTACGACGCGGTCAACGCGATCGAGCCGAGGAATCGGCCCTATCTCCTGACGACGCGCTTCGATGCAGGGGCCTCGAAGGACGCGGCTGCCGCGACGGCGGCGTTTCGCATCCTCTCCTACATCGTCTCGACGGCGCCGGCGTTCCCTGCGCAGACGACCTTTTTGGACACGCTGCTCACGGAATACACCAACTCCCTCGCGGCGATACCCGACACGCCGTCCAAGACCGCCGGCATCGCCGCTGGAAACGCCGCAGCCGACGCGATGATCGCCGCACGTTCCGGCGACGGACGCTTCGGCGATTCGCAGTGGGTGCCGAGCCACGAGGCCGGGCACTGGTGGCCGCTCTCGAACGCGGACGGGACGCTGATGCTCGATCCGACCCCGTGGGTGGGTGGCGTGACGCCGTTCCTGATGACGAGCTCGTCGCAGTTCCGAACGGACGGTCCGAACGCGCTCACGAGCGGCGCGTACGCGGAGGACTTCAACGAGGTCAAGGCGCTCGGCTCGGTGAACAGCACCGCCCGCACACCCGAACAGACACATATCGCCCTGTTCTGGCAGAGCACTCCGGTCGCGACGTGGAACGCCGTCGCCCGGAACCTGGCCGAGGACCCGCAATACAACGTCGACATCGCCGATAGCGCCCGCTTGTTCGCGATGCAGAACCTGGCCGCGGCCGACGCTGCGATCAACTGCTGGAACGACAAGTACTACTGGGACTTCTGGCGACCGTGGCAAGCCATCCACGAGGCGGCCAGAGACGAAAATCCGGCGACCGAAGCGGACGCGTCATGGACGTCGCTCCTGACCGCGCCGTACCCCGACCACCCGTCCGGGCACCTCTGCAACGACGGCGCACACCTCCGAGTGCTGAAGAGATTCTTCGGCACGGACAAGATCCCGTTC
>JBKPFG010000218.1:0-3406 GCA_046728735.1 Actinomycetota bacterium
GAAGACGAGCCCGATCGAGGCGATCATGAAGCCCTCGCCGACCCGATCCACGGTGGAGTCGAGGAAGGCGCCGAACGGGCTTCCGCTTCCGCGGCTACGGGCGAGCGCGCCGTCGAGGATGTCGAGAACCGACCCAATCACGAACAGGGCCGCGCCAAGCCAGTAGAACAACCAGCCCGCGTACTCGAAGTAGACGGCTACCGAGCCCGCGATGCAGAGGGCGACGCCGGAGATGGTCAGCGCGTCGGGCGTCACATTCGCCTGGTCGAGTTGCGTCATCGACTGGGTGGCGAGCCGGCGCGCCTCTTCCGTGTAGGTCTGCTTCATGCGCGCGAGTCCAGGGTTTCGCGCCAAGGTCAGCCCCCGATGTACGACATCTCGACCTTCGGGAGGTCCGCCGTCTGCGCGGAGCGGAGCTCCGAGTAGCGGTCGCCGCGCGTGCGCCAGATATCGGCGAGGGCCGTGCGCAGGTCGTCGTCCGTCGCGCCTCCGCGGAGGACTGCGCGTAGGTCGTGCCCCTTGGTGGCGAAGAGACATGTGTAGAGGTGACCTTCGGCCGAAAGCCGGGCCCGGGTGCAGGCTCCACAGAAGGGCTGCGTCACCGAGGCGATGATGCCGATCTCGCCGCTCCCATCCGCATAGCGATAGCGGCGCGCCACCTCGCCGGGGTAGTTCGGCTCCAGCGGCTCGAGCGGAAGCTCGTCGTGGATCGTCGCCACGATCTCCTCGGCCGGGACGACCTCGTCGAGCCTCCAGCCGTTCGTGTGCCCGACGTCCATGTACTCGATGAAGCGGAGGATGTGCCCGCTGCCGCGGAAGTAGCGCGCCATCGGGAGGATGCTCTCCTCGTTCACGCCTCGTTTGACCACCATGTTCACCTTCACGGGGGCGAGGCCGGCGGCGGCGGCCGCCTCGATCCCGGCGAGCACGCGCTCGACCGGGACGTCGACGTCGTTCATGGCCTTGAAGACCTCGTCGTCGAGCGAGTCGAGGCTGACGGTCACTCGCTCGAGCCCTGCATCCGCGAGCGTCTGCGCTTTCTGCGGCAGGAGCGAGCCGTTCGTCGTCAGGGTCAGGTCGAGCCCGGGAATCGCCGCGAGCATCTCCACGAGGCGCTCGAGCTCACGGCGCAGGAGTGGCTCGCCTCCGGTGAGGCGCACCTTCTCGACGCCCAGCCCCGCGAACGTCCTCACGAGGCGCTCCAGCTCCTCGAAGGTCAGAAGCTCCCGCCGCTCGAGGAAGCGGTAGTCGCGGCCGTAGATCTCCTTGGGCATGCAGTAGACACAGCGGAAGTTGCAGCGGTCGGTGACCGAGATCCGCAGGTCGCGAACCGGACGGCCGAGCGTGTCCTGGAGCGGCACTGCCATAGCCTAGCGAAGCCGTTTACAGCCTGATTTGCGGGGGAAAACCTGTCTCACCACTACAAGGAGGGGTCGAGATGGCAGGTGAAAGGGACAGGATCGAAGGTGAGCTGAAGGAGCAGGAGGGCAAGCTCACTGACGACGAGATGCGCGAGAAGCAAGGCCAGGCCCAGCAGAAGGTCGGCGAGGGCAAGGACAAGTGGGAAGAGACCAAGGAGGAAGTCGGCGACCAGATGTAGACGGCGGTCCGTTCGTTCTCCTCGAAGGCGCCCAAACGGGCGCCTTCGCTTTGTAGGGTCTCCGCCGCGTGCTCCCGGTTGCGCTCGCCCTCGCGTCTGCAGCCCTGTTCGGCGCGATGACCGTGGCATTGCGCATCGCGTTGGTGCGGATTCCCGGCGCCGAGGCAGGCGCCGCCGCCACCGTGCTCGCCGGTCTCGCCGTCTGCCTGGTGGCAGCCGCTGTCGAGGGAGCTCGGGGGGACGTCGACCTGAGCGGCGCGTGGGCGTTCGCGCTTGCGGGCATCCTCGCGCCGGGCGGCTCGCAGATCCTCTTCACACTCGCGATTCGAGACGCCGGCGCTTCGCGAGCCTCGGTCGCCGTCGGCGCCGCTCCGCTCGTCTCCGTCGCGATCGCGCTGACGCTGCTCGGCGAGCCTCCCCACCCTGAGCTCATCGCCGGTGCAACCCTCATCGTCGCCGGAGGGCTAGCCCTCGCCCTCGAGCGAACGCCGCCAGGGCATGTGCGGCGCATCGGGCTCCTCTACGCGGTGGGGGCGACGTCCTCTTCGCGAGCCGCGACAACCTCGTTCGCCATCTCTCCAGCGGCGACGTTCCGCCCGCCACGGCGGCCGCGACGACGTTGCTCACCGGCGCCGTTATCGCTCTCCTCTTCGCGCGGAGGCTTCCGTCGCGGACGCGCCTGATCACCTTTGCTCCCGCCGGGCTCTGCTTCGGCCTCTCCTACGTCTTCCTCTTCGAGGCCTTCTTCCACGGGCGAGTCACCGTCGTCGCGCCGCTCGTCGCGACCGAGTCGCTCTGGGGCGTCGGTCTCTCGGCTCTCCTGCTCAGGCGCTCGGAGCTCGTCGGGAAGCGCCTCGTTCTCGGCGCGCTCCTCATTGTCGCCGGTGGGGTGCTGATCGGCATCGGAGCGGAGAAATATATGCTATAAGACGACTTAGATTTTCTCAGCCCAGATAACTACTGGAGGCTTCAACCAATGTCAAAGACAATCGGAATCGACCTGGGGACGACCAACTCGTGCGTTGCCGTTCTCGAAGGCGGTGAGCCGACGGTCGTCCCGAACGCGGAGGGCGGCCGGACGACGCCGTCCGTCGTCGCGTTCACGAAGGACGGGCAGCGGCTCGTCGGCGCGCCGGCGAAGCGTCAGTCCGTCACCAACCCGCAGAACACCGTCTTCTCCATCAAGCGCTTCATGGGGCGCAAGTACTCGGAGGTTTCGGAGGAGATGAAGATCGTCCCGTACGAGGTCGTCGCCGGCCCGAACGGCGACGCCCGCGTCAAGGCAGGCGACAAGGAGTACGCGCCGCCGGAGATCTCCGCGATGATCCTGCAGAAGCTGAAGACGGACTCGGAGGCCTACCTCGGCGAGCCCGTCACCGACGCGGTCATCACAGTCCCTGCGTACTTCAACAACGCGCAGCGCGAGGCGACGAAGGACGCCGGCAAGATCGCCGGCCTCAACGTCGTCCGGATCATCAACGAGCCGACCGCGGCCGCGCTCGCCTACGGGCTCGACAAGGAGTCCGACCAGACGATCCTCGTCTGGGACCTCGGCGGCGGCACCTTCGACGTCTCGATCCTCGAGCTCGGCGAGGGCGTCTTCGAGGTGAAGGCGACCAACGGCGACAACCACCTCGGCGGAGACAACTTCGACAAGGCGCTCGTCGACTGGATGGTCGCCGAGTTCAAGCGCGAGCAGGGCATCGACCTCGCGCAGGACCGGATGGCGCTCCAGCGTCTCTACGAAGCGGCGGAGAAGGCAAAGATCGAGCTCAGCTCGACGATGTCGACGCAGATCAACCTGCC
>JBKPFG010000221.1:0-7668 GCA_046728735.1 Actinomycetota bacterium
CGAGCGGCGAACTCGGTCATCGGCCAGAACCGCGAGCGCAAGCCCAAGAACCTCTGGAGCGAGCTAGGCGAGGGCGACGCCGTGCGCGTCATCGAGGTGGAGGACGAGCACGCCGAGGCCCGCTTCGTGGCCGCCGAGGTCGCCGCGCTCATCGAGGAGGGCTACGCGGGCTCCGAGATCGCTGTCTTCTACCGCACGAACGCGCAGTCTCGCGTCCTCGAGGACGTGCTCGTCCGCCAGGAGATTCCCTACCAGGTGATCGGCGGGCCCAAGTTCTACGAGCGGGCCGAGATCAGGGACGCCATCGCCTATCTGCAGGTGATCGACAACGCCTACGACGCCGTCTCGCTGACCCGGATCGCCAACCGGCCGCGGCGGGGGATCGGCGACGCCTCCCTGGCGCGCCTGCAGACCTTCGCCGACAGCCAGGGAATCTCCCTCTGGGAGGCCCTCGACCGTCCGGAGGAGGCAGGCTGCCGCGGCGCGCCGCTCAAGGCGATCGAGCGCTTCCGTACGCTGATGCAGTCCTCCATGGCGGGCGCGCTCGAGCTCACCGTGCCCGAGGTGCTCGAGCGCGTCCTCGAGCGGAGCGGCTACCTGGAGGCGCTCGAGGCCGAGCGCACCGTCGAGGCGCAGGGGCGGATCGAGAACCTGCTCGAGCTCGTGGGCGTCGCCCGCGAGTACCAGGAGCGCGCCGAGGAGCCGACCCTGTCCGAGTTCCTCCAGCAGCTGTCGCTCTACTCGGACCAGGACGACCTCTCCGCCGAGCGCAGCCTGGTCACGCTGATGACACTTCACAACGCCAAGGGGCTCGAGTTCCGCGCCGTCTTCCTCATCGGGATGGAGGAGGGCGTCTTCCCGCACGCCCGCTCGCTCGAAGAGCAGGGCCTCGAGGAGGAGCGCCGGCTGGCCTACGTCGGGCTCACGCGCGCCAAGGAGCGGCTCACGCTCACGCACGCGTCCTCGCGCTCGCTCTGGGGCTCGCGCGGCTACAACCTTCCCAGCCGGGTCATCGACGAGCTGCCGCAGGAGGAGATCGAGCGTGACCGTCTTCGTCCTTCGTCGTGGTCCGGCTACGGGGCTCCGACCGTCGCCGTGAGACGCGACTTCCCCGATCTCTCCACCGGAGACTCGGTGCGCCATTCGACGCTTGGTGAGGGAATCGTCACTCGCATCGAGGCGGACGGCACGGTGACGGTCAGGTTCGCCGAGGACGGGGTCGAGCGCCGCCTGATGCTCGACTACGCGCCGCTCGAGAAGGTATGAGCGTCGAGGTCCGGCGCGGTCGCCGCGAAGACGTGCTCGGGGCGCTCCGGCCGGTCTTCCACTACTTCGGCCGCGAGCCCACGGAGGAGAGCGCCAGCCGCGTCCTCCGCGTCCTTTCGCCCGATCGCATCCACGCGGCGTGGGAGGGCGAGCAGATCGTCGGCGGAGCGAGCGCCTTCGAGCTTCAGCTGACGATTCCAGGATCCGTCGTGCCCGCAGCCGGAGTCACCGTCGTCGGCGTCCTTCCGACTCATCGCCGGCAGGGCGTGCTGACGCAGCTCATGCGGTCGCAGCTCGACGACGTCCACGAGCGGGGTGAGCCCCTGGCCTTCCTGTGGGCGTCCGAAGGGGCGATCTACGGACGTTTCGGCTACGCGCTGGCCGGGCTTTCCGGCGAGATCGACCTCCTCAGGGCCCATTCTCGCTTCGTGCGACCGGTCGAGACGGACGGACGGTTTCGCCTCCTGAGCCTGGAGGAGGCGCTCGAGGCGCTGCCGTCCGTCTACGAGCGTGTGGCCTTCGAGACGCCTGCGATGTTCGGCCGGACGAACGAGTGGTGGAGCAGCAGGGTGCTGGACGACCCCGAATGGCGCCGCGGCGGCGCCGGCGAGATGGCGCGCGTCGTGCTCGAACGTCGAGGTGAGATCCTGGGCTATGCCCTCTACAGGCTGCAGATGGGCTTCTCGGAGGGCGCCTCGACGGCTGCCGTCCATGTCATCGAAGCGATCGGCGTGACGCCCGAGGCTCTCGCCGCGATCTGGCGCCACCTGCTCGACATCGACTGGATGGAACGTACGAAGGCGTGGCTTTTGCCGGTCGACCACCCGCTCTTCCTCCTGCTCGAGGAGCCGTCGCGCATGCGCTTCAGGGTCGAGGAGTCCGTGTGGCTGAGGCTCGTCGACGTTGCTGCCGCGCTCCGCGCACGTTCGTGGGCCCAGGAGGAGGACGTCGTCCTCGCCGTCACCGATTCGTTCTGCCCGTGGAACGAGGGCTCCTACCGGCTGGACGGTTCGACGACGATCGAGGCGGCGGATCTGCGCCTGGACGTGCGGGATCTGGGAGCAGCGTTCCTCGGCGGCTTCACGTTCTCGGAGCTCCGACGCGCCGGACGGGTCCAGGAGCTCGTCCCGGGCGCGCTGCAGCGCGCCGACGGCGCGTTTCGCACCGAGCGGGCTCCCTGGTGCCCGGAGATCTTTTGAGCGGCCGCATCGCCGTTGCCGGCGTGAACGAGCTCGTCCTCGAGGTCCTGGACCTCGAGCGGGCCGAGCACTTCTACTCGGAGCTGCTCGGACTCCCGGTCGTCGAGCGCTGGGAGCACCGCGACGTCGTCTGGGTGCGGGCCGGGCGGACGCGAATCGGCCTCTGGAAGCCGCAGGTGGGGGTCGCCGGAGGCCGGGGAGGCATTCATGTCCATTACGCCCTGCAGATCGCTGATGAGGACTACGAATCGACGGTCGAACGCCTGAGAGGATGCGGCCTCGAGGTCTTCGAAGACGACTTCGGGCACTCGCGGGCCGCGTACGTGACCGACCCGGACGGTAACGTCGTCGAGTTCTGGACCGGCGACATCGCCAAGATTCACAGCTAGACTGCCGCCTCGTGATCGCCCGCACTGTGGCCGCGGGCCTCATCCTCGCGGCCCTTTTCGCTCCCGCGGCGGCCGCCCGCTACACCGAGCCGCCCGAGCGAATTCAAGACAAGCAGCTCTTCTACATACCGCTGAACGGGAACCTCGGCTCCCCGTTCGGTCCGCGCTGGGGCGGCTTCCACGAGGGGATCGACATCGAGGGCTGGGCTCACACGAAGGTTCACGCCGCTCTCTCCGGCGAGGTGACGCAGGTCGGCTGGCTCGGCGGCTACGAGGGGTACGGGCTCGTGATCAAGCTCCGCCATGCAAACGGGATCGTGACGATGTACGCGCACCTCGCCCAGGCGTTCGTCAAGCGCGGCGATCGAGTGGCCGAGGGCGAGCTCATCGGCAGGGCCGGGTGCACGGGCTCCTGCACGGGCGTGCACCTGCACTTCCAGGTGTGGGTGGCCGGCAAGCTGACGGACCCGCTGCGGTTCCTCGGGAGCCGGGTTCGGCTGCGCTAGCCTCCCGTCCATGGACCAGGACGAAACTGTTGTCTTGACCGTGGTGTCGAGCGAGCCGGAGGCCGAGGTGCTGTGCGGTCTTCTTCGGTCGGCGGGCATCGAGTGCGCGTACCGCGATACCGAGGCGATCGACTCGACGCTGGAGGATTTCACGGCAGCCGGCCCGCGCGAGATCCTCGTCCATCCTGAGGATCTGGAGGCCGCCCGTGCCGTGCTCCCGAGTCCCGAGAGCTGACTTTCTCTTCGCTAGACTGACCGCTCGCAGGGGCGGTTAGCTCAGTTGGGAGAGCACCAGCTCGACAAGCTGGGGGTCACTGGTTCGAGCCCAGTACCGCCCACTCACTAAAAGCTCCGCTTCGGCGGGGTTTTTTGCATCACGCGCTTCGACCCGCGAGTCGGGCGCTTCCGGAGTGGCGCGGCAGGGCTTGCAGTTGACCGCCCGCCTCACTTAGAGTCAGACGCACAGCTCCACGGACCTCAGGTGGGGGGCTTCACGTATGACCATTGTGACGTGGGTGCTCCTAGGCCTTCTCTTGGTCGGGGTCCTTTCGATGGCTTGGTCCTTGCTCCACGTGCTGAGGCAGCATGGACGGTTGCTACTAAGGATCGAGGCGCTCGAAGCGCGCGTCGGGACGGACGAGGCTCCTGAACGGGCGGAGCCGGCCGGTTTGCCGCTTGCGACGCCCTTCCCGCCGTTCCGCCTCCCTAGTCTCGATGACGGTGAGGTCGCGCTCGAGCAGTTCCGGGGGGAACGCGTGCTGCTGGTCCACTGGGGCCCCGACTGCGGGTATTGCCGGCAGATCGCACCTGACCTCGCTGGCTTCCAGGAGAGGCTTCAAAAGCGAAAGACCGAGCTCGTGCTCGTCAGCTACGGCAGCCACGAGGCGAATAGAGCGCTCGTCGAGGAGCATGGGCTCACGTGCCGGGTGCTTCTGCAGCCTGACGGCGCGACCGTGGAGGGTTTCGCGCACATGGGAACTCCCGTTGCGTATCTCCTCGACGAGAAGGGACGGATCGCCAAGCCGGTCGCCGTTGGAGCGCGTGACGTTCCTGAGCTAGCCGCGCACGCGGCCGGCCGCCGCGGTCGCCTGCAAACGGAGCGACCGGTCTCGGAGAGTCGAATTGAGCGCGAGGGTCTGAAGGCGGGCACGCCCGCACCGCCGTTCGAGCTTCCAGATCTAGGAGGACAGACGGTCTCGCTCGCCGAGCAACGCGGTCGCCGTGTGCTGCTCGTCCTTAGTGATCCGGACTGCGGGCCGTGTGAGAAGCTCCTCCCCGAGCTCGCACGGCTTCATCGTGAGCGTCGGAGCGACGGCCTCGAGATCATCATCGTCAGCCGCGGCGGGTTGGAGGAGAACCGACGAAAGGCGGAGGCATTCGGCATCGAGTTCCCGGTCGTGCTCCAGCCCGGCTGGAAGCTCTCCAAGAAGTACGGCATCTTTGCAACACCGGTCGCCTTCCTCATCGACGAGGAAGGCGTGATCGAGCGTGACGTCGCTCGTGGGCCGAGCGAGATCCTGTCGCTCGTCGAGCCGGCGCTGAGCGCGGGAGGGAGGGTGCCTATCGCCTAGATCTGCGAGGCCTCCCCGAGCCAACGCCTGGGGAGGACGCTAGCGAGGAGAGAGTCATGAGTGACAGAAAGTTGGACGAACTCTCGAAGGCTCTGGCGACGACCACGTCGCGTCGCCAGATGCTCAAGGTCCTCGCTGCCACAGCCGTCGGCGGCGCGGTTTCGCTCACCGGTGCACGTGGCGCTCGAGCTGGCAGATGTCGGAGGGTCGGTCAGCCGTGCCGTGCCAACTTCGAGTGCTGCGACTTCTTCTGCCCGCCCAACACCGGCAGGTGCGCCTGCCGGCCGGGCGAGAACCTGTGCGCGAAGACGAAGCGCTGCGTCAGGTGCGACCCCGAAGCTACGTTCGACCCGGACACGTGCCAGTGCATCTGCCCGGAGGGGACGACGCAGTGCGGTAACGAGTGCTGCAGCGGAGATGAGGAGTGCTGCCCCGGCGGCTACTACGGCCCGACATGTTGCCCTCCGGGAGAGATCTGCTGCCCGGGCGGCTTCTGCTCGTACTACGGGGGCCAGTGCTAAGGACGTGATGAGAGCTCAGGGTCGCCTAGGGCGGCCCTGAGCTACTCGTAGCCGAGGTCGCGAAGGCGCTCGACGACAACCTGTTCCTCTTCATGCGTATACACGGGCGCCTCGACGGGCGTTTGCGAAACTGGGCCGACCTCTACGCGGTCGCCGCTCGAAGCCGGGTCGAGAATCGGCTCGATCATGGAGCCGTCGAGCGTGACCGCGATGCCGTGGAGGGCAAGAATAGTCGCGCCAATCTGAGTGATCTCGCACCCGGGTGGGAGGTCGACGTTGGCGATGCCGGGCCCCGCCGCCGCCACGATGCCGGTGACCGCGTGTTGACCCGAGAAGTGCGCGGTGCCTTTCGCGAACAGTCGGTCGTGGCGCTGGAACGCCTCGGTCCAGCGCTGGCGCGAGGAGTCGACATGAATCCGCTCGTCGTGAGGGAGAAGGACGAGCTCCGGGGCCTTGTCGAGGTAGAAGCCGTGATAGAGCTCCTCCTTTCGCAGCACGGCGAAGGCAGGCTCACGGGATTCGGGATGCGATATCTCCGCGATCGCCTCGGCGACCTCGTCTGCAAGCCGCGGGTCGCCCTCCGATCCGACGACCTCGCCGAGATAAATTTGGCCGCCGTACCCGAAGCAGTAGGCGTGAGTTGCTGCGAAGTCGATCTCCACGAATGACGGTTGTTCATCCGGAAGCTCTTCTGCGAGGTCGGGAGCGTAGACGCCTTCAATTCCTGGGGCTGTTGAAGGTGTTCGTTCACGGAAGCGGAGGTAGCCGGCCTCTTCGAGCCATCGGTTGGCGTGAAAAAGCCAGTGCGTGGGCTTCATGCCGTGGTCGGAGATGACGAGCACTGTCGGCTCTTCACCCCAAAGCCACTCCGCTTGCTCGATCAAACGTCCGCAGGCAGCATCGACCGCCTCGTAGACCTGCACGAGCTCGTCCCCGGCCTCGCCCGGGCGGTGCGCGGGATGGGTCGGGTCGAGACGGTGCCAGGCGAGGTGGCCGGCGATGTCGGAGCTCATGAAGTCCACACAGAGAAACCCGAGCTCGGGCTCGAGCTCGAGGGCGAGCAAGCAGACGTCCGCGATCTCCTCGACATGGGCCGTGAGCGTCGCGGTAGCAGCCTGAAAGTCGCTCAGGTCTGAGGGATGGCGCGATGCGCGCAGGTTGGGATAGGCCGTCAGAATCGCGTTGCGGGCAGACAGCGGGACGATTTCGGGCCGCCGCGGTCCTCCGAAGCCGGTGACGAGTATTCCCTTCAGCGGCTCTGGCGGATGCGTAAACGGGACCGTAACGAAGGCCGACTTGATGTCCGCGGCCCCCAGGTAGCGCCAGAGCGGTGCACCTGCCCGGCTGGCAGCACTTTCTAGACGGCCGCCGCCTCGATTTGGATTCGACGTGAACGCAAAGATGCCGTGGCCTGCCGGGTTAAGGCCCGTGAGGAGTGACGACCAGGCCGTTGGCGTAAAGGCCGGGATCGTGGATCGGAGAGGACCGAACGTCCCTTGTCTAGCGAGTCTCGCAAGCGTCGGCAGCCTTCCCTGGGGCAGCAACTCGCGAACGAGGTCGTAGTCTGCCCCGTCAAGGCCGAGACAGAGGACTCGCATGGTTGCCGTAGCCTACGCCTAGCTCGGGGTTAGCGCGCGCTCGGCCATCGACGCCGTTCGCCCGTCGCACGTTCGTCGCATCGTGTCAGCGCAATGTCAGCACGCGGTGTCCAAATCCGTCTCATCTCGGAAATACAGCGGGGCTCGATTTCGGCTCTCCAGGGAACGTTGTCCGCCCGTGTCCACTGCTGACTTCATCAAGAGCAGGCTCGACAAGCTGGGGGGCACTGGTTCGAGCCCAGTACCGCCCACCATAGAAACCCCCGCATAGACGGGGGTTTCGCTTACTTGGCAGACAACAGCTCGAAGGTCGTGCTCGCAAGATGCTCGCACAGGTTCAGCGTTCGACGGGTAAATCCACGGGCCGCGCTCGGCTGAGCACGTGGATTGGCGCCACGGAGGAATCACCTGCTGCGCGAGACGACGCCGAGCAGCAGCCCGAGGAAACAGGCGTCCTCGACGCCGTGCGCGCCGGCACAGTTCGGACACTTCATGCGGGATTCCTTTCGGCTTGGACGACGTAGCGATAGGCGGCCGAGCCGGGCGGATGGCACGCGGCGAGCAGAAGCACGTCCCGGCCGAGCCTCGGCCTGAACGCCGTCCAGGCGTCGGCCTCGA
>JBKPFG010000268.1:0-11094 GCA_046728735.1 Actinomycetota bacterium
ACGTCGAGGGCGGTCCTGGCGCCGCCCGCCCAGTCCACGAGCAGGTCGAGGTCCCAGCCCTCGCTGTGCTCGCGGCTCTGGCGATACGCCTCGGCGCGCTCGTCCCACACGCTCATCGCGACCTCGCGAGCTCGACGACGCGCTCCGCGGCAGAGAGCATCGTCTCCTCCACGTGGAGATTGGCCGGCGCCGCTTCGGCGAGCATCGCCCGGCCCTCCTCCGCGTTCGTCCCGTCGAGCCGGACCACGATCGGAAGCTCGATCGTCATCCGGTCGAGCGCCTCCAGGATCCCGCGTGCGACCTCGTCGCCGCGCGTAATGCCTCCGAAGATGTTGAAGAGGGTTCCCTCCACCTGCGGATCCGCGGTGATGACCTCGAGCGCGTCCACCACCCCCTGAGCGTCGCCGCCGCCGCCCAGGTCGCAGAAGTTCGCCGGCCGGCCGCCGACCTGGGCGATGACGTCGAGCGTCGACATCACGAGCCCGGCACCGTTCCCGAGGATCCCGATCTCGCCGTCGAGCTTGACGTACGTGACTCCCTTTTCGCGGGCAAGGCGCTCGTGGGGATCTCCCGCCTCGACGTCCCGCATCTCGGCGATGTCGGTGTGGCGGAAGAGCGCGTTGTCGTCGACGGTGAACTTCGAGTCGAGCGCCTTCACCTCGCCCTCGGGCGTCACGATCAGCGGGTTGATCTCACAGAGCATCGCGTCGGATTCGACGAAGGCGTCGTAGAGCCGGCCGACCAGGGCAAGCACCTGCTTCTGCTCGTCGGGGTCCGTGACGCCGGCCGTGAAGCAGAGCCAGCGCGCCTGGTAGGGCTGGAAGCCGACGAGCGGATCGACGTGAAGCTTGGCAAGAGCCTCCGGCGAGCGCTCGGCCACCTCCTCGATGTCAACGCCGCCCTCGGTCGTGAGCATGAAGAGCGGCTTCTTCTCGCCGCGGTCGAAGGTGACCGAGAGGTAGTATTCCCTCGCGATCTCGGAGGCCTTCTCGACCCAGACCTTACGCACCTCGTGGCCGCGGATGTCCATGCCGAGGATCGCTCCCGCGTTCTTCGCAGCCTCCTCCGGCGAGTCGGCGAGCTTGATCCCACCGGCCTTGCCGCGGCCGCCGGTCAAGACCTGCGCCTTGACCACGACCTGGCCTCCGAGCTCCTCGGCCGCCACTCGCGCCTCGTCCGCGGACTCGGCGAGCCTCCCGTCCGAGACGGGAATGCCGAAGCGGGCGAAAAGCTGCTTGCCCTGGTACTCGTAGAGGTCCATCGGGGCGGCGGCGAGTCTATCCGCTGCCGCGTTCACCGCCCGCGCCTAACGGGCATACATGCTCACGTTGTAGCCTTGCGCCGCACCCAGTCGAGAGGAGTGAGATGACGAGCTTCCAGGACGACGACATCGACACACGCAACGAGTCCGAGGACGAGGGCGGAAGCGCCATGCCGTCCGACTCGGACGACATGGACAGCGCGGATCAGGACTCCGACGACGCGGACTCGGACAGTTCCGACGCGGACGCCGACTCGACAGATCCAAGCTGAGTGGCCCGGCCGGCAACGCCCACCGGGTTCGGATCGGGCTGCAAAGCGGCGCCAGGCGGCGTCCTCGGTCACCGGCGTACCTAAAGTCGGTACGCGGGCTCCCTGCGTCCTTGCCTGACTCGCTTTTCACCCGCCCGAACGACGGCAGCGTCGCCGGCCGAACCACTAGCGCCCTCGAGCGCTCGATCGACCCCGTCTCGAGCGAGGAGTTCCTCGCCGAGTACTGGGAGCAGAAGCCGCTCGTCGTCGCGCGCACGGAGGGAGGTCGCTTCGACGACCTCCTTTCGGTCGCCGACGTCGAGCGGCTTCTCTGCTCGGGCGGGCTGCGCGCGCCGGGCTTCCGCCTGGTCAAGGCCGGCGAGAAGCTCGACCCCTCGACGTACACGAGCAACATCCCGTGGCGGCCGTCGCCGTTCAGCGGCATGGCGGAGATCGGACGGGTGCTCGCGGAGTTCGAAGCCGGCGCCACGCTCGTCCTCCAGGGCCTCCATCACACCTGGCCGCCCCTCGCGGAGTTCTGCCGGTTCCTCGAGAGCGAGCTAGGCCATCCCGCTCAGGCGAACGCGTACTTCACGCCTCGAGACGCCCAGGGGCTCCCTGTCCATCACGACACGCACGACGTCTTCTCGCTCCAGGTGGCCGGCGAGAAGCGCTGGCTCGTGTACGAACCGGCGCTCGAGCTGCCCCTCAAGGATCAGAAATACGGCCCCGAGCTCGGCGAGCCCGGAGCGCCTGTCCACGACGTCACGCTGCGTGCCGGAGGCACGCTCTACCTCCCTCGTGGCTGGTTGCACCAGGCCATGACGTCGTCGGCGGACTCGCTCCACATCACGGTGGGCGTGAACGTCTACACCTGGCTCGACGCGTTCAAGGCCGCACTCGCCGAGTGCGAGGACGACGTGGGCTTTCGCCGCTCGCCCGACGGCGACGGGGAGGATCTCCTCGAGGCGCTGGGCGCACGGCTCGATCCGGACGAGGTGTCCGCCCGCCAGAGGAGGAAGCTCGTCTCCACCCGGCGGCCGCTGTTGCCCGACCAGCTCACTCAGCTGCAGGCGCTCGAGGGCCTGACCCTCGAGACCTCGCTCGAGCGTCGGCCGACGGTCCTGTTCGACCTGGAAGGCTCGACGCTCGTGTTCGAGGGGAAGAGGGTGGCGCTGCCCCCGGTCGCGCGAGAGGACCTCGACTTCATCGCCTCGGCGGACGAAGCCTTCACCGCAGGCGAGCTTCCGGGCGACCTGGACGACCAGACGCGACTCGTGCTCGTCCGCCGGCTCGTTCGCGAAGGCTTCCTCCGGCTTACAGAAGTCTCGCCGAATACCGACGCGGGCGCTGGGGAGTAGCCGAGCTACACGTCAGGAAGACCGGCTCTTCGGCGAGCTCCCCGACGACGTCGACCTTGCGGGTGGCGCCGGCCGCGGTCAGCGTGACGCGCCAGCCCTCGCCCCGTGGCTTGACGCCTTTCAAAGCGATGTCGTCGATCCCGTTCAGCCCCTCCGCTCGTCGCACTGCGCACTCCGCTGCCTGCACGGCAAACGTGTAGGCAGACCGCCCGCGGTAGCGGTCGAGCTGGATCTTGCGCTCGAAATAGCGGTCCAGGAGCGGATCGAGATCGGAATCGTCCACACGCCCGAAGTAGAGGCCCTCGGGCAAGAGGACGACGTTCCCCGCGAAGCGGTCGCCTCCAACGTGCGTCGACTGCCACACCCAGGCCGGGTCGACCCTGCGCCTGAGGCCGTCGTAGAGCGGTCGTCCGTACTTCGCGCAGCAGCGGTCGCGCTTCCCGTGCGTGCAGACGATGAGCACCGGGTGCTCGACCGGCACGCCGGGCAGGCCGCCGTCGAGCATGGCGGCCGCGAAGTCGTAGTCGAGGAGGTCGTCGTGGTGGTCGAACTCGAGCGCGTGGAGGCTCTCCTCTCCCGGCCTCGAGCTCGCCAGGTAGAGCATCCGGCGCCTCTGGCGTCGTCGTGAGGGCTGCTTGACGAAGAGGAGTCTCGAGTGCCCGAGCTTCACGAGCTGGTCCCGGAGATGCTCTTTCAGCGCTTCAGAAAGGAGGCTGCCGCCGAGGACGTCGCGATCCCAGAGCCCCCGATACTCGACGAGGAGCCAGCGATCGACCCGGCTCGCCGTCGCAGCGAGGGACTCGCTCGCCTCCTCCGAGACGTCGGCGCAGAGAGCCCGTTTCACGCTCACAGCCACGTCAATAGGCTACCGCCTCTTGTGAGGTGGACCTTACACGCCTAGGCCGGGTCCTCCTCGTCGCCTTCCTGCGTGACGACGCAGATCACCTGCCCCGTCCTGACGGGCTCGCCTGCGGCCACGGAGAGCTCGCCGACAGTTCCGCGCCGGTGGGCGGTGATCTCGTTCTCCATCTTCATCGCCTCCACGATGCAGATCACCTGACCCGCGGCGACCTCGTCTCCGTCCGCGACCTCGACCGCGAGGACCGTTCCCTGCATCGGGCTGACGACCGCCTCCTTGGCGGCCGCATGGGGCCCGCCTCCGGCCTCGCGCTCGCGGCGGCGGCGTGCGAGCTCCGCGTGCGGCGGCTCGGGCTGGAGGAGCGTGACGTCGTAGCGGCGGCCGTCCAGCTCGAGCTCGACGACGCGCTCCCGAAGGCGTCCGTCTGCCGCCCGCGCTACGGTTGTTGTCTGATGAGACAACTGCACCGACTTCTCGGCCAGCTCCTTCGACTCCACCAGGTCATGGCAGGTCGTCGCCTCGACGAAGCATGGATCCGTGAGGAGGGCGCGATGAAAGCCGGCGAGCGTCGTCACGCCCTCGACGACGAGCTCGTCCAGGGCCCTGAGCATGCGCAGTCGAGCGCGCTCGCGGTCGACGTCCCAGACGCAGAGCTTCGCGATCAGCGGGTCGTAGAGGCCGACGACCTCGGAGCCTTCCGTCACGCCGGAATCGATCCGCACGCCCGGCCCGCCCGGCTCGCGGTAGGCCGTGATCACGCCCGGCGCCGGGAGAAACCCGTTCGCGGGGTCCTCGGCGTTTATCCGGCATTCGATCGCGTGCCCGCTGATGCGAAGCTCGTCCTGGCACACGCTCGTCGGCTCCCCTGCGGCGATCGTCACCTGCTCGCGGACGAGGTCGACTCCCGTGACGAGCTCGGTGATCGTGTGCTCGACCTGGATGCGCGTGTTCATCTCGAGGAACCAGTAGTTGCCCTCCTGGTCCAGCAGGCCCTCGATCGTGCCCGCGCTGCGATAGCCGACCGCCCGGGCCGCCTCGACCGCGATCGCGCCGATGCGCTCGCGGAGCTCGGAGCCCACCGCAGGCGAGGGAGTCTCCTCGACGATCTTCTGGTGCCGGCGCTGAATCGTGCAGTCGCGCTCGCCGAGGTGCACGACATTGCCGTGGTCGTCGGCGAGCACCTGCACCTCGACATGGCGGGGGTCCTCGATGAACTTCTCCACGTACACGGTCGCGTCGGAGAAGTAGGCCTCGCCCTCACGGCGGGCGGAGGCGAGCGCGCGCTCGGCCTCGGCGGCCCTGGAAACGACCTTGAGGCCCTTGCCCCCGCCCCCGGCGGAGGCCTTGATCGCGACGGGCCAGCCGTACTCGCCACCGAGGCGAACGACTTCCTCCACCGATCCGACGGGCTCGGTCGTTCCCGGGATGATGGGAACCCCCGCGTCGGCCATGCGCTCGCGGGCGGCGATCTTCGAGCCCATGAGCTCGATCGCGTCGGCCGGAGGGCCGATCCAGATGAGCCCGGCGTCGACGACCGCGCGCGCGAACGAGGCGTTCTCGGCCAGGAAGCCGTAGCCGGGATGAACAGCGGCCGCCCCCGCCTTCTTCGCCGCCTCGAGGATTCGTTCCTGGTGCAGGTAGCTCTCGGTCGCGGGGCCCGGGCCGACAAGATAGGCCTCGTCGGCGACGGAGACGTGGAGCGAGGCCCGGTCGGCCTCCGAGTAGACGGCAACGGTTCCGATCCCGAGCTCGCGCAGCGTCCGGAAGACCCGAACGGCGATCTCGCCTCGGTTGGCGACCAGGACTTTGGGAAAGAGCGGCACGGGCGCGCCTATTCTTCCCTGAGGTGCACCTCTCGGACCAGCTCACGGCCGCGCGCGCTCTCGCCGTCCCAGTCGTCGTCGTGCTCTTCGCGTGGGACTTCCCCGGGCACGATTACTGGGCGACGGCGGTTTTCGCCCTGGCGATGGCGACCGACTGGCTGGACGGGTGGTATGCGCGCCGGACCGGGCGCTCGTCCAACCTCGGGCGGTTGCTCGATCCCGTGGCGGACAAGCTCCTCGTCATGGCGACCTTCATCATGCTCGTGGGACGCGTCTTGCCCGGTTGGATGGTCGCTGCCATCGTCGCGCGGGAATTCCTCCTCACGGGCCTCAGACTGGCCGCGCTCGAGCGCGGGGTCGTGATCGGAGCGCGCGACCTCGGCAAGCTCAAGACAAGCCTGCAGGCCATCGCGGCCGGGCTCGCCGGGCTCGCCGCCGGCGGGGCGTTCTCTGACGACATCGCGTGGTGGGCGACGTTCGTCGCGCTTCTCTTCACGTGGATCTCGGGGCTCGACTACTTCCTCAGCGCCCCGCGCCTCTTCCGTGGGCAGCAGCCTGCGTAGCTTCCGCGCCGACGACCGCGCCGCGGTCCTCGAGCTCTCCCGCCACGCGCTGCAGCGGCCGTCCGAACAGGTGGGCAACCCACTCTGGAACACCCGGGAGGAGCTCGAGAGCGAGCTGGCCGACTGGGAGGTGGACCCGGCCGAGACACTGCTGGTCGAGGAGGAGGAGGGCAGGGTGGTCGCCTTCGGCGGCGTGGAGATCTCGCCGGGTTGGGAGCACGCGGACCTGTTCGGTCCCCTCGTCGCGCCCGAGTACCGGGGCCAGAAGCGCGGGACGGTCATCCTCGAGGCCTCCATCGAGCGCGCGGAGGATCGCGGAGCCGAGCGGGTAGTGGCCGCGGTCGGAGCCAGGAACCTGAACGGGAGGATCCTGCTCGAGCGGGCAGGTTTCCGACAGCTCGAGGCGGCCAGCGCCATCTTCCGCATCACGCGCAGCGACCATCGCCCGGTCGATCCCGGACCGTCCGGCGTCACGGTTCGCCGCGGCGCCCCCGACGACCTCGAGACGGCCCTGCGCCTCTACCGCGAGTGCTTCCCGGGCGGCAGGTTCCCGGACAGCGCCTGGCGCGCCGGCCTTGAAGCGGGCACCGTCTACCTCGCGGAGGCCGAAGGCGTGGCCCTCGCGGTCGTCGACATCGATCCGAGCGACCGCTGGATCTACCACCTCGGCGTGACCGAGAGCGAGCGCTCGCACGGCGTCGGCAGCTACATCCTCAGCCGCGCGCTGGTCGACTACTGGGAGAACCATCCGGACGAGTCCCTCGGGCTCTCCGTCCGCGCCGACAACCTCCCCGCGCTGCGGCTCTATCGCCGGCAGGGATTCGCTCCCTTGCTCGTCGTCGAGTCCTTCGAGCTGCCTCTCTGACCACCGTGCTCCTGGCGATCGACCAGGGAACAACGAGGACGACCTGCCTCGTCGTCGACAAGGAGCTGCGGGTACGTGGTCGCGGCTACCGTGAGGTGCCCCAGCACTTCCCCCGTCCCGGCTGGGTCGAGCACGACCCCGAGGAGCTCTGGGAGTCCGTCCTCGGCGCGGGCGAAGAGGCGCTCGCAGCGGCCGGCATCGAGGCGGCTGACCTCTCCGCGCTCGGCGTCACGAACCAGCGTGAGACGACGGTGGTCTGGGACCGCCTCACCGGGAGGCCCGTGCACCACGCGATCGTCTGGCAGGACCGGCGCACGGCCGAGCGTTGCAAGGAGCTCCCGAGTGACCTGATCCGGGACCGGACCGGGCTGATCCCAGATCCCTACTTCTCGGCGACGAAGCTCGAATGGATCCTGTCCGGCCACCAGGCCGGCGACCTCGCCTTCGGAACCGTCGACGCCTGGCTCATCTGGAAGCTGACGGAGGGCGAGGTGCACGCGACCGACGCCTCCAACGCGGCGCGCACCCTCCTCTTCAACCTCGAGACGCTGGACTGGGACCCCGACCTGCTCGATCTCTTCGGCGTCCCCCCCGCGGTCCTGCCCAGCCTGGCGCCCTCGAGCGGCGTCCTCGGGGAAGCGCACTTCCTCGGCGCCCGCGTTCCGATCGCAGGGGTCGCCGGCGACCAGCAGGCCGCGCTCTTCGGACAAGCGTGTTTCGAGGCCGGCCAGGCGAAGGTCACCTACGGCACCGGCAGCTTCGTCCTCGTCAATGTGGGCCGAGAGACGGGTGCTCCTCCGGAAGGGCTCGTCCGCACGGTCGCGTGGCAGCTGGGAGCGGCACCCGCGGTCTACGCCCTCGAAGGCTCGGTCTTCGTCACGGGCGCCGCGCTCCAGTGGCTCCGCGACGGCCTCGGCATCCTCGAGCATGCCTCTGAGAGCGAGGCTCTCGCGTCCTCACTGGACGGAAACGACGGCGTCTACTTCGTGCCTGCCCTGACGGGGCTCGGCTCTCCGCACTGGGTACCCGAAGCCCGCGGCGTCATCTCCGGGCTCAGCAGGGGCACTACCCGCGCCCACCTCGCACGCGCCGCGCTCGAAGCGATCGCGTTCCAGACCGCCGACGTGCTCGAGGCCATGGCGCTCGACCTCGACGTCCTCCGCGCGGACGGCGGCGGAGCCGAGAACCCCTTCTTGCTCCAGTTCCAGGCCGACGTCGCGCGGGTCCCGGTGGAGGTCCCCGTGGAGAAGGAGACGACCGCCCTCGGCGCCGCCGCGCTGGCCGGCCTGGCGGTGGGGACCTGGTCGAGCCTCGAGGAGCTCGCCTCGGCCCGACAGGTCGCGACGCGCTACGAGCCGGCTCTCGAGGAGGCAGACGCCGACCGGCTGCTCGGCGAGTGGCGGCTGGCGGTCAGGCGGGCTCTTCTTCGGGACTGACGGTCTCGCGAACCCCCTCTCGCCACCAGGCGCTGTAGGGATCCTCGGGCTCCGAGAGGAGTCGCGCGAGCGCCTCGTCCAGCGCCACGCGGTCGTCCGTAGGCGGCTCGGGCACGATCTCGGGCTCCATCGAGGGAAGCAAGACTAAAGACTCCTCGTCGGCGCTCCGATAGCAACCGGGATGCGCCGGGGTCTCGTTTTCCTTGCGATTTTCGTCGCTCTCGCCGTCGCGCCGACCGGGCAGGCGGCCTCGTGGGCGCGTCCGCAGATCCAGACAGTGGTCGCCAACGGCCTCATGGGCCCGAGCGTGGACGAGTTTCGGCCGGGCCAGCCGGTCACGCGCGGTGACATCGGCTATGCGGTGGCGGTCCTCACCGGTGAGCCCCAAGTGGTCGTCGACCCGGAACATCCACTGACGATGGCGCAGCTCGACAGGCGCCTCGTCACCTACCTGAAGCTCCGCGGCGCCGCCCGCTCGTTCCGGCTGGTCGCAGGCGACGCCGGGCTCGATCCCCCCAACCGCTTCGGCGACGAGGTGGTCGCGCGCCTCCTCCAGCTTCGGATCAACCATCCCGCCGACGAGGACAACCTCGAGCGGCGGCCGAACGACGTGGCGACGCGAGCTGAAGCGGCGTACTCCCTCGCGCGAATCCTCCAGCTCGACCAGGGGGACAAGGATTCGGTCAACTCACTCGCGTCCTCCTTCGCCCTTCCCTCCTACACGTCCTGGCAGAGGCGAGTTCTCAAGCGCGCCGTGCAGTTCACGGGCTTCCCCTACGTCTGGGGGGGCATCTGGGAGCACCAACAGACCCTCTTCGGGGTCACCGACCGGGGTGGCTTCGACTGCTCAGGGTTCGTCTGGCGCGTCTACAAGCTCGTCCCGTACGAGGGCGGCGGCAGCCTCTCGTCCGTCATCCAGGGCAGGACGACCTACGAGATGAGCGGCGAGGTCCCGAAGAGCGCCCGTATCGCGAGGAGCAACCTCAAGGCGGGAGACGTCCTCTTCTTCGGCTCGAACGGCCCGAGCTCGACACCCTCGCAGGTCGGCCACACCGGGATCTATCTCGGCCACGGCTGGATGATCCACTCCTCGGGACAGGGCGTGACCGTCATTCGTTTCGCGGGGTGGTACGTCGACCAGTTCGCGTGGGCCCGCCGGCCGCTTCGCGAAGCCGGGCTTACCTAGGCAAGAAAGCAGGTTTCAAGCCGTCTGAACGAATCACCCGGAAGGGGGATGTTGGCATCACCCGGGTCAATTGATACTTGGCTCGTCACAGGCGTCCACACGGGAGAGGACCCACATGTTGCATTGGAAGGTAAAGCTCGTGCACGTTGCCGTCATCGCTGCTCTTCTGGCCGCTTTTCTGAGCGACCTGGAAGGGTGGGCCTGGTAAGACGGCGAACTGGTAGCGCATAACCGTGAACGTGAGTCCCGTTCGCTCCATCGAGAGCGCAGCGGGTGAGGTGAAGCAGGCGCGCCATGTCTCGAGAGAGACCGCGCGCCTCCTGCCGATCCTCGTCCCCGTTGCTCTCGCGGGCTTCGCGCTGCTCGGCATCGCGACCGTCTCGTTCGCGAGGTCGAACCCGAGCGCAGCCGTCCTCGGTGGAGTGCTCGCACTCCTCCTGGCAGCCACGTTCGTCGAGGCGCATCCCGTTCCGATCGAAGGCATCAGCTCGGAGGGAATCTCCCTCGCAGCGGTGTTCATCGTCGGGACGGGCGTGATCTACGGCTGGGCCCCGGCCGTAATCATGGGCTTCCTGACCAGGGCGCTGATCGAGCTCATTCAGCGTCGGCCCCTCATCCGGCTCTCGTACAACAGCGCGGTCTACGCGCTCGGAGGGGGAGCGGCCGGGGCCGCCAGCTCGCTGGGCGCGAACGAGGCGGGTGTTGCCTCACTCCTCCTGCAGGTGCTGCTCGGAGCGGCGGCCTTCTACGCCGTCAACATCCCCCTGATCGCAGGAATCATCTCCCGCTGGGCTCGGGAGCCGTTCTTCCCACTGCTCAAGCGCTCCATCTACTGGACGGCGGTGCCGTTCTCGATCATGGCCTCGGTGAGCCTCATGCTCGCCGTCCTCTGGGAGCGCTCTCCGCTCCTCGCGATCGCGCTCGTCGGACCGCTCGTCGCCATCGCCCTCTATCAGCGCTCGGTCTACAGCGCACTGAAGGCGATGCGGCTCGCGCTCACCGACCCCCTCACGGGGCTCGGCAACCATCGGCATTTCCACGAGCGGCTGCAGCGCGACCTCGACAAGGCGCAGGGCGAAGGCTTCGCGCTCTCGGTCTGCCTCCTCGACATCGACAATTTCAAGCAGATCAACGACCGCTACGGCCATCCGGTAGGCGACCGCGTTCTCGCGCAGGTAGCGGCCCGGCTCCGCCAGGGTGGCGAAGCGTTCCGGCTGGGCGGCGACGAGTTCGCGCTCCTGCTGCCCCGCCGCGACGAACAGGAAGGATTGTCCATCGCCCAGTCCGTCATCGACCGCGTCGGGGAGACGGAATGCGAGCACGGCGGCCTTGTCTCGATCTCGGCGGGGATCGCGACCTACCCCCAGCACGGCGTCGAGCGCTCCGAGCTCGTGCGCGTGGCCGACTCGGCCCTCTACCTGGCCAAGGAGCACGGCAAGGGACGGGTGCGCGCCTACCGCCCCGACCTGCTCGAGCTGGCCGAGCTCCG
>JBKPFG010000168.1:0-1799 GCA_046728735.1 Actinomycetota bacterium
ACCCGGGCCCTTCGATCGCGCCCTGGAAAGGCTCGCCGTCGGCTTCTCGCTCGAATTCGAGTTTGACGTGCCACGGTGCAACCGCCTCAAGGTGCTCGATCAGCATCGACTGCGCCTCCTTCGGGTTCATCCCAGGCGGAACGCGCAGATCGATGCGGGCGCGTGCTTCGTGCGGCACCGAGGCCGACGAGCCGACGACTGGTGGACAGTCGATCCCCAGCACCGTGGCCGCAGGGCGCGCCCACAACGTGTCGGCAATGCTCTCGCCGGTTACGTCGACGCCGTCCAGCACGCCCGCGTCCGACCGGAACTGATCCGCTGGGTACGCCGCGCCCGGCCACTTTTGGGTCCCGTCGAGCCCGCGGACCGTCGTCGAGCCCTGATCGTCCCGCAATGTGGCGAGCATGCGGACGAGAGCTGCGAGCGCGTCGGGGGCTGCGCCGCCGAACATTCCCGAGTGCACCGGGCTCTCAAGGGTGCGCACCGTGACGACGACTCGTGCGATTCCACGGAGGCTCGTGGTAAGGGTCGGCACACCGACCGCGACGTTGCCCGTGTCGCAGACGAGGATCGCATCGGCACGCAGCAGATCAGCGTTTTGCCGCACGAAGTCCTCGAGGCCCCCTGTCCCCTGCTCCTCGGAGCCCTCACCGACAATCTTCACCGTCACGGGCGGCTCTGGCCCAATTGCCCGCAACGCGGTCAGGTGCGCGGCCAGGCTTCCCTTGCAGTCGGCGGCGCCGCGTCCGTACCAGCGGCCGCCCCTCTCCGTCAGCTCCCAGGGCGGCGATTCCCAGCCTTCGTCGCTCGCCGGCTGCACGTCGTGATGGAAGTAGAGGAGGACTGTCGGCGCAGCGGGCGGCCCCGGGAGGTAGCCGAATACGGCCTTGCTCCCGTCGGAGGTCTCGTAGGC
The DNA here is from genome assembly GCA_046728735.1 of Actinomycetota bacterium. Classification (GTDB taxonomy): domain Bacteria; phylum Actinomycetota; class Thermoleophilia; order Gaiellales; family Gaiellaceae; genus JAIBJP01. The sequence goes on from JBKPFG010000168.1 coordinate 914, forward strand.
GCGCACCTCCTGAACGCCGACGCTCGAGAGCGCGTCGACCGTCCACTCGGCCATCCGTTCGCACTCCACGGGCTCGCTCCCGTCGGCGACAGATCTGAACGCGACCGCCCGCGAGAGGTCCTCCCAGGCCCGCGGCATCAGGTCGCTCATACGCTCGCGCAGGGCGTTTGCCGACACCGTTTGCTGCCTAGTCGCGGACGACGTCCTCGAAGTCCCAGCCCTCGAAGAAGTCCTCGATGTCGGGCCGCTTTTCCGGACAGTAGATGTCGACGACTGACGACAGGCCCTCACGAATCCGCCCGTCGAGCGGGGCAGCGCGGACATAGAACTCGCCGCCGATCATGAGCCGGAGCTTCCAGTAGCCCTGCACGAGCTCGCTGTCCGCGGTCTCGCACACCGCCCCGCCGTCGTCGCCCAGCACCCGAGCGATCTCGTCCTGATCTGGAGCGGTAAGACCCGCCTTCTCGTACGCCGCGATCAGCTGCTGCGCCTTCGCGTCGGCTTCGGCGTTCTGGCGGTCGTAGTTCCAGGCGACGAGCATCACGATCAAGAGCACAGCGAAGACGCCCGCGACGATCCAGTAGATCGTGCGAGTGCTCATGGAGCCTCCCCAGGAAGGGGCTCATCGGTCTGCCAACTCGGCTTACGGAGCCAGAGGAAGAGCACCGGAACGATCAGGCCGAGGAGAAGGACGCCACCCCCGACGAAGAACAGGTACCCCGTCGTGCTCAGGGTGCCGAGCTGCGAGGGCGGAACGAAGCCGATAGCCACCGCCGCGAGCGAGGAGATGAAGCCCATGGCGCAGAGGAACGTCAGGGCCGGGGCCCGATAGCCGCGCGGTTGGTCGGGCTGCCGTTTACGCAGGTTGTAGGCGGCCAGGAACATG
>JBKPFG010000154.1:0-3014 GCA_046728735.1 Actinomycetota bacterium
GGGATCGAGTACGAGGAAGTCCACATGGACGACGATCCCGACTTCCGGCGCAAGCTCCTCGACATGACCGGGCACTGGACCGTGCCGCAGATCTTCGTGGACGGGCGTCCGATCGGCGGGTACACGGAGCTCTGGGCGCTCGACCGCTCGGGCGGGCTCGAAGAGCTCGCGGCCTGACCATGAACTCGGGCAGGGATGACACCCTCGAGTACACGGACCGAACTCTGACGCAGGCCCGCCTGAAGAGGGACTACCTCCGGGGTGACCGCTACGGCATCCTCGCGGTCATCCTGCTAGCGCTGTTCGTTACGGGCCTTGGGGTGCTCCTACCCTGGCTCTTGAGCTAGGCGCCCCGCGAGAGGCGTTCGGCGAGGTACTCGACACCGAGTGGATACCGGTACTCGATCGCCATGTGCGTGGCGTCGAAAAGCTCGAAGAAGACGTCCGTGACTCCGATCGCCTCGAGCTCGCGCCTGAACGCCTCGGCGCCGAGGTCGAGGTACCACTCGTCTCTCTTGCCAGCGTCGATGTAGATCGCTTTCAGGGAGCGCAGCGCATCTGCGCGTGTCGCGACCATGCGCACCGGGTCCTTCTCCAGCCAGCGCTCCCAGACCTCCGGGATGAGCTTGCCCGTCGCCGGGTCGAACGGCAGACGAACCGTGCCGTCTTCATCCGCCGAATAGCAGGCGGCCATGCTCCACGAGTCGAGCAGGACGTGGTCGGAGTCCTTCGACATCGCGGGGCGCGAGCGGAAGTCCTCCCAGAAGCGCTCATAGGAGCCCCCGTAGTCGTCGCGGAGCGCCCGGGTCGTCTCGCGGAACTCGGGCAGGTAGCAGTTCTCGAAGAGGGCGTCTCCCGCGTGGGTGGCGAGCCCGCCGAAGAGGTCGGGCCGGAGCATCGGTGTGACCATTGCCCCGTAGCCGCCGCTCGACTTTCCGGCAATCCCTCGATGCTCCGGCGCGGCGAGCGTGCGGTAGTTCGCGTCGACCCACGGGACGACCTCCTCGCAGAGGTAGCTGTGGTAGCGGCCGGTCGCGGGCGAGTCGAGAAACTGGCTGCCACCCAGGGAGGTCCAGCAGTCCACGTAGACGAGGATGGCCGGGGACGACTCGCCCGACGCGAAGAGCTCGTCGGCCAGCTCCGGGAAGTTGCGGCGAAAGGGGAAGCGGTTCTTCCACATGTCCAGCTGACCGGTGAGACCCTGGATGACGTAGATGGTCGCGTAGCGCTTGCCCTCGTCGTCGTCGTACCCGGGCGGCAGGTAGACCCAGAGCGGCCTCTGGTGCGGATCGCCGAGCGCGTTCCCGCGCAGGAGCTCGCTCTCGAACGTGTGCTCCTCGATGCGTCCACGGAGATCGCTTCGCCAGGGCTCCACGGCTGCGATCCTAGCTGGGCTGGAGCGGCTGGCACTGCGGGCAAAACCATGTGCCCCGGCCGCCGGCGCGGATTTTCTCGATCGGAGTGCCGCAGCGCGAGCAGGGCTCTCCCTCCCGCCCGTAGACGCGGAAGCGATCCTGCATGCCGCCCCGGCCCCCGTCCGGCCGCCGGTAGTCGCGGAGAGTGGCGCCCTGACGGGCGATCCCCGTACGGAGGGCTTGCTGCACGCCTTTGCGGAGGGCGGCGACCTCTTCGGGGAAGAGGCTCCCTGCCGGCCGGAGAGGATGGATCCGCGCTCGCCAGAGCGCTTCGTCCGCGTAGATGTTCCCCACGCCGGCGGCCGCGCGCTGGTCGAGCAGGGCCGCCTTCACCGGTGCACGTCGGTTGGCGAACGCGCGACTGAGGGCTCGGGTGGTGAAGGCGCGGTCGAGAGGCTCTTCGCCGAGACGCCTGGCAGCGAAATACTCGCCGAGCTCGCCGGGCTCCAGGAGCTCCCAGGTGCCGAACCGGCGGATATCCCGGTACACGACGTCCGATCCGTCGTCTAATTTGACAACAGCTCGCCTGTGCGGGTCGTCGCTGGAGACGTCTCGTGCCGGGTGCAGGACGTTTCCCGTCATGCGGAGATGGATGAGGAGGTGCCGCCCGCTCTCGAACTCCAAAATCAAATACTTCCCGCGGCGGCCGACCGCCCGGACGCGCTCGCCCTCGAGCGCGGCAGCGATGACCTCCGGAGGCTCGGGCCTCGTCAGCCTGGGATCGGTGATGAGCACGCGCTCGAGGGTGCGACCCACAAGGCCTGGCTCGAGGCGCGTGCGGATGGTCTCGACCTCCGGTAGCTCGGGCACTTCCTCGGCTCCCCGTCAGCCGACGACGTCGAGCACGATCGGACGGTCCGCGGGCCGCTCCGCGCCGAGCTCGTAGGCGGCAGCCACCTCGGCGACCGCTCGCTCAGCCGTGTCGTCCGAGCGAGCGTGGACCTCGGCGAGAGCATCTCCCTTCGCGACCTCGTCGCCGCGCTTGGCGAGACAGACGATGCCCACAGCGTGGTCGATGCCGTCTTCCTTGCGGATGCGCCCCGCCCCGAGGCCGAGCGCTGCCTCGCCTACAGCCGTTGTGGCAATGGCCTGGACGAAACCGTCCTGGGAAGCCGGCACCATCCGGACGACCGGCGCGGTGGGCAGCGCGTCGGTCGCCGGATCGCCGCCCTGGGCGCGAACCCAGCGTTCGTAGGCTTCGACCGCGGCGCCGCTGGCCAGCGCCTTCTCGGCGCGGCGCCGTCCTTCCGCCGGGTCGACGTCGAGATCGGATAGGGCCAGAAGGTGTCCGCTTGCGCCCAGCACCAGCTCGACGAGGTCCTCGGGCCCCTCGCCGCGCAGCGTGTCGACAGCCTCGCGGACCTCGAGCGCATTCCCCACGGCGCGCCCGAGCGGCTGGTCCATGTCCGTGAGCTCACAGACCACCTCGCGGCCCGCGCGCACCCCGAGCTCCCGCATCGTCTCGGCGAGCTCCCGGGCGGAGCCGAGATCCTTCATGAAGGCGCCGTCGCCGACCTTGACGTCGAGGACGATCGCGTCGGCGCCGCCCGCGATCTTCTTCGACATGATGCTCGAGGCGATCAGCGGGATGATGTCGAC
>JBKPFG010000156.1:0-6647 GCA_046728735.1 Actinomycetota bacterium
TGCCAGTCCGACAAGGCTCCCGGCCTGTCGCCGACGCCGAGAACGGCGAGCGCGAGGGCTACTCCGAGCAAGACGGCCGCTGCGATGTAAAGACCGGAGCGGCGCACCCCGCTATCGTATGCGCGCCTCGTGAGCCGGAACGACGTCATCCTCACGATCGTCGCCGCGGTCCTCGTCGGCTTCAGCCTCGTCGTCTCCATCGTCGTCCCGAGAGGCCGTCCCGACTTCCCCGGGCGTCATCTCCGTGTCTTCGTCCTCATCGCGGCTCTTCTGGTCGCCTCGATGCTCACCGCGGTGGCCGTGCTCGGGGAAAGCCATCATTTCGGGGCCGAAGGCGGCGAGCCGGGCGCGACCGAGGTGGCTCCGACGACGTCGACCACGCCCGGGACGACAGGCAGCACCGAGGCGCCAAAGGGCGATCCGGCCGCCGGGAAGCAGATCTTCATCACGTCCGCCCAGCCGCCCTGCGCCAGCTGTCACACCCTGCAGGAAGCCGGCGCGAACGGCACCGTCGGCCCCAACCTCGACGACGCCCTCAAAGGCAAGGACGCCGCCTTCATCCACGAGTCGATCGTCGACCCGAACGCCGAGGTCGCGAGCGGCTTCTCAGCGGGGATCATGCCCCAGACCTACGGCGACCAGCTGGACGAGCAGCAGCTCGCCGACCTCGTCGCCTTTCTCGTCCAAGCCACTTCGTAGACCACTCGCCTGGGCGCTCAGGAGAGGCGAGCGTCGTTCGCGTCTAACCGAACGCGGATGCGTATTTGCCCGGCTGCCCGCCGGCCAGAACGTTCAGGCGTAGGCGGAGAGGGCGGGATTCGAACCCGCGACCCAACTTTCGCCGGGTACGCGATTTCCAGTCGCGCTCCTTAGGCCAGCTCGGACACCTCTCCGCGCCGCGACCATGGTAGCGCCTGCGTTTAGTCATCCCGGTGCGCGGTACAAGCTGAGCAACCGCACGGAAAGGGGTTGTCATGCCACCTCGTGGAGTGAAGAAGGGCACCAAGCGAGCCCGTCAGTACGAGCACATCAAGCAGAGCGAGAAGCAGAGCGGCGTGTCCGAGGACCGAGCCGAGGAGATCGCAGCGCGCACGGTGAACAAGGAGCGCGCGCGAGCGGGCGAGAGTCGAACCGCTTCGCGCAGTTCGACGAAGGACATCTCGTCGGGCCGCCGCGGAGGGATTCGCTCGCATCGCAGCGGCCCGCGCGGTCAGACCAAGGAGCAGCTCTACAACCAGGCGAAGCGCCTCAACATCAAGGGACGCTCGCGCATGAACAAGCGGCAGCTGCTCGCCGCCGTGAACCGCAAGCGCGGCGCGTAGTCAGCCAGCCCAGTCTCGTCGAGCGCAAACGCCTCTACCGCTCGCTGACCTCGCTCCAGCGGGACAACCGCCGCTGCCACGCGTGCGCCGAAGCAGGGTTCCCGCTGGAGTCGCCGCCCGTCTTCGAAGGCCGGTCAGGCCAGCGCGCCATGATCGTCGGGCAGGCGCCCGGAATCGTTGAGGGCGAGGAGCGGCGGCCCTGGCGGGGCCGCGCCGGCCAGACCCTGCGCCGCTGGCTCGAGCTCGACGAGGAGGACTTCTACCGCCTCTTCTACTGCGCCTCCGTGACGCGCTGCTATCCGGGGCGCCATCCTTCCGGCCGGGGCGACCGCCCGCCGGCACCGAGCGAGCTCGACCTTTGCCGGTTCTGGCTCGAGTGGGAGCTTCGCCTGCTCGACCCTCGGGTGATCGTCCCTGTCGGGGGGCTGGCCGTCAGGCGGCTGCTGGGGATCGCCCGGCTCGACGACTGCGTCGGCGCCCGCTTCGTGCTCGAAGACGCCGTCGCGATTCCGCTGCCTCATCCCTCGGGAGCGAGCGGCTGGCTCAACACGTCGTCCAACCGCGCTCGTCTCGCGCTTGCGCTCGAGGCCCTGCGCGAAGAGCTTGGTCGCGCGGGCGTCCTGGCCACCTGATGCCTCCGCGCCCCCGTCGACATGTGAGGCGGGCCGAGACCTCCCTGGGGGCTAGCCCTGGTCTTTGGGAGCCGTCTTTTGAGGGCGCGCCCCGTTGCGGCTCCCGGATTTATGTGCGGATAATCGCTATGTGAGAAGGCGCTGGATCGTGATCCTCGGAGCTGCTGCCCTCGGGCTCGGGATCGTGGGCTACATGGAGCTCGTCGACGCTGGGCGGCAGAGCAATGCGCAGGCGGCGGCGCACATCGGCGTCGCCTGGACGTATGTCGGCGCGGGCCTGATCGCCTGGTTGCGTCGACCACAGAGCCGGATCGGCCTCCTGCTCGTGGGCGCTGGGTTCGCGCTCCTCGTCCGGAGGCTCCAGTACAGCGATTCGTCGCTCGTCTTCACTCTCGCGTTCGCGCTCGCCGAGCTGTCGAACGTCTTCATCGCGCATGCCGTCCTTTCCTATCCGACCGGGAGGCTTCGGGATCGGATCGAGGTGGTCCTCGTTCGGATCGCGTACGTCCTCGTCGTCGCCTTCCCGATGGCAGCGCTGCTCTTCTACGACCCGAGAACCACCCCGGATCTCTTCTACGGGGGGTTCGGAGGGCCGCCGGACAGCCTGCTCCTCGTTCACGGAAACGACGCCCTCTTCGATCTTCTGCGGGACTCCTATCGCTTCGCGGTGTTCGGCGCGCTCGGTCTGGCCTTTGTCGCCCTCCTGGTGCGGAGATTCGTCAAGGCGAGCCCGCCGATGCGGCACACGCTCCTCCCGATGGCGGTCGCCGGCGCGGCCGCCGGAATCCGCGCGCTGCTCGAGGCGGCGCTGACGCCCTTCCAGGGCTACTCGGAGGGAGTCGAGCAGGCCCTCTTCTGGTGGCAGATCGCCGCCCAGGTCGCCATCCCGGTCGCCCTGCTCGTCGGGATCCTGCGCGCCCAGCTCGCGCGGGGCAGCATCGCGCAGCTGCTGCTCGAGCTCCAACAGACGCCCCCGAACGAGGTGCGCGAGACGCTCGCGCGGACGCTGGGAGACCCTTCGCTGGAGGTGGCTTTCTGGGTGCCCGAGCGGCGCGGCTACATCGATGCTTCCGGCCAGCAGGTGGAGCTTCCGGAGGGAGGCGACGACCGTGCTGTCACCCGGCTCGATCGCGGCCCGGAGCCCGTCGCAGCGCTGATCCACGATCGGGCGCTCCTGCACGAGCCCGAGCTGGTCGAGGCGGCCGGTGCAGCCGCGGGCCTGGCCCTCCAGAACGCGCGCCTGCAGGCGGAGCTACGGGCCCAGCTCGTCGAGGTGCGAGAGTCGCGCGCCCGCATCGTCACCGCCGGAGATGCCGAGCGTCGCCGCATCGAGCAGGATCTCCACGACGGAGCACAGCAGCGCCTTGTCGCCCTCGCTCTCGAGCTCAGGACCACGCAGCGGCGCTTCGGGGGCGCCCTCGATCCCGAGCTCGAGGCTGTGCTCGATTCGAGTGTTGGCCAGCTTCAGCGGGCCGTCGAGGAGCTGCGGGAGCTGGCCCACGGCGTGCATCCCCCGATCCTGACTCAGGGCGGCCTACCCGCGGCGCTCGAGGATCTCGCCGGGCGCCTGCCGATCCCCGTCGCGGTTCTCTCCGTTCCCGAAGAGCGCCTCGCACCCGATCTCGAGGCAGCGGCGTACTTCGTGGTCTGCGAGGCGCTCGCGAACGTCGTCAAGCACGCGCAGGCGTCGGCCGTGACCGTCAGCCTCGCGCGCGTGAACGGGACGCTCATCGTCGAGGTCGCCGACGACGGCGTCGGGGGAGCGGATGCAACCCGCGGCTCCGGCCTCCGGGGCTTGAACGACCGAGTCGAGGCGAGGGGCGGCCGCCTGCGCGTCAAGAGCGTTCCGGGCGAGGGAACGCGGATAGTCGGAGAGCTTCCGTGCGCGTCGTGATCGCCGAGGACTCCGTCCTCCTGCGGGAGGGGCTCGCCCGCCTGCTCGTGGAGGCCGAGTGCGAGGTCGTTGCCCAGGTGGACAACGCCTCCGATCTCCGCGCGGCCGTCCGGCGGGAAAAACCAGACGTCGCGATCGTCGACATCCGCATGCCGCCGACGCAGACAGACGAGGGCGCGCAGGCCGCCGAGGAGATTCGTGCGGAGCAGCCCGAGGTCGGCATCCTGCTGCTCTCCCAGGTGGTCGAGCCCCGCCACGCGCTCAAGCTCTTCAGCGAGAGCCCCGAGGGCTTCGGCTACCTGCTCAAGGACCGGGTGCTCGAGATCGACGACTTCGTGGAAGCCGTGCGCCGCGTCGGCCGCGGCGGGACGGCCATGGATCCCGAGGTCGTGGGTCAGCTGCTCGGGCGGCGGAGACAGGGCAGCCGGCTCGACGAGCTGACGCCCCGTGAGCGCGAGGTCCTGGCGCTCATGGCCGAGGGACGTTCGAACCAGGGCATCTGCGCCAAGCTCTTCCTCAGCCCGAAGACGATCGAGACGCACGTCGCCTCGATCTTCATGAAGCTGGGCCTCCAGCAGGCGCCGGACGACCACCGGCGCGTCCTGGCGGTGCTCGCGTACCTGGCCGGCTAGTAGGAGGGTTTGGCGAAATATCGGCTGTGCCGCCGGAGGCGCGCTGACTCGCCCCGAGGCAGTAGCCGCCGGTCGCCCCCCGTATTAGAGTCAATACGAGGGCGCCCTGCGTCCGCAGCCTCGGAACGACCAGCGCGTCCCGGCGACGAGCGACGTTCCGCCAAACCCTCCTAGGAGGCGGCCGCCCGCAGGCGCCTGACGAGCGGGAACCCGTACCAGAACCCGACGAACAGACCGGCGAGGATCGAGGTCACGACCGCGGTCGCCGGCTCGCCGAAGAGGAAATCGGTGATCAGGTAGACGGACGCCGTCATCCCGGCCGCGATGAACGCGGTTGCGGCGAGCGCCGTCAGCGTCGACGTCCGAAGAAGCGCTTCCTTGTCGCCGTGGCGCCAGAGCATTCGATGGGCCGCGGTCGGCGCGATCAGCAGCACGATCGCGACGGCGGCGCAGAGGAGCGCCGAGTAGTAGACGTAGGTCTGCTGATTGCTCAGCTCCTCGAAGCGGCTCTGGAAGGGGAGGACGAGCAGGAACGCAAACAGCACCTGTGTCCCCGGCATCGCCAGGCGATGCTCCTCGACGAGCTCGCTCCACTCCTGATCGAGCTCCTCCTTGCTTCGCCTGCTCGACTCGGCCACGGCGGATGTCTACCCGGTCGCGCGGACGCCATGTATGACTTTCGCCGTGGCCGAGCGCGTCCTCACCGAACGCGAGCTGAACCGCGCGCTCCTGGCGCGCCAGCTTCTCCTGGAGCGGTCGGAGCTGACGATCCCGCGGGCCCTCGAGCGCGTCGGCGGCCTCCAGACCCAGGAGGCGCGCTCAGGCTACATCGGGCTCTGGACCCGGCTCGAAGGCTTCGAGCGAGACTCGCTCACGCGCGCGCTCGAGCGGGGGAGCGTCGCCCAGGGCACGGCCATGAGGAGCACGATCCACATGGTCTCGAAGCGTGACTATTGGCTCTTCACGGAGGGCATCCGCAGCCCGCGTCGCGAGTCCTGGAAGAAGTCGCATGGACGCCGTGTGGACCTGAAGAAGATGCCTCTGGTCGCCCGCAAGGTCCAATCCCTCCTTGGGGAGGGGCCGCGCTGGCGGCGCGAGCTGGTGGAGGAGCTGGGACTTGACAGCGCAACCTGGAACGGCGTCGGGATGTGGGTCGACCTCCTGCGCGTGCCGCCCTCCGGGACCTGGGAGCGGCCGCGCGGAGACCTCTACGCGACTGCAGAAAGCCGGCTCGGCCGCGCGAGGATCGCCGAGGCAGAAGGGCTCGAGCATCTCCTGCGCCGGTATCTCGGCGCCTTCGGGCCGGCCACCCTCAAGGACGCCGCCAACTGGGCCGGCCTCCCGACCAAGTCGGTCGCCCCGGTGGCGGAGAAACTCTCGCTCCGCCGCTTCCGCGCCGAAGACGGGGCCGAGCTCCTCGACCTCCCCCGGGCACCGCTTCCGGATCCCGAGACGCCCGCCCCGCCCCGTTTCCTACCCGCCTGGGACGCGACGCTCCTCGCCCACGCCCGGCGAACCCAGATCCTGCCGGAGAAGCACCGCGCGAAGGTTTTCAACACGCGCACGCCGCATTCGCTCTCGACCTTCCTCGTCGACGGACAGGTGGCCGGCTCATGGAAGGTCGAGCGCGGGAAGGTGCAGGTCAGGCCGTTCGAGCGTCTGGCCGCGAGCGTCCGCAAGCAGGTCGACGAGGAGGCCGATCGCCTCGCCGAGTTCGTAGCCGGCTAAGCCGGCGAGGCGCCCTTCGACTCCCAGTAGCGGTTGAGCGCGCCCTGCACCTGGACGAACCAGATGATCCAGCCGATGATCGGGAGGAGGAGCCAGAGCCCGTGGACGCCTCGTACCGGGCTCCCTTCTCCGTCGAGGTCCTCGTACATCCAGCGGACTTCGGACGGGACGATGAAGTACGTCACCGGCCAGATGACAAGCCAGATGACGAGGCCGAGGACGCCCCCGACGCCGTTGCCGGAGTACCGCTTGATCTCTTCGTGCGTCTTGTAGACCCAGTACAAGCTGTAGAACCCGAGGGTGAGGAGGTACCAGAGGAGCGAGAGCCCGATCGAGCGGGTCTCGCCGACGGGCCCCCTCGCGCGCGCCGTTGACGTGCCTGCGATTTCGGTCATGCGGCGATGATCTCAAACGGGTCGGCGTGAGCAAGGACACCCCG
>JBKPFG010000176.1:0-3589 GCA_046728735.1 Actinomycetota bacterium
GGCGCTCGGGTCAGCGAGGAGCGCGCGGTCGAGGTCGCGCGGCCCTACGCGGGTTTCATTCCCGAAGGCCACAACATCCGCCTCGTTCGGCGCGGCATCCCGCCGAAGCCATTCTGGGCGGTCTCGTTCTGGATCAAGGACGCGAGCGGAGACCCGACCCGCGTCACCGTCGTTCTTGTCAACGCGGACACGGGCGACGTGACCGAGGTGAGAAAGAGCCAATAGTCAAATCAAGCGGTGTGTGCGATCTGCACAGCCGCCGGGATCCAAAGTGTCGCCAACGTCCATTGTGCGCTTCCGGGGCGCTTTCTAGCCTCGCGCAGTCCACGCAACGGCAGGTCGCACGCTTACCGGAGAGGTGAAGCGATGGTCGGGTCGATGCTAGGCGGCTTGAACGCGCTGCTCGCGCAAGCGCCCACGCCGCAAGAGCTCTCGGACAAGCTGACGCTCGACAGTCAGATCCTGGCCGAGCAGTTCTACTACTTCACCGTCGTGATCATGTGGTTGATCCACGTCGGCTTCATGTCGTACGAGGCCGGTGCGGGACGGCGCAAGAACGTGATGGCGACGGCGATGAAGAACATCCTCACGATCGCCGTCGTGACGCCGACGTTCTACTACTTCGGCTGGTGGATCTACGGCTGCTTCAACAACGGGATCATCCCCTTCTCGCCGAGCGATTTCGTCGACTCAGCGGGTAACGCGGTCGGCGGCGCCTCCTCGACCGAGGTCGCCATGGCCAACTTCTGCTCGACGACCTATCCGTGGGCGGCCAACCTCGGCCCCAACCTCACGGATCACATCTCGGGCGTCTTCTGGGCCGCATTCCTCCTCTTCTCCTGGACAACGGCCTCGATCATGTCGGGCGCCCTCATCGAGCGTGTGCGCCTCTCCGCGTACCTCGTGCTCGGCTCGATCCTGGGCTCGGTCATCTGGATCCTCGACGCCTCCTGGGGCTGGAGCGCCTACGGGTTCTTGAACGTGCGCTACGGCTTCCACGACTCGATCGCGGGCCTGGTCGTCCACGGCGTCGCGGGCGCCTTCACGCTCGGAGTCCTGCTCAACCTGGGGCCGCGCATCGGCAAGTACACGAGGGCCGGCCTCGCGCGCACCTTCAGGCCGCACAACTTGCATCTCACGATCATGGGGCTGATGCTGATCTTCACCGGCTTCTATGGGTTCTACGCGGCGTGTCTCGTTATACAGTCGACGACCTTGCCGGGGTGGGGGAACATCTATCTCAATCCGACGACGCTATCCTCGATCACCTTCGCGATCACGATCGGCTTCGCCGGGGGATTCACGGGCGGCTACTTCGCGAGTCGCGGGGATCCGTTCTGGACGCTCTCCGGAGGCCTCGCCGGCGTCATCTCGGTGTCCGCCGGGGCGGATATCTACGCACCGAGCCTCGACTATCTGATCTCGATGTTCGGAGGTGCGCTCGCGGTTTACGCCGGCAACATCATCGAGAAGAAGTTTCGGGTCGACGACGCGGTCGGAGCGGTGGCCGTGCACGGCGTCGCAGGTTTTTGGAGCCCCCTCGCGGTCGGGCTTTTTGCGGCCGGCTATCCGACCGGTCTCAACAATGTCGACTCCTCCCTGACCGGGCAGCTCTACGGCATGATGGTCTTCCTGCCGCTCGGTTTCTTCGGCGGCTACATCCCGTCGTGGGTGATGAAGAAGCTCAATCTGCTCCGCGTCCCGCCCGAAGTCGAGCTCGAAGGCCTCGACATGGCCGAGTTCCAGGCCGACTTTTATCCGGAGTTCGACCGGCCGCCGGAGGTCATCATCGAGCCGGACGGAACCGAGGTGCTCTCCGCCCCGATTCTGCTCGAGGACTATCTAGCGGTGACGTCGAACGGCGACAGACCCGTGAGAACCGAGCCTGGAGAACGGGTCTGACATGGTCCAGTTCGTCCTCAGCATCGTCTTGCTCGTCGTCGTGTTCGGACTGCTCGGAGGCTGGGCCTTCCGCGAGGATCGCCGCCGCCGCCGGGCCGCAGAGGGACTCTAGGAGGGCTTATGTTCGGATGGGACACAGCACCGACTTGCATCCAGCACGGAGGCACTCCGGGGGACATCTACACGCCGTACAAGGACTGCGCGGACTTCTTCACGATGGGTCCCGGCTCGACGTACGGAACCGCCACCAGCGGTATCAGCGGCACGTATTGGGGCCTCGTGATCATCGGGATCCTCGTCATGGTGGCGGCCTTCGTCGCCTGGGTCGTGACTGAGGACCGGAAGTTGCAGCAGCAGGCGGCGCGCCTGCTCATATCCGGGCACGCTGGCCAGGTCACGATCGTCCAGGAAGTCGGGCCAACGAAAGATCGCGACGTCCCGAGCCCGGGCCTCGGTGGGCCCTCGGACCTCGGTGACGTCTAGGAGGAAGGGAGCAAAATGGCGACAGAACCCGGCTGGATGGGGCGCAGCAAGCAAGTGGTGTTCTCGCCGATGCAGCGCCACAGCCAGACGTTCGAGCTGGCCATGATCGTCATCTGCATCCTCTGCATCGTCGTCGCCGTGATCATCGCCAAGGCGACGGACTGGGGAGTCACCACCCGCCCCTAGGGGCGTAGGAATCAGGCGGCTGGCTCGAGCACCCGCCGGCTGATCCGGCGGGTCTGCTCGCACAGCTCGCGCGCCCGCTCGACTCGCTCGTCGCCCTCGCGGGTGGCGAGGTTGATCTCGACGAGGTTGGCCGTCGCGCGCACAGCCGCCTCGGAGAGGAGGACTGCGGTCGCCGCGTCGCCCCGTAGGTTCGGGTTCCCGCGCTCGGCGAGGTCCGCGGCGAGGGAAGCGACGTCGAGCGCGGCTTCCGCAATGGCGAGCGGCACGTCGGCGGCGTGCGACAGCGCGGCCCCGATGGCGGCGTCGCGGGCCTCCGGGCCGACCTTCTCGGAGAGGCGGCGCGCCTCGAGGAAGCTCTCGTAGGCCCGCGCATCCTCTTCCGCCAGGGGAAGGACACGACGCTGGAGCGCCTCGGCCTGGGCGACCGCACCGGGCGCGTCCTCCCATTGCTCGGTCGAGAACCGCGCCGCCATGGCCGCGAGCGAGGCTGCAAAGCCCGTCACGATCGCGGCAACCGACCCGCCGCCGGGCGCGGAGGTCTCCGCCGCGATGGTCTTGCAGAGCTCCGACACCGTCTGGTCTGAGAAGGTCGCGGTCAAGACAGGCGGGGATTCTCCCCCGCTGCCCGCGCGGAGAGCAAGTGGCCGCCCCTGCGAGCTACCCGTTCGGGGGGTGAGTGGAGGGCTCTACCCTGCCGAGCAACGCAAGATGCGCGTGTTACTGGGCGCAGTCGCCGCGGTTGCACTCTTCGCAGGTCTCTTCTTCGTCACGGGGAAGGCCCTCGGCCTGTGGGATCCGCTCGAGCCAGCTCCGTCGCCACCCCCGCGGTGGACCACGCACGAGGCTGGACGGTTCAGCATCGAGTTGCCTCCGAGCTGGGAGCAGGTGGGAAGCAAGGTCGACGTCGCCGGCTCTGATCCCGCCTTCGCCAAGCTCGTCGCCCAGACCCGGCGGGCCGTGAAGACGAAGGAGGGCTTCCATGCGTTCGACACGAGCCAGCAGTCGCGCACCATCGCGG
>JBKPFG010000163.1:0-29268 GCA_046728735.1 Actinomycetota bacterium
CCCTGCGGCGAGCGCGTTCAGCCATTCCGTCGCGGCCGCCATCCCCGCGCCCAGCACCTCGACCTCGTCCGCATACTCGTGGAGCTCGTACGCGTGCACGACCCGCGGATCGCCTGCAAGCTCGGCGGGAAGCGCCAGGCCGGGGTGGCCGGGGGCGAGGAGAACGTGCGCGAAGACACCCGCATCGTCGACCGCGAAGCCACCGTCGACCGCGCGGACGGACACGACCTTGCGCCGCTCGAAGCTCTCGTCCCAGCCCGACCGCCCGCGGACTTCGGCGACGTGCTCGAGAAACTCCGAGACCGTCGGGTGGTAGCGGTCGGCGAGGGAGAGGATCAGCGGCCAGGCGTCGCCCTGGCGAGCGGCCGAGCGGACGGCGAGCCCTGGAAAGGACGTCGGCCCCACGTGACCATCGCTCTCGGAGCGCATGCGCCGCTGGCGAATGGCGCCGGCGCGGCGGCGCCACTGGGCCGCGGGATCCGGGTCCGTTCCGAACACGGCGATTTCGGACGCGGCGAGCCCCCCATGGCGGAGGGTTGCATACGCGCTGAGGCCCGCGAGCCCGCCGCCCACGAGTGCGCACCGTTGCGCGCCGCTCATTTGACGGAGCCGGCGAGGAGCCCCTGGACGAAGTAACGCTGGAAGGCGAAGAACACCCCCAGCGGCACGATCAGCGAGAGGAACGACGCCGGGGCGATCAGCTCGAGGTTGTTCCCGAACTGACGCAGCTGCGAGAAGATGGCCACCGTCAGAGGCTGGGTGTCGCGCGCCAGCGAGAGCGCGACGAGCAGGTCGTTCCACGTCCAGAGGAACTGGAAGATGGCGAGGGAGGCGATCGCAGGCAGCCCGAGCGGCAGGATCAGGCGCACGAAGATGCGAATCTCGGAGGCGCCGTCGATGCGCGCGGCCTCGAGCAGCTCCTTCGGTATGCCTATGAAGAAGTTGCGCAACAGGAAGATCGCGAACGGCAGTCCGAAGGCCGTGTGGAAGAGGATGAGGCCCAGCTTCGTGTCGAAGATGTTGAGGTCGTTGTAGAGCCTGAACATCGGGATCAGCGCCATCTGCAGCGGCACGACCAGGAGTGCGATCACGAGGATGAAGAGCCAGTCGCGACCGGGAAACTCGAGCCAGGCGAACGCGTAGCCGGCCAACGCAGCCACGATGATGGGGATAAAGGTTCCCCCGAGCGCGATCCAGACCGTGGTGAAGAAAGCCGACCTGATCGACTGGTCGTTCCAGATGTCTCTGTAGTTCTGGAACGTGGCGAGGCTCGGCTTGGAGAAGATCTCCCACCAGCCGAGGCTGTTGACGTCGGTGGGGCTGAAGAGCGACGTGAGGAAGAGGCCCACGGTCGGCACGAGCCAGAGCACTCCGATGACGACGAGGATGATGTAGACCGGGGTCTTGCCGAGCACGCGCAGGATCTTGCTCGCGGTGCTCTCCTCGACGACGACTTTCCGTTGCTCGACTTCGGCAGTGGCGGCGGTCATGCGGCCTCTCGCTTGAAGCGGTTGATGTTGAGGATGAGGATCGGGATCACGAGGATGAAGAGGAAGACGGCGATCGCGGAGCCGAGGCCGAAGTCGCTCACTCCCCCGAAGGAGGTCCGCCACATCGCGAGCGCGATCACGTTGGCGTCGTCCTGCACGGACTGAGGCGCCACGGCTATGACGATGTCGAAGACCTTGAGGACGTTTATGAGGAGCGTGATGAAGACGACCGTCAGGACCGGCATCAACTGGGGCACCGTCACGCGTCGGAAGACCTGCCACTCGGTCGCGCCGTCCGTGCGGGCCGCCTCCAGAGTCTCGCGCGGGATCGCCGCCAGGCCCGCCGCGATCACGACCATGGCGAAGCCGGCCCAGATCCAGACGTACGAGATGATCACCGCGGGCGTGATCAGCTTCGCCCCGAGCCAGGAAACGCCGCCGAACGGCTTGGCGAACGTGGAGGCGCCGATGGCGACGTGGTAGTCCCCTTGCGCGACGCCGTCGAAGGCGAAGGTGCCGTCGTCGGCGCTCTTGGCGGAGGCAACCTTGCCCCCGCCCTGGTCGAGCAGCACGACAGTGACACTCGGAAGCCCGAGCTCGCCCCGCTCGACCTTGCCCGGCGTGCCGCCGCCCGGCTTGAAGTCTCTCCAGACCACTCCCGTGATCCCATCCGGCTTCGACGGGGGCTCGACCGCCTGCTTGGCCGTCTCGGGGACCTCGGTCGAGCGAATCCGCGTCAGACCGAGCGTGGCGACGTCGCCTGGAGAGACGGCGTTCTTGAGCTCGATCCCGCCTCCGCTCGTTGTCGTCAGCTCATCGCTCGAGGGCGCCGCCTCTGAAAGGACCCCCTCCGGACTGAAGACGCCCTTCACCGAGCCGATCGCCGCGTTGATCGCCCCCCGATCGGGCTCCTGCTGGTACATGATCCGCCAAGTAATGCCGGCGGCGAAAGCCGAGACGGCCAGGGGCATGAAGACGACCGTCTTGAAGGCGACCGACCAGCGGATGCGCTCGGTGAGCACGGCGAAGATCAGCCCGAGCGCGGTCACGGCGGCGGGCACGACGGCGACCCAGATGGCGTTGTTCTTGATCGCCGTCGTGAGGTTGTCGCTCGTGAAGAGCGTCTTGTAGTTGTCGAGCCCGGCGAAGTCGCCGAAACCCGAGCCGCGATAGAGGCTCTGGACGATCGTGTAGATCGCCGGATAGATGATCCAGACGACGAGGAAGAACGCCGCGGGGGCGAGGAAGAGCGCCGCGACGCCGTAGCGCCGCCATCGCCCGGTGTCGCCTGGCGGAGCCCCCTTGACCGGGGGCTCCGCCGTGATGCTCGCGCCGCTCATCGGAGCGCGCTAACTCCCCTTGTACGCCTTCGCTGCGGCGTCCTCCAGCTTCTGCGCGATTCCGTCCACGTCGCTCGGGTTCGAGAGGAAGTCCTGGAAGAGCTTGAACTCTCCCTGGCCGACCGTCCCGCCGAAGGCCGACGGCTGCAGGTCGGAAAGGTCGAAGCGGAAGTTCTCGGCGTTCGCGAGCGCGGTCGCGGTCGCGCGCAACAGGGGATCCTGGTACGCGCTCTCGGGGACGCCCTTGTTGGGCGAGGCGAAGCCCCCGCGCTTGACCCAGATCTCGGCTGCCTCGGGCGTCGCGAGGTACTCGACGAGCGCGCGTGCCGCCGGGCTGTCCTTGAACATGACCAGCTGATCGCCGCCGCCCACGACCGACGGGGGCGAGTCGTTGATCGACGGGAAATCGAAGACGTTGAACCCGGTCTCGGGCTTCGCCTTCGTCGAGTTGAGAATCTCGCCCTCGACGAAGTCCGCCTCGAGCACCATCGCGGCCTTGGGCGGGTCGGCGAACGCGTTCGTCACCGACGTCGGGAAGTCGTTCTGAAGCGCGCCGCTCTTACCGCCGGCGATGTTGTCCGTGTCGCTGAAGATCTTGGCCATCTCGTTCAAGGCGTCCTTGACCGACTGGTCCGTCCACGGAATCTCGTGCGTGGCGAGCTGGTCGTACTTCTCCGTCCCGGCCGTGCGGAGGTAGATGTTCTCGAACAGGTCGGTGAGCGTCCACCCATCCGCGCCGCCGATCGAGTAGGCCGGGACGCCCGAAGCCTTCAAAGTCTGGGCGGCCTGGAGGAGCTCGTCCCACGTCTTCGGCGCCTCGACTCCGGCGTCCTGGAAGACCGGGACGTTGTACCAGACGGTCGATTTGTTGGCGCCCTTGAAGAGGAAGCTGTACTGCTTGCCGTTGATCGTTCCGAGATCGACCGTCGACTGGCTGTAGTTCGCGGAGATCGTGTCCTTCGCGAAGTCGATCGGCTTGATCTTCCCGCTGTCCGCGTACTCCTTGATCGTCCCCGGCTGCGCGATCGTCGCGAGGTCCGGAGGATTGCCACCCTGAACCGCGGTCGCGAGCACGGTGACGATGTTGTCCCCGGCGGGGTTGTACTTGACCGTGACGTCCGGGCACTTCTGCTTGAAGCCGTCGAGGACTGCCTGGATCGACTTCTGCTCGGTCGCCACCCAGATGCCCATGAGGGAGATCGTCCCGGAGCCGCACTCCTGTCCACCGGTGGTCCCGGCGGCCCCCGTCTCACCGTTTCCCCCGCCACCGCACGCGGCCACGACGAAAACGAGCACTGCGAGCAAACCCAGTAGCGAGAATCGACGCCTCATGAAGGTTCCTCCCCCTTCTCCTTGTCGTAGATACCGAGCCCCGAGTCGGGGTCGAAGAAATGCAGCCCGCGGGTGTCGACTGCGACCTCCACGGTCTCTCCTTCCTTCACTTTCGAGCGGGCGTCGAAACGCCCGACCATGGTGGTGTGTTGCTTCGTTCCCGGCTCGTGCACGGCTCTGTCGTCGCCGAGGTCCTCTGCCAGCTCCTTGACATCGTCCGTGAGGGCGGGAGGCGCATCGACCGTGAAGTGGGCCATGATCTCGGAGCCAAGCGCCTCGGTCAGCTCAACCTTCCCCTTGAGGCGGCGGTCGGCAGGCACGCCCGAAGCGAGCGCCGCGTCCTCGAAGTCCTCGGGGCGAATACCGAGCACGATCGGCTTGCCCTCGTACGCCTGCAGGCCCGAGCGCGCGGAGATCAGCTCCTGGTCGAGGACGATCCTCTGGCCGCCCGTCTCGACTGCGTAGCCGCCGTTCGACTTGGCCAGCGTCCCCTCGACCATGTTCATGGCCGGGCTGCCGATGAAGCCGCCGACGAAGAGGTTGACGGGACGGTCGTAGAGCTCCTGGGGCGGCGCCACCTGCTGCAGCTCGCCCTTACGCATGACTGCCACGCGGTCACCCATCGTCATGGCCTCGATCTGGTCGTGCGTGACGTAGATCGTCGTCGTCCCGAGGTCGTCCTGGAGCTTGGCGATCTCGGCTCTCGTCTGTACCCGGAGCTTTGCGTCCAGGTTGGAGAGCGGCTCGTCCATCAGGAACGCCTGCGGGCGCCGGACGATGGCCCGCCCCATGGCGACCCGCTGGCGCTGCCCTCCGGAGAGCGCGCGGGGCTTGCGCTTCAGGAACGGCTCGAGGCCGAGCACCCGCGCCGCTTCCTGCACGCGGGTATCGATCTCCGACTTCTTCTCCTTCCGGAGCTTGAGACCGAAGGCGATGTTGTCGTAGACGGAAAGGTGGGGGTAGAGCGCGTAGCTCTGGAAGACCATGGCGATGTCGCGATCGCGCGGGGGAACGTGGTTGACGACCCGGTCGCCGATCCGCACGACGCCCTCCGAGATGTCCTCGAGGCCCGCAACCATGCGGAGCGCGGTCGTCTTGCCGCAGCCCGAAGGGCCGACGAGAACCACGAACTCGCCATCCTCGATCTCGAGGTCGACGTCCGAAACGGCGCGTGTGCCGTCCGGATACACCTTGCCCACTCCCTCGAAGGTGACTCCGGCCATGCTCTCCCTCCCTCTCGGGCGACTTTACCAAGCGGCCACAAATTGAGGCGCGAAAGGACCCGACTAGACTCCGGGCCGAATGACCGAGCGGACGATCGCGGTCCTCGAGGGGGACGAGACCGGGCAGGAGCTGCTCGAAGAGGCGCTGCGCATCCTCGCCCCGGACGTCGTCGGCCTCGAGCTGGAGCTTCCCCGCTTCGACCTCTCGCTCGAAAAACGGCGCGCGACCGGGAACGAGGTCGTCCACGAGGCAGCGCGCGCGGTCCGCGAGCACGGCCTCGGCCTCAAGGCGGCCACCGTCACCCCCGAGGGGAAGGACGATGTCGGGAGCCCGAACCGCATCCTCCGCGAGGAGATCGGCGGGCACGTGATCGTTCGCACCGGCCGCCGGATTCCGGGCGTCGTGCCCATCGGAGGCGCATTCCATCCCATCTCGGTCGTGCGGATGGCGGTCGGCGATGCCTATGGAGCCAATGAATGGCGCGAGGGTGAGGGAGAGGACGAGGCCGCCTTTCGGACGACCAAGATCGAGCGGCGTGTCTGCCATGCCGTCGCCGAGTTCTCTTTTCGTCATGCCGAACGGACGCGCGCAAAGGTCTTCGGCGGGCCCAAATACACCGTCAGCCCGGTTTACGAAGGCATGCTCAAGGAGGAGATGGACGCCGCCGCCGAGCGCCATCCCGACGTCCCGTACGAGCCGCAGCTCATCGACGCGACCTTCGCGCTCCTGATCGGCGCGGCGGGCGATCCCCTCGTCATTCCGGCGCTCAACCGGGACGGGGACATCCTCTCCGACCTCGTTCTGCCGCTCTTCGGCTCCATTGCCGGCTCGGAGTCGCTCCTCGTCGCCTTCAACGAGGACTACACGCCCCGCGCACTAATGGCCGAAGCCGCGCACGGGACCGCGCCCGCGCTCGAAGGCAAGAACGTCGCCAACCCGATGGCCATGATCCTCGCCGCCTCCGCGCTCCTCAGCCACATGGACGACCGTGAAGCGCGCTCGGCCGGGCGGGCGATTCGTGAGGCCGCGCTGGAAGCGGTCTCTGCCGGCGTCCGCACGGCCGACCTCGGCGGCCACGCCTCGACGAGCGAGTTCACGGACGAGGTCATCGGCCGCGTGCGCTCGAAGCTCGACACGCGTTCGCGTTCAGTTTGACGGGCGGCCGACCCGGGGCTCGAGTGGTTGCGTACCTGCGGAGGATCGACCCGCGGCTTCCGCGCGCGGTCTGGACTCTGGAGGCCGGCGGCCTCGTCAACGCCTTCGGAAACGGCATCACGTTCCCCTTCATCGTCATCTACCTTCACAACGTCCGCGGATTTTCGCTCGGCGTCGCGGGTCTCGTTCTCGCGACCAATGCGGCGACCAGCCTGGTCGCCAGCCCGCTCGCGGGAACGCTCTCGGACAGGATCGGGGGCCGCCTGACGCTCGCGGGCGCGCTCGTCCTCATGGCGATCGGCTTCGGGGCCTTCCCGCTCGTGCGCGAGCCGTGGCACGCCTTCCTCGCCATGGTCATCGCAGGGGCCGGAAACGGAGCGTTCTGGCCGAGCCAGTCGACGTTGCTCGCCGGCCTCGCCCCGCGGGAGCGGCGCCATGCCGCCTACGCGCTCCAGCGCGTCTCGCGCAACCTCGGGATCGGGCTCGGCGGGCTCACGGGCGGGCTCATCGCGACCACCACCGACCCGTCGAGCTTCACAGTCCTCTTCCTGGTCGACGCCGCGACCTTCCTCGCCTTCGTCGCCGTTCTGCCGTTCGTCCCCGATCCCGACCTTCCACCGCTCGAGGAGGGAGCACGGCCCGGCCGCTACCTGGACGTCCTCCGCGACCGCCTGCTCCTCGGGATCGTGGCCCTCAACGTCCTCTTCGTCTCGGCCGGCTACGCGCAGATCGAGCTGTTGCCCGCCTTCGCCAAGAACGAGGCGGGCGTCACCGAGAAGGCGATCGGCCTCATCTTCCTCCTCAACACGCTCGTGATCGTGCTCGCGCAGCTCCCCATAGCGCACCAGCTCGAGGGGCGGCGCAGGATGCCGGCGCTCGCCCTGATGACCGTGCTCTGGGCGACCTCCTGGCTGATCGTGCTCGTCTCCGGCGCCACCCTCGAGTCTGTCGCCGCCGCGATCGGCTTCGCGCTCGCCGGCGTGGTTTTCGGCCTCGGGGAGTGCTTCCAGGGGCCGACCCAGGGGGCACTCGTCGCCGACCTGGCGCCGCCGCGGCTTCGAGGCCGCTACATGGCCCTCTCGACGATGTCCTGGGAGATCGGCTTCGTGATCGGCCCGGCGATCGGGGGCTTCATCCTCGACCACCAACCGCTCGCCCTTTGGCCCCTCGCGGCCTGCGTCTGTCTGCTCGCGGGCGTAGGCGCGCTCGCGCTCGAGCGCGGGATTCCGCCGCGCCTTCGCCTCACGCCGGCCTAGGAGCTAGCCCTCGTACACCTCGAGGAGCATGCGCATGCGCTCGGGCACGGCGTCCTCCTCCTCGCTCCGAAGCGGTCGCGGGACGCCCGAGACGATCAGCGCCCAGGTGAGCCCGCGGCAGAGGACGCCCAGGCGGTACGCG
Source organism: Actinomycetota bacterium (assembly GCA_046728735.1). Taxonomy (GTDB): domain Bacteria; phylum Actinomycetota; class Thermoleophilia; order Gaiellales; family Gaiellaceae; genus JAIBJP01. The sequence continues at coordinate 7,940 of JBKPFG010000163.1, forward strand.
ATCGGGAAGGCTCGCTCGAGATCGTCTCGCGGAAGGAGCCGTGTCCAGGGCTCGAGATACGCGTCACGAAAGCGGTCGAGCTCCGGGGCGTCGTGACCGACCCCGAGACGGTAGGCAAGGACGGCGAGCGTGACGACCATGGTGAAGAAGGGATGCGAGACGCATGAGTCGCCCCAGTCGAAGAAGACGTACCTGCCGCCTCGCACGAAGACCTGTCCGTCGTGGAGGTCGTCGTGCTGGATCGTCTCCGGAAGGCCAGAGGAGGTGAGCTCCTCGCAGTCCCGCTGAATCCTCGGGACGAGCGATTCGAGCCGTAGCAGCTCCTCCGAGCTGAGCGACCGAACCGCATCCGTATCACGGAGGAGCCTCTCGAACTGGCTGGAGAGAAGGGCGAGGCGCCTGTCCGGAGCGCCGGCAGCGAGCAGCCGATCCCGCTCGGGCGCCGCGTCGAGTTGCAGCTCCGCGTAGCGCGGGAGGATGTCGACCCAGACGGCGTGGTCCGTGCCGTCGACGAGCTCCCTCAGGAGCTCGCCTCCATCCCGCTGGAGCATCCAGCCGCGCTCGAGGTCGAAGGCGACGAGGCTCGGGACGAGGTCGGGCCGCCGCTCGGCCAGAACCCGGATGACGCCGACCTCGAAAGCCTGGGTCGGCATGTTGGCCTTGAACCACAGGTCGCCCGCATCCGTCGGGACCCGCAGGACCGTCGACCACGCCCGCACGTGGGGCTGGGAGACCTCCCCGGTCCGCACGAGCCCGAGCCGCAAGAGCTCCGCCTCGATCCAGCCGGCGGCGTCCGCAAGCCAGCGCGGCTCGGTCCAGAGGTAGCTACTCAGCCCGCTGGTCGAGCGGGGGGTTTTGCACGTCGTGCTCGGTCGCGTACTCGTCCACGAGCTTGTTCACGACCTCGGGACCGTCGCCGTACGCGTAGTTGATCTTCACGAACGGCTCCCACTTCTCGGGGAGCGCATCCTCGGGGAAAATCGCCTCGACGGGGCACTCGGGCTCGCAGGCGCCGCAGTCGATGCACTCCTCCGGATCGATGATGAGCATGCGCTCGAACGTGTGGATGCAGTCGACGGGGCAGACGTCGACGCAGGAGAGATCTTTGATGTCGATACAGGGCTCGGCGATGATGTACGTCATCGCCGCGAGTCTACGTGACGAGCTCCTCGACTAGCTCCGGCGCCCGTTCGGCCAGCGCGGAGCGCACGACGACGCGGTCGAGACCCGCCGCCTGAGCCGCCCGCAGGCCCGCCGTGTCCGTGTGGTTCGTGAAGCCCATGATGGGCACGTCCGGGTAGGTCTCGGCCACTTCGTACGCGTCCACACGGGCCAAGTCGACGATCACGAGGTCCGGCTGCTCGACGCTGTCGGCCGTGGTGAGCTTGTGGCCGTCGAGGAGCACATCGAGCTTGCCTCGAAAGAAGAGATCGACCCCGACCAGCAGGATCGTCGCCACGGATGGGAATTTAACACCGCAAGCAGGCCTCGAACCACTCGCGCGCCCGGTCGACGGCCTCGACCCGCGCCCGGGCCTCCCGCACGACCGCCCGGCGGCGGACCTCCTCCAGCCAGGCCCGCATCCGCTCGACGGGATCAGGACCCAGGGCGAGCTCGTTCCAGCGCGAGGCGGCGAGAGCAATCGCCATGTTCATCTGGCGCAGGAAGGCCGGATCGGTCGCCGCCGCGCGGCCCTCGGACTCGAACCAGGCAGCGACCCGAGCCGAGAAGCACCTCGTGAGAGCGTCGAGATCCGTCAGACGCCGATCCCGAAGAACTCGAGCGTCCGGTTGAACCCGACGTTCAGCCACCAGAAGCGATCGAAGAAGAGGAGCAGCCCGAGCGCGACGAGCAGAGCTCCACTGATCACACGGAGGACGTCGTAGCGGTCGCGCAGCCAGCGAAAAGCGCCCATCGCCCGGTCGAATGCGATGCCGACGAGCAGGAACGGCAGCGCGAGACCGGCCGAGTACACGGCGAGGAGGAGCGACCCTTGTGCGACTGTGCTGGATTCACTGGCGAGAGCGAGGATCGAGGCCAGCACCGGGCCGATGCAGGGTGCGGCGCAGACGCCGAAGGCCCCGCCGAGGAGAGCTCTCGAGCCGCGCCGCCGGGCGCCTTCGATCAGGCCCGGCGCCGCCAGCCGCTCGAGGAACGGGAACGGGAGCAGGCCCATGAAGGCGAAGCCGAACACGACGACGATCAGCCCGGACACCTTGAGCACGATCTCGCGGTTGTCGTCGAAGAGGCCGCCCGCGGCACCGGCGGCAGCACCGAGCGCGACGAAGACCGCCGTGAAGCCGGCGATGAAGGGAACGCTCGCCGCGACCACTCTCCTTCCCCCCACCCCGACCCGGACCCCCGAGACAGCCGAGAGATAGCCGGGAACGAGGGGAAGGACGCACGGCGTCACGAACGAGAGGAGCCCTGCGATGAAGGCCAGAGGAATCTTTGCCTCCATCGGACGGGCCTAGACGTCGAAGCGGGCGAGCTCCTCGTCGAGCCGCCGCTCGAGCTCGGGATCGAGCCCTGCTCGCCCGTCCCCGGACGAATCGAGGGGAGCGTGCCCGGTCCGGGCCCGGCTCCAGCGGCGCGCGAGCACGGCGAGGACGACGGCGCCGACCGCCAGCCCGACGAGGGGAAGGAGCCACGCAAGCAGGTTGAAACCGCGTTTCGGAGGCGACGCGAGCACGCTCTCCCCGAACTCGTCGACGAGCTGGTCCTTGATCTCGCTCTTCGTGTCCCCGGCAGCAATCCGGGCGCGGATGAAGGAACGCATGCGGTCTGCGATCGGGGAGTTGGAGAGGGCCAGGGACTCGTGGCACGTCGGGCAGATGAGCTCGCGCTCGAGCTCGGGGAGGGTCGGATGCTCCTCGCTGGCCGCCGCAGCGCCTGCCGCCGTGAGCGCCACGAGCAGCGCCGCCGCGAGCATGCGCCTCATGACGTGGTTCCGAGCGCGATGCGGATGTTGCGGTCGATTTCCTCCGCCGTCACCGGGCCTTCGACGTGCTCCCCCACCAGCCGACCCTCGCGGTCGACGAACCAGGTCTCCGGCAAGCCGCTCAGCCCGTACCGTCCCCAGGTCCACCCGCTGTCGCGGAGCGTCGGGTAGGTCAGGTTGTAGCGGTCGACGAACCGCCGGGCGTCGCTGCTCAGATCCTGGAGATCGACCCCCACAACGACGACGTCTCGATCGCGCCAGCGCTGCCAGGCCTCCTCGAGCGTCCCGGCCTCGTCCTTGCAAGGCGCACACCAGGAGGCCCAGAAGTTGAGGACCACGACCTTCCCCCGCAGGTCGGCGAGCGACATTTGGCCCGAACCGTCCAGCTTGTCGAGCGTGAAGACCGGAGCCGGTGGCTTCTGGCCCGACTCGACCTTCGACCCGAGGGCCCGTCCCTGGTCCGTGCGCACGACCTGCCATGCGAGCAGTCCGACGAGCAGCGCGACCACCAGGACGGCGGCCGCCTGGAGAGCGATCTTCACCCGGCGCGCCATGGGCGCGAATCACTCTAGCTATGCACTAACGATGAAAACGGGAGTGCCGATGCGCACGCGCTCGAAGAGCCATTCCGCCTCGGGGATGCGCATGCGGATGCAGCCGTGCGAGGCCGAGTAGCCGATCGAGGCCGAGTCGGGCGTCCCGTGGATCCCGATGCCGCCCCAGGAGAGCCCCATCCACCGCGTGCCGAGGGGATTCCCCGGCCCGGGCGGGATCGGGCTCGCGCCCGCAGCCCACGAGGTTGCGGGCGGGTACCACCAGGGATTCCGCTGCTTGGAGACGATGGTGAACCTGCCCAGTGGAGTCGGGTACTGCCGCATGCCGACCGCGACTCCGAAGGTCGTCCAGAAGTGCGAGCCCTTGTAGAGGTAGAGCCGATGCGAGCCTCGCCGTACGACGATGACCGCGCCGAAGTTCGAGCGGGTGTATCGCGGCCGCAAGGTGCGGTAGGGGACCGCAAGAGGCCCGCGCGCGTGGGAGGCGAAGGCGCCGCGGATCATGAGACGCGTGGCGTAGCGGCGGATCTTGAACCCGAGCCGAGCGCGCGTGAGCACGGGGCGCAGGCCGCTCAGGTGCGCCTTCGAGCTCACGGCGGGACGATTCCAGGCCCTGGCGAGCCTGGTCACGAAGGCACGAAGCCGCGTGCTGTTCACCCGCACGGGCAGGTCGACGGCCTGGCCCGGCGCCGCGACGGAAGCGTTGGCGAGCGCCGTAGCGACGTCCGCCGAGCCACCCACCCACCAGGGCGTAGCCGTCTTCACGTGCCCGCGGAAGGTGAACGTGAACGGGCGTGTGAAGAAGGCGCGAACTGCGACCCCGGCTTCTTCCGGCGTCAGTCCTCCGACGGGGACACCAGCGATCGTCACGCCGTCCGGAAGCGGCGTCGGCGGCGGGGCCTCGTCGGTCGTGGTCCCGCCCGTCGTGTCCGTCGTCGTCTCGCCGGTGGTCACCTCCTGCGCATACGCAAGCGGGACACCGAAAGCCGCGAGGAGGGCGGCGACAGCCAGGGCTCTTCTCATCGTGCGCGAGATCCTATTCACCAAGGAGGCCGGGATCATTCGCGATCACGCCGTCCACTCCTGCGCGGAGAACCCGGCGAAGGGCGGCCTCGTCCTCGACGGTCCACGCCAGCACCGCTGCGCCGAGCGCGTGGCAGCGCTCGACGAGCCGCGGGGAGACAAGCTCCCAGTGCAGCAGCGCGGCGTCTGCCCGGGCGCGGCGGAGCATGCGCCCGATACGCGCCGGGAGGAGATGGCGCATCCCGGCCAGTCCAACGCGGATCAACGGCTCGAAGGCGGGTCGCCGTGAGAGTCCTGCCCGGTCGTTGGGGTACGAGAATCCCGTCGTCAGGCAGGGCTCGAGGCCCTTCAAGGCGCGCAGGCTGGCGGAATGGAAGGAGGCGACCGCGCTGCGCTCGAGCAGGCCGCCCGCGCGCAGGACCTCGACGACCTGCGCCTCGGCCCCCGGCGACTTGAGGTCGAGCAGAAGCCCTGTTTCGGCCGCAGAGACGAGCGACAGCGCATCCGCGAGCGTGGGGCTCTGCTCCGTCAGTTCCGCCTCGGAATGCGCGAGGCGGAGCGCGTCTCGATAGCGAACCACATCGATTTCGACCAGATCGACGTCGTGATCGATCGCGGCCTGGATCGAGTCGAGAGTGTTCTCGGGCGCGAGCGCAGCCGCACCGCGATGGCCGATGCGGAGGACCCGCCCCTGGCGCAGGTTCACGGCTGCGTGGGGAGCGGCCGCTCTTCGAGCTCGCCGCCGTGGGCGATGAAGTCCACGATCATGCTGTCGGTCAGCCACTCGACCGGGGCGCGGTCGTCGGTGAGCGCCTCGCCTCGAGCGCGAACGGGCTCGAGCCCGGAGCGGAAGAGCGGCACGAGCGACCTGGCCGCGAGCGGCACCTCTCCGACCCGCCGGCGAAGCGTGGACTCCGTGGTCGGCCCGTTGACGGCCACCATCAGCTCGTTGAAGCGCAACGGATGCCAGCGCCAGACGGCGGGGAACTCCGCCAGCATGGTCGTGCCGAGGGCGTCTCCCAGCTGATCGTCGCCGGGGACGGCGGCGACGTTGATCGCGAGGACCCCCCCTGGCGTCAGGTGGTCGCGGGCGAGCCGGAAGAACTCCTTCGTAGCCAGGTAGAAGGGAATGTACGGCTGGCGGTAGGCGTCGACGAGGATGAGGTCGTAGCGCTCGTCGGTTCCCGCCAGGTAGGTCCGCCCGTCGGCCGTGATGACGTGGAGCTTGGGGTTGTCTCCGAGGCCGAGATACCGACGGCCGGTCTCGGTGACCTTGGGATCGATCTCGACCCCGTCGATCCGAACGTCCGGATAGAGCTTCCCGTAGGCGCGCGCCGTCGTCCCGCCCGCGTTGCCGATGATGAGCATGTTCTCCGCCGGGCGCCCGAGCAGGGGCGGCACCACGAGGAACATGTCCCACTCGCCCCCGGTGAGGACGGAGTGCGGATACCACTCGGAATGGACCGCTACGCCCTCGTTCAGTTTCAGCAGGCGCGACCCGTTCGGCTTCTGCAGCACCTGGATGTACTGGTAGGCCGACTCGGTCTCGTAGATGAGCCCCGACGAGGCCTTGATCGTGCCCGCAGGAACGAAGAGAAGCGCAGCGACGCCGACCGTCAGGAGCTGCCAGCGGGCGCCCAGGACGAGCGCGCCCGCCAGCACGAGCAGCGCGGCCGAGAGCAGCATCGTCCGCTGGGTCCCGATCAGCGGGATGAGGACGAGCGCCGATGTGAAAGTCCCGACGATGCTCCCGACCGTCGAAAGCGCGTAGAGGCGCCCCGCCACGGTTCCGGCCTCGCCGACGTCGTCGAGCGCCAGGCGGATGGCGAACGGCGAGACGGCGCCGAGGAGAGTCACGGGGACGGCGAAGAGAGCGAGGGCGGCGAAGAAGGATCCCACCACCGCGCCCACCGAGACCGCATCGAGCCCGCGCACGGCTGCGTCCAGCACAGGCCTCGCGACGAACGGGAGCACGGCGATGAACAGCGCGGCGGCGATGACGATCGAGCCGAGCAGCCTCGGATCGGGGCGTCGGTCCGCGACCTTTCCTCCCAGCCAGTACCCCAGCGACAGGTAGACGAGGATGAGCCCGATGATGTTGGCCCACACGATCGTTGAGCTCCCGAAGTACGGCGCCAGGAGCCGGGAGGCGGCGATCTCCGTGGAGAGCGTTCCCGCGCCGGCCGTGAAGACGAGCAGCCCGAGGCGCCGGGGGCTGACCGTCGCCGCCAGGGGCACCACTGCCGTTGGCGCCGCCTCAGCCAGCGCCGGTCAGCCGTAGGCAGACGAGGGCGCAGTCGTCCCCGAGATCTCCGCCTGCGAATCTCCGGCAGTCCTCGAGGATCGACTCTGCGAGCTCCTGGGGCGCGAGGTCGCGCTGGCGGGCGAGCACGTCGTCGAGCCGCTCCTCGCCGTAGAGCTCGCCGTCTCGTCTGCATTCGACGACGCCGTCGGTGTACAGCACGATGGACGACCCCGGCTCCAGGCGAGCCTCGCCGGCCGCGTATTCCTGCTCCGCCTCGATCCCGAGCGCCAGGCCGCTGGCCGCGAGTGAAGTCACGCTCCCGTCGGGCCCGACGATCTTGGCCGGCGGATGGCCGGCGCTCCCGCAGGCCACCGTGCCCTCCTTTGGATCGACGAGGACGTAGAGCATGGTGATGAACTTGCCCACGCCGATCTCGTCCACGATCACGCCGTTGACCTTGGCGAGAAAGTCCCCCGGCTCGGGATGCATACGCGCAAGCGCGCGGAAGCTGAACTTCGCCATCGCCATGTCCGCGGCGGCCTGGATCCCCTTTCCCGTGACGTCGCCGAGGATGATCGCCAGGCGGCCGTCGTCGAGCGTGAGGAAGTCGTAGACGTCGCCGCCGACGTCCACCCGGGCGGACGACTCGTAGATGTGGCCGACCTGGATGCCCGGGACGGCCGGCAGGTCTCTCGGGAGGAGCGAGTGCTGCATCGTCTCGGAGAAGTCCTTCTGCTGCTGGTAGAGACGCGCGTTGTCGATTGCGAGCGCCGCCTGGGCGGCGACCGTCATCGCCGTGTCGAGCGTGTCGCGGTCGATCGGGCGTGCGGGGTCGAGTGAGAGGAGCGTGAGCGTCCCCAGGATCTCCCCAGGGGTGGCCAGGGGCAGCACGGCTGCCGTTGACCCTCGCGTCAGGAAGGGCTCGAGGAAGCTGTGGACGTCTTCGCCGGTCGCGAGGCCGGGCTCGAGCAGCATTGGCCTGCCGGCCCGCAGGAGCCGGCGCGCCGTCGGAGCGCTCAGCGGCTGCGGGCGACCGAGGAGCTTGGGCGCGGTGTGCGCGAGCTTGGCATCGGAGACGTGCAGGGCCCTCAGCTCGAGCACCTCGCCTCGAGCGTCGGGCATGCGGATCGCTGCCACGTCGACGTGGAAGAGCTCGACCATGCTGCGCGCGACTGCGTCGAGGGTCGCCTGCAACGACAGGCTCTCGGCGAAGGAATGGGAGATCTCGTAGAGGCCCCGGAGCTGCCGCGCTGCGCGGCGCTCGGCCTCGAGGGTGCGCTCGAGCCGCTCTCCCAGCTCCTTCGCACGCTCGTGCAGGCGCGCGTTCTGGACGGCGACGGCGAGCTGGCTCGAGAGTGCCATCAACAGCCCCTCCTCGCCTTCGCGATAGGGACGCGGCCGGGTCTTGAAGACGCCGAGCGCGCCGATGACCTCGTCGTGGACCACGAGCGGGATGAAGAGCGCTCGGCGAATGCCGGTCTTCTCCCAGACCGCGTCGAGCCCTTGCAGGCGTGGATCCCGGCGCATGTCCTCGATGAAGACATAGCCGCGCCCCCGGAAGGGACCGAGCGCCAGCTCGAGCAGCCGCTCGGCGAGGTCTGACTCGGGGCCCTCGAGCCCACGGGCGGCGGCGGTGACGAGCTCGTCGCCCTCGCGCAGGAAGATGCCGACATGGCCGCTGCCGGTCAGCTCGGCGATGCGTTCCACCGCCGTCTCGAGCGTATGGGCGAGTGAGAGCTGGGCGATCGCCTGGCTCACGACGCCGATCACAGTCTGCGATCTCTGCAGCGCTCTCGTGATCAGGTTGACGCGGCGGCTGCGGCGAAGGGCGAGCGCCGCCCGGGCCGCGAACGGCGAGAGCAGCTCGAGCTCCTCGTCGGTGGGGCCGCCGTCTTCGAAATAGAGCTGGAGGGCGCCGACCGGTGGCTCGCCGAGGGCCAGCGTGGCGGTCGTGTGCCCGTTGCCGCTTCGTATCGGGGCTGCCACGACTCCGCGCGGGCGCTCGGCCAGCGCGGCGAGCGCCTGTTCGACCGCCTCGCCCGAGGTGGGGCGGCTCCCGGAGCCGTAGGAGGCGAGGAAGGTGGGCGGCGCGTCGCTCTCGAGCCGCCAGAGCGCGGCGGCGCCGGCGCCCGTGGCCTCGGCGGCCAGCCGGACGACGTGCTCCGCCGTGGCCTGCTCGTCGGCGCCCGCCGCGAGGGCCTCGCCGAAGAGCTCGAGCGACGAGCCTCCTTCGCTCGAGCCGTTGCCCGCCGGTTGACGGTCGAGCCGCACGGCGACGCCGACGTGCGCAGCAGCCAGGCGGCCGAGGAGCAGCTCCCGGGTGGTCAGCTCCCCTCCGGAGCGGTAGAGCTCCACGGTGGCGGCCGGGCGGCCATGCAGGAAGACGGGATAGATGCGAACCCTGGAGGCGCCGGCGCGCTCCGCGGCCTTGCGCAGTCCCTCGGGAAGCGCCTCGGGCTCGAAGTCGCCCTCGGTGTCGGGAACCGCGGAGCCCGGCAGCAAGGTGCACTCGAGCTCGGCGGCCAGCGCCGGCGAGAGCGAATGAACCGCTCGGGCCACGAGGTCGCCTCCAGAGCCCGCCATTGTGCGCGCGATCGCCAGGTCGGAGCTCGTCGCCGTCGCGACCGCCTCCACCAGGGCGTCGAGCGCGCGCTCGGTCACTCCCTCATCCAGAAGGCTCTCCGCAGCTCTCGCGAGCGCTTCGACGGCCTCGGGCTCCAGCTCGTGCAGGACCCCCGTCATGAAACGAATTATGGCCACGTACTGCCCGGGGGGCCGCTCCCCACCTCCTTGCGGTGATCAGCCCGAGCGGCAAGAATCGGGCCTCATCGGCTCCCCGGCCCCCATGCGTCCACCTGCGGAAGAACCGCCGATCGATCCGACAGCGGTTCCACGCGCCGTTGCCCAGGCACGGGCGCGCCGCCGTGCGCGGGTCGAGCACCGCCAGGAACAACGTCGTGCCCGGGTTCGGTTCCTCGTGCTCCTGGGCTTCCTACTCTTCCTGACGATCTTCCTCGCGCTTTCCATCTGGGAGAAGATCCAGACCGCGTTCGGGATCTAGGGGTGGACCGCCCGCGACCCGGTCTGCCTCCCGGCGCGCTGCGGGCGTCCGGAGAGGGCCTGGCCTGGGTCGGCGGGCTCGTCCTCGCGCTCAGCTCCTTCATGAGCTGGTACACCATCTCCCTCGAAGGGCTCACAGCGTCGATCACGGGCTGGCACACCGGCCTCCTCGGCAAGCTCGTCTTCTTCGTGGGCGCTGCAGTCCTCCTGCTCCTGATCCTGCGCGCCACCGGGGTGGAACTGCCCCCGAGCGTCCCGCTGGGGATGATCATCGCAGGGCTGGGCGCCGTCGCAACGGTCTTCGTGCTCGTTCGCCTCATCTCCATCCCCGACGATTTCGCGCCCGCGGGGCGCAGCATCGGCATCTGGATCAGCCTTCTGGCGGCACTCCTTCTGATCGTCGCCGGCCTGCTCCGCTCCGCGGAAGAAGTCTGAGCCCCACCAGGAAGGCGACGCCGACGGCGGCGCCGATGAGCGCCCCCACAGCGACGTCGGAGAGGTAGTGCACGCCGACGTAGACCCGCGAGAACGCGATCGCGGTGGCGAGGAGGAAGAAGAGGGGAGCTCCGCGCGGGAGGAGGTACGTGAGGATCACGGCGCCGGCGAAGCTCGTCGCCGCGTGGCCCGACGGCATGGACTGTCCGAGAGTCGCCTTGATCAAGGGGTCTGCCTGCGGGATCGTCTCGAAGGGACGCGGCCGCCCGGTGGCAGCCTTCAGCGCGAGGGTGAGGAGATCCGCCGTCCAGACGCAGGCGGCCGTGAGCACCACCGAGAACGCGATCTGGCGCCTGGCCAGGCGCGCCACCGGGGCTGCGAGGGCGATCCAGACTAGCCCGGCGTACCCCACCACCGAGAGCCCGATGAAGACGGGGTCGAGCCAGCCGACTCGATGCCCGACGACCCAGAGGAAGGCCTCGCGGTCTACGTCCGTATGAGCCGCTTCGTGGCTTCGATCAGCTGCTGCGGATCGACCGGCTTGCCGAGAAACACCTGCGCTCCGCGCTCGGCCGCCTGGTCGGCCGGCACGTCTACCTGGCCGCTGAACATGATGACGGGAATCGTTCCTACGCCGTGCTGTTCCTGCACGCGCTGGAGCATGTCCCAGCCGCTCATGCCGGGCATCATCACGTCCAGGAGGATCAGGTCCGGAGACTCCTCCTCGAGGGCCGCCAACCCCTCGGCGGCGTTGGACGCCTCGCGAACGGTGAAGCCGTCCATCTCGAGATTCACGCGGATGAACTCGCGGAGCCGCTCGTCGTCGTCGACGACGAGGACGAGGCGGCCGCTTTGGCCACTCGGCGCGCGCGAGCCTCCGAGGAAGGCGTCCAGGTCAGCGCGGCGGAAACGTCGGTGCCCTCCGGGCGTGTAGAAGGCCGGCAGCCTGCCGCCGTCCGACCACTTGCGGACCGTGCTCTGCGCCACCCCCAGGTACGTCGCGGCCTGGCCCAACGTCATCCAGTCGGCCTCACCGCCGGCCGGTGGGCCCTGTGTGACCCTGTTTGCGCCTCCCTTGGCCATGGTGGCGCCGAAAAATTACCATAACCTTTACTTTCTTCACTACTCATGGCTTTGAAACCGTGACGGTCACGGTTTCGCGAGGAGTGAGCGTCGTCGGAAGCAGGGTTCGGACCAACGTCTGGTCCCCATCCGGCTGCCGATCTTCGACGGCGCGTCCAACGGCGAGCCCGGCGAAGAACGAGGCGGCCAGCACGAGGAGGGCGACGCCCCACCGGAGCACCCGCCGGCCCCGGCGACTGCGGCGGTCGCGACGGCGTTCACGCTCGTGTTCGCGGGACGACGTGATGTGACCGGAAGTCGCCACTAGATGGCTGGCGGGAACCTGTGGTGCCGCCGGTGCCACGGCTTTATGGTCAGGTTCCGGTCAGGCATCTCTAAGGGCTGTAGTCGACAGCGCCCTGTGCGAAGCGCGCGAAGGCGGCGTCCTGGATGACGGCCGCGTCGCCCACGTTCGCCCGCGAGCGGGGAGGCATTGAAGTGACGATCACGTCGCGCACCCAGTCGTCCGCGCCCTGGTAGGCCCGCGCGAGCTCGCCCAGGGTGAACGTCTGCCCGAGCCGGCGCCGGAGCTCGTCGATGACCGCGTCGACGAGGAGGTCGAGGTGGCGCGAGCGAGCCGTGTCCTCCCCTTCTCCGGCCAGCCTGCGCCTCCCCTCTTCCCACTGGTATCTCGCAGCCGGGAGGCTCGTCATTGCTCTTCCCTACCCACGCTCGCCCGCTTGCAACGCGCGTCCGGGCACCACGGATCGCCGGCCTCCGCCACGATCCGCTCGCCCAGCTCGTAGCCGGGACGGGCGAGGGCGAAGGCGGCGTGCGCGTGCAGGCACTTCAGCTTCTCGGGCGACTTCGTGCCGGCGATCCCGACGTCGAGCTCCGGCCGCAGACGCCGCTGCTCGGCATCCGCGCGCTGGAGGCTCGCCCGCAGGGTTGGATCGGCGGCAGCGTCTTGGGAGAAGCGTTCGACTCCCCCACCAGCCTCGACGCGCGCGATGCCGGCCACGAGCCAGGGACAGGTCAGGTAGTAGGTCGTCGGGAACGGTGCCCCGTCGTCCCCGAACGGAGCCTGCTCGGTAACCGCTGGAAAGCCGTGCGGGCAGCGCACCGCCACCCGCCGAAACGCCCTGGCGGGACGACCGAGCTGCCAGGAGACGACACCTTTGTCGTCCACCAGATCATCGTACCGAGGCCTTTCTCCACGCTTCGACGCCCTTGACGATGAAAAGACGCTCGCCCGGTCGCACGAGCCCGAGGCGGCGCGCCTCCCGCTCGATGAACGCGTTGTCGCCCGAGAGCGCGAGGCGGCGCTGGAGCTGCGCGTTCTCCTGGCTCAGCTTCGCGAGCTCGGCCTTGCGCTCGGTCACCCGCTCCTGGGCGGCGCGATAGCTCCTGAGCGGGTGGACGTAGGAGAGGGCGATGATGACGAAGGCCGCCACGCCGAGCCAGCGGAGTGCGAGCGAGGAGCGCGAGGGCCGTTTATGTCGCGGCATGGACCCGCAGGATTCGACTGTTTCAAGCGCCCTCCTCCCCCACCCGGTAAAGCTCGTAGCGGCCGTCCTCGTACACGCGCGCCAGCCCCGCCGGAAGCTCGGTCCTCCCACGGGTCTTGTCGACCACGACCCAGCCCACGCCGTAGCGGCGCAGGATGGCGGCGCGCTCGGAAGCGGGCACCGAAGGCTCGAAGAAGAAGACCCGCGCAGCGCGGCTCCGCGCGCGGTAGTCCTCGTCGGTGTTGAAGGCGACGTGCCCGGGCGGGGCGACGACGATGCGGACGGGCGCGTAGCCCGCGACCCGGTAGGAGGTGGTGCTCGGCGCCAGCACCACGGAGACCGGGGGCACGTCCTCGTCGAGTGCCCGCACGAGCCCCGGAGTCAGCCCATAAGGATCGGGGGCGTTCCAACGCTCGAGGCGGCTGAGCCCGTGCACCGCCACAGGCGCCGCAAGCGCGACGGCGGCGAGAACCGCCCACCTTCCGCGGGCGACCTCGAGGGTCGGGGCGCGAACGAGGCCGAGCACCGCCAGGCCGCAGGTTGCCCCCAGCGCGGCGAGCCAGACGGCCCAGGACGCGCCGGTCGCCCCGGTGGGGAAAGCGAGCTCGAAACCGAACACAACGAGGAGCGCCGCTGCGACACCGAGCCACCGCGCTCGGCCGGCGAGGAGGGCAGCGCCCGCGAGCGCGAACGGAAGCGGCAGGAAGCTGCCCAGCCTCACCGCCTGGGAGAGCGAGAGCAGGTCCGAGAACGGCTCGAACACGGGCGGGACGAGCGCGAGCACGGCCAACACTGCCGTCCCACCGAGGACGTACGCGGCCCAGCGCCGACCGGCGGCAAGGAGCGCGAGTGGCACCAGTACGAGCGCCAGCACTCTGATTCCCCCTCCGAAGGCCACCTGTTCGGGCCGCAGGCGCAACGCCCCCGCCACCGTTTCGACCTGCTGGGTGAAGCGGACCGGTGGCCGCGTCCCCGTGTCGGAGACGAACTGGGCCAGCCAGGCGAGGAAGAGGCCCGCCGGAACGAGCATCGCGGCAAGCCCGACGAGCAGGGGGCGCGTGTCGGCCTCGTAGCTCAGGATGGGCCGGGCGAGGAGGTAGCCGGCGATGAGCAGCCCGACGAAGACGAGATAGGTCGGGTGAATCGCCGCGAGCGCCAGCCCCGAGGCCGCAATCCCTGCGAGAAGCATCCAGCTTCGCTCGGTCAGATAGGCGAACACGAGCGCCAGCAGGCCGGGGACGAGCAGGAGCCGCGCGGCGCCGCCCGGCTGGGCGAGGAACTGCAGCCAGCCGACGCCGTCGCGGGCAAAGGCGAAGAGGGCGAGCTGGCCCGCAGCGGCCGCAACGCCGCCCGCCCAGGAGCGGAAGAGGGCTGCGCCCGCGGCGTAGGCGAGCAGGAGCGCGAGCGGGACGAGCACGGCCGGCAGGTAGAGGAGCACCAGGGCGGGGTCGACGCCCGCCAGCCGGGCGACGAGGGCGAGCGCCCCGTGCCAGAGCGGAAAGGCGTAGCCCGGATGCACGTGCTCGCCGGCGAGCTCGTTCACTATCCCGATGGAGCCGAGCTGCCCTGCCTCGTCGAGCTTTCGCACGCGCGCGAGATGGAAGAGCGCGTCGCTGACCGTCGGCCCGAGGCTCCCGCCGATCGTGCCGGTCGCCCACCAGAGCGCGCTCGCGAGCACGGCTCCGACCGCCGTCAGCCCATACGCGGCCCTGAGCTCGCCGCGCTCGAACGTGAAGCCTGCCGCCCGCAGGGAGAGGACGAACCCGACCACCATCGTGCCGCCCAGGAGGCCGACCCCGAGACCGAGGGTGCCCGACACGGCGAAGAGGAGCCCGAAGATCGCAAAGAGCAGCATGAGGCTCCACGCGAGCGAGGCAGCAACGGCCGTCCCGAGCGCGCGTGGCCCGCCGACGATCCGCACCGCGAACGCGCCTGGAAGCAGAAGCACGCACGCCGCGGCACCCGCGAGGCGAAACGCGAGGCCGAGCCCCTCCGGTGGCAGCAGGCGCCCGACGAGGAGGAGAAGGGGCGCCGCCGCGCAGACGGCGAGCCAGGGCCTCTGCCGGCCGAGCACGCGGGCCAGCCTAGACGCCTAGTCCTCGGTCAGGCCGTCTCGACCTTGATGACGTTGGTCGTGCCCGGAACGTTGACCGCCGTACCGGCGGTGATGACGACCCGATCGCCCGGCTGCACGAGACCGCTCTGCCGGGCGGCCTCGAGCGTCCGCGCCCAGAGATCCTCCACGTCCTTGCATTCCACGATCTCGGAGGGAATCACGCCCCATTCGAGAGCGAGCTGCTGCACCGCATGACGCTTGTGCGTGACCGCGACGATCGGACGCTGGGGACGGTGGCAGGCGACGGCCGAGGCGGTGCGGCCGCTGTAGGTCGGAACGAGGATCGCTACCGCGCCCAGAACCTCGGCGATGTCGCAGGCGGCGTTCGACATGGCCTCTCCCACAGTCGGGAACGGCGTGTCCGCGGCGCGGGCGAGCTCGTGGCGCGGGCCGAGGCTCGGCTCGACGGCGCGCGCGATCCGGTCCATGTAGGAGACGCTTTCGACCGGGTAGTTGCCGACCGCGGTCTCGCCGGAGAGCATGACCGCCGAGCTCCCGTCGAGCACCGCGTTGGCGACGTCGCTCGCCTCGGCTCGCGTGGGCTCGGGATGGCGCAGCATCGACTCGAGCATCTGTGTCGCCGTGATGGCCGGCTTCGCATGCTCGAGGGCGCAGACGACGATCCGCTTCTGCACGAGGGGGACTGCCGCGGGCCCGATCTCGACGCCCAGGTCGCCGCGGGCGACCATCACCGCGTCCGAGGCGCTGACGATCTGATCGAGCTCCTCGACCGCTTCGGCCTTCTCGATCTTCGCGATGATGAGTGCGGTCGAGTCGGCTGCCTGCAGCAGCTCCCGGAGGGCGCGGCAGTCGTCGACAGAGCGCACGAACGAGAGGGCGACGTAGTCGACGCCGAGCTCGAGCGCGAACTCGAGGTCGCGAAGATCCTTCTCCGTCAGCGAGGGAATCGGCACCGCGACGCCCGGCAGGTTGACGCCCTTGTGCGACTCGACGGAGCCGCCGACGACCACCGTCGCCCGCGCGCGGTCCGGGGCGACCTCGTCCACCCGCAGGCGCACGCGGCCATCGTCGATGAGGACGTCGTGCCCGGGCAGCAAGACCTCCTGGAGCACGGCAGGGCTGATTGGGAGCGACCGGTCGCCGCCGTTTTCCTGCCCGGTGACGTCGACCTGGTCGCCTTCCACGAGCACGAGCGGGCGCGCGAGATCTCCGATCCTGAGCTTCGGCCCCTGGAGGTCGGCTATGAGCGCGAGTGGGCGCCCCGCCCGCTTCTGCGCGTCGCGCACCAGCCGAGCACGTTCAGCGTGCTCCTCGTGGGAACCGTGCGAGAAGTTGAGGCGCGCGGCGTCCATCCCGGCCTCGACGAGACGATCGATCATCCCGGGCGTCGAGGAGGCGGGGCCGATCGTGCAGACGATCTTGGTGCGACGGGGGGTCACACGCTCACGTTAGCGCGCTAGGAGGAGCACACCAGGGCAAAAACCTGGGGCCACCCCGTGCCACCACCCGCTTCTCAGCGTACTTCGGCAGGGCGCGCGTGAGCGCCGCCGAACGGGCCAAAGGCGATCACGAAGTGCGACGAAAGCGCGGAAACGCTTCCCAGCCCGGGTAGGCCGCCCGCTCACCCAGCTCTTCCTCGATCCGCAGGAGCTGGTTGTACTTCGCCACACGGTCCGTGCGCGACGGCGCGCCCGTCTTGATCTGCCCCGCTCCGGTCGCGACGGCCAGATCGGCGATGGTCGTGTCCTCCGTCTCGCCCGACCGGTGCGAGATGACCGCGGCATAGCCGCTCTCCCGCGCGAGCGCGATCGCCTCGAGCGTTTCGGTCAGCGTCCCGATCTGGTTCACCTTCACGAGAATCGCGTTCGCCACACCTTCCTCTACGCCTCGGCGAAGACGCTCGACGTTCGTGACGAAGAGGTCGTCGCCGACGAGCTGGACGCCCTCCCCGAGGCGCTCGGTCAACGCCCACCAGCCGTCCCACTCCTCCTCGGCCAGCGGATCCTCGATCGAGACGATGGGATACCTGTCGACGAGCTCGGCCCAGTATCCGTTCGTCTCCTCCGGAGTCAGCGAGCGGCCCTCGAAGACGTAGCTGCCCTCGCGGAAAATTTCGGTCGCGGCAGGGTCGAGCGCGATGGCCACCCGCTCGCGGTGGCCGGCCAGCTCGGCCGCCTCGAGCACGGCCTCGATCGCTTGCTCGCTCGAGCCGAGGTCGGGCGCAAACCCTCCTTCGTCGCCGACCGCGGTGGCCAAGCCGCGCTCGTGCAGTAGTGCCTTCAGCGCGTGGAAGACCTCCGCCCCGACGCGCAGGGCCTCCGCGAAGGTCGCCGCGCCGGCGGGGACGACCATGAACTCCTGCAGGTCGAGCGAGTTCTGCGCATGTGCCCCGCCGTTGACGACGTTCATGAGCGGCACCGGCAAAACGT
The DNA here is from genome assembly GCA_046728735.1 of Actinomycetota bacterium. Taxonomy (GTDB): domain Bacteria; phylum Actinomycetota; class Thermoleophilia; order Gaiellales; family Gaiellaceae; genus JAIBJP01. The sequence continues at coordinate 25,274 of JBKPFG010000163.1, forward strand.
GAGCCTCTGCGCCCCCGATCCACTCGTACAGCGGCTTGCCGGCATCCGCGGCGGCCGCCTTCGCGACTGCCAGCGAGCAGCCGAGGATCGCGTTCGCGCCCAGCCGAGCCTTGTTCGGAGTTCCGTCGAGATCGATCAGCGCACGGTCGACATCCGCCTGGTCCTCCGCCCCAAGCCCGCGGAGGGCCTCCGCGATCTCGCCGTTCACGTTGGCGACCGCCTGCGTGACGCCCTTCCCGTCGGCGTCGCGGAGCTCGACGGCCTCGAACCGCCCTGTCGAGGCGCCTGACGGAACGGCCGCGCGCCCCCAGGCGCCCGACTCGAGGCGAACGTCCACCTCCACCGTCGGGTTGCCGCGCGAGTCGCGGATCTCGCGGCTGTGAACGTCGACTATCCGGCCGATCGCTCCCGCTCCTTCGCCTCGTCGAACCAGCGGTCTTGATCGTCGAGCGAGAGCTGCGCGAACTCAAACCCCTGGCCCGACGCCAGCTCCGAGGCCCTCTCCACCCTGGCGACGAACCGACGGCTCGCCTCGCGCAGGGCAAGCTCGGGGTCGGCGCCAAGATGTCGCCCGACGTTGACGCAAGCGAACAACACGTCGCCGAGCTCCTCCGGGGAGGGCTCCGAGCGAAGCTCCGCCACCTCGTCGTCGAGATCGGAGAGCGCGCCGGCCAGATCCGGGTAGTCGAACCCGACGGTCGCCGCGCGCCGCTGCACCTTCTGGGCGAGGAGCAGCGAGGGGAGCGTCTCGGGGACGTGGTGGAAGATGCCCTCGCGGCCCTCCTGCTCGGTCTTCAGCTCTTCCCAGCGCTTCTTGACGGCGCCTGCGGAGTCGACCTCGGCCTCGCCGAAGACGTGCGGATGGCGCCGGATCAATTTCTCGCGAATCGCGTCCGCGACCGCCCCCAGGTCCCCTCGGCCCCGCTCCTCGAGAAGGAGAGAGAGGAAGAAGACCTGGAAGAGGAGGTCGCCGAGCTCGTCGAGCAGCTTCTCGTCATCGCCGGCCATGGCAGCGTCGGCGACCTCGTAGGCCTCCTCGACCGTGTGCGGGACGATCGTCCGCTCGGTCTGCTCCCGGTCCCAGGGGCAGTCGCGGCGCAGCCGCTCGGCGAGCTCCTGGAGGTCGACGAGTGCCCGAGCGAGCCCGTCCGGCGCGGCCACGCTAGCCGGTGGTCGTGCCGGCCGCGGTCGTCGTCGGCGGCGGCGCGTAGCCGGTCGCGTACGTCACCGGGTACTTGGTCTCCGCGTCCTTGACCCAGTCCTTGAGCGCCTGGTCTTGCTTCTGCTTCAGGAGCGTGCTGCTGATCGTGTCCTTCGCGTCGGCAAGAGGCTGCGGGCCCGCCGGCTTCGTGTCCGAGAGCACCTCGATCACGTGCCAGCCGAACGACGTCTTGATCGGGTGCGAGAGCTCACCCACCTTGGCCGAGAAGACGAACGTGTCGAACGGCTCGACCGTCTTCCCCTTGTAGGCCGTGAACTTGCCACCATCGGCCTTCGAGGCCGTGTCCTGCGTGTACTTCTTCGCCAGCTCCGTGAAGTCGGCGCCGTTCTTGAGCTTCGCATAGATCTCGTCGGCGAGCGCCTTCTTCTTCACGAGGATGTGTCGCACCTCGCGCGACTCCGGCTGCATGAACTGCGCCTTGTGGCTGTCGTAGTAGGCCTTGATGTCGGCGTCGGTCACCTTCACCTTGCTGAGAATGGCGTTGTAGAGCTTGTCGGAGAGGAGCTTGGCGCGCAGCTGATCGCGCAGCGCCTCCTCGGTCAGGCCCTGCTTCTCGAGCTCGGCCTTGAACTTCTCCTCGTCGCCCTTGAAGTACTGCTGCTTCAGCGCGTCGAGGCGCGTGTCCACTTCCTTGTCCGAGACGGTGACGCCCATGGCTGAGCCGGCCTGCTCCCACCGGGCCTGCTGCACAAGCCCGCGGAGGAGCGTGCCGCGGAGACCCTGGTAGTCGGGCGTTCCCACCTCGGGGAAATCCTGCTTCTGGGCCTCGTAGTTGGCCTTCGCCTGCGCGAGGAGGCGGTCGAGGTCGGCCTTCTCGATCGGCTTGTCACCGACGATCGCGACCGCTCCCGGAGGAACCGTCTTGGCCGAGTCCGAGCTCCCGCATGCGGCTGCCAGCGTCGCGATCAGGGCGAGCAGAAGCAGAGGAAGAAGCTTGCGTAGCGAGGAGGCCATAGAGGCGAGGCTAGGCGGCGAGCCGCAGATCGAGGATAGCATCGACCAGCTCGAGCGCCCGCTTGAACCCGTCACCGCGCAGCGTCACCTCGTTTCGGGCGCCTGAATAGACGGCTGTGTCCGCGATCCGGCGCAGCTCCCGCAGCTCTGCAGACCCGAGCACGAGCGGGCCCACGACCGCGCGCCCACCACGGAAGACGAGGTAGTCCGCACCGAGGCGAGCGAGCTTCAGCTTCGCCTCCTGGATGGCGAAGAGGTTCTCGACGGGCTCGGGCGGCGGGCCGAAGCGATCCTGGGCCGCCGAATGCAGCTCGCGCAGCTCGTCCTCCGACTCGGCGAGCGCGAGCCGCCGGTGGAGGTCGATCTTCTGCGCCTCCCCCGGCACGTAGTCCGAGGGGATGTACGCGTCGATCTGCGCCTCGACCCGCACCGGCCGGGCCACGGTGCGCCTTGTGCCGGCGAGCTCGGCCACTGCCTCGCCGAGCAGCTCCACGTAGAGCTCGAACCCGACGGCTGCGACATGGCCCGACTGCTCTGCTCCGAGCAGGTCGCCCGCGCCGCGGATCTCGAGATCGCGCATGGCGATGGCAAAGCCGGCCCCGAGCTCGGTGTGGTCGGCGAGCGTGGCGAGCCGCGCCCGCGCCTCGGCTGTCAGCTCCTGCCCGTCCGGATAGAAGAGGTAGGCGTGGGCGGCGAGGTCGCTCCGGCCCACGCGCCCGCGGATCTGGTAAAGCTGGGCGAGCCCGAGCGCGTCCGCGCGCTCGACGACGAGCGTGTTCGCCTGCGGGATGTCGAGGCCCGACTCGATGATCGTGGTCGAGACGAGGACGTCTGCGTCTCCCGCCAGGAACGAGAGCATGTGCTCCTCGAGCTCACGCTCGCGCATCTGGCCGTGCGCGACGAGGAAGCGGAGCTCGGGCAGGAGCTGACGGAGCTTCTCGGCCGACTCCTCGATCGTCTCGACCCGGTTGTGGAGGTAGAACGACTGTCCTTCCCGCTCGTGCTCGCGCAGGAGCGCGATCCGCACGAGATCCTCCTCGTACTCCCCCACGTGCGTGCGAATCGGCCGGCGCCCGGCGGGCGGCGTCTCGATGACGCTGATGTCCCGCAGCCCGGCGAGCGACATGTGCAACGTCCGGGGGATAGGGGTCGCGGTCAGGGCGAGCACGTCCACCTCCAGGCGAAGCTGACGCAGGAGCTCCTTCTGGGCGACGCCGAAGCGCTGCTCCTCGTCCACGACGACGAGCCCGAGGTTCTTCGGGATGACGTCGCGGGAGAGGACGCGATGAGTGCCGATGAGGACGTCGACCTTGCCCCCCGCGAAGTCCCGCAGCACGGCCTTGACGTCCGCCGGCTTCCGGAAGCGCGAGATCATCTCCACGCGGACGGGCAAGTCCCGATAGCGCTCACGGAAGGTGTTCCAGTGCTGCTGGGCGAGGATCGTCGTGGGCGAGAGCATGAGTGTCTGCTTCCCCTCGACGGCGACCGCGAAGGCAGCCCGGACGGCGACCTCCGTCTTGCCGAACCCGACGTCGCCACAGACGAGGCGGTCCATGGGCCGCGGCGTCTCCAGGTCCTCCTTCACGGCCTCGATCGCGCGTTGCTGATCGGGCGTCTCCTCGTAGGGGAAGCTCGCCTCGAGCTGCTCCAGCAACTCGTTGTCCACCAGGTAGGCGACCCCTACGGCGCCCTGGCGGCGGGCGTAGAGGGCGATCAGCTCGCCGGCGAGCTCGCGGGCGCCCGAGCGCGCGCGTGACTTGATCGTCTGCCACGCCTTGCCGCCGAGCTTCGACAGAGCGGGCGCGTGCCCGTCGGCGCC
>JBKPFG010000099.1:0-4294 GCA_046728735.1 Actinomycetota bacterium
AAGGTGCGGGGAGTGCGCGGCGTGAAGAACCTGCTCAACGCGGCTGCGTCGGTGCCGGGCGCCGAGTAGCGCCTTGGAGCAGCGGCTCAGCCTGGTCACGCTGGGCGTGGCCGACCTCGCCCGCGCCCGAGGGTTCTACGAGGCACTCGGCTGGAAGAGCGGAGCGGCGCCGGCCGACGACGTCGTCTTCTTCCAGGCGGGCGGGATGATCGTCGCGCTCTGGGGACGAGAGCAGCTCGCCGAGGACAGCGGCGTGGAGGATCCCGGCGGCTGGGGCGGCATCACGCTTGCGTACAACGCGCGCTCACCGGAGGAGGTGGACGCAGTCATTGCCGAGGCCGAACGCGCCGGCGCGCATATCGTGCGATACGGCGCGGAGACCTTCTGGGGCGGCTACTCGGGCGTCTTCGTCGACCCGGATGGGCATCCATGGGAAGTCGCTCACAATCCTCACTGGACGATCGAGGACGACGGCTCGGTCGAGCTCAGCTGATCGCCCGTAATGGGGCCATTCCACGTAACCGTGGGAGGGAGCCGCCCCGAGGAACGTTTAGCCGTAGCTCCGCCTCCGAGCGGAGCAGCGTCAGAGCAGAGCCGCTTGGATCAAGGCCACGACCAAAAAGCCCGTAAGAAGCGCGAGGCCGATGGCGGTCGCGAGCACCCAGATATCTAGCTGATGAACCTCGACCAGCCCACGTACAGGCGACGGAAGAAACTGCCGCGGCGCACGCGACAGGATCAGGAGTAGGCCGGCGACTGCGACCAAGCCGATCAGCGGCCAGATTGGGACGCCCGACGACGGCGAAAGCGGCAGGCCCAGTCCCGGGATCGAGCCGCCCGCGCCTGCAGGGGAGGCCCCAGGACGCTCGTGGATAGGGGACGCTGAAGTTAGCCTGACGGTCTCCGCCAACACGCCCGACCCTTCGACAGGTAGCGGCCGCGCGACGGTGTCGGTCGGCCGGCTCGACGCCGGCACCTGAAGCATGGCCAGGAGCGCGCGTAGTCGCCCAACGGCCACGCGCTCGCTTCGGCTCAGACCATTCCGCTCGAGTCGCGCAATCTCGATTCGAATGAGGCGCAGAAGCCGCGCACGAAACTGCGGGGAGGCCGACGCGAGCAAGACATTGAGGCGAGCGATGCTGGCGCGTAAGTGGCGTCCGCTCTCGATCCGCTCGAGCAGCGTCTCGTACCGCCTGGGCAACCGATCGAACCTCGTGTGAGGAGATCCCGGGTTCGAGCCGTTCGCGGACCCGGTCGACCCATCGCTCGACGTGGAAAGCGATCCTCCGCCTCCGTCCGTGGACGAGCCGCTGGCCGCCTGCGAATCCGTGAACAGCACGGATCCACTGACCACGTCGGTTGATTCCAAGGCGCCGTCGATCGTTCCCAAGGCCGAATCGTCGCTCACACTGCCCGTGAGTCCGGACACGACCGACGTTGGGGATGTGAGGGTCGAGACAACGGACGTGACCGTTCCAATTGGATCGAGGCCCCCCGCCGCGGCAGCACCCGCCGACACACCGCTCAGGACGAGCACGAGCAAGATGAACGCTCGAATAGCCGCAGCCTGCATCCTCTTCGCAACTACCCGGCGAGAGCGTCAAAGAAACTCGAACCTGACCAATCAATTGGGCATTTGAGCGTCCGGGGGTCAGACCCCTGATGTTCGAGATGGACGCGTCCGTTGGGCGCGGCTTAAGAAATGGCGGCTTCGCCGAGGAGCGACTTGACCTCGGCGAAGAAGTCCGGCTCGGGGCGAACGCGGAAGTCGGGACCGAATGCGAGCGTGAGGGGACCGGTGGAAGTCTCGATCGCAGCGACCACGGCAGCCTCGCCGGGATAGTCGCGCAGCAGGCCTGCGAGCTCCCGGATCGTTCCAGCCGGCGCCTTGCGCGCATCGAGCTTGAGGCGCACCTCGGAGCGCTCGGGCATGGCGTCGAACGGCGCTACCTCCATCGCGATCAGCTTCGTCTCGCCCTCCTTGTGGTCGATCCGGCCCTTCACGACCAGGATCCGGTCGGTCTCCAGCAGATCGCGCGCCGCTCCGTAGACCGAGTTGAAGACGATCGTCTCCACGGAACCGGAGACGTCGTCGAGCCGCATGAAGACCATCGGCTCGCCCTTCTTCGTCGTCGTCTGCCGGAGCGCGCCGACGATTCCGCCCACGGTGACGACGTCCCCGTCACGACGGCGCTCGAGCTCGACCATCTGCGCGTCGGTCTTGCGCCGAAGGGCTTCGCGAATCCCGGAAAGCGGGTGCTCCGACACGTAGAGCCCGAGCGCCTCTTTCTCGTATGCGAGCCGCTCCGCCTTCTCCCACTCCTCCGTCCCGATTGGGCGGTGGTGCCGCGGCCGCTCCTCGGCCTCCTCGCCGAGATCGAATATGGAGCTCTGGCCGGCGAGGCGATCGGCCTGCTGGCGGCCGCCCCAGGAGAGCGAGTCCTCGAGCACCTCGAACATTCCCTTGCGCGACGCGCCCGTCGAGTCGAACGCGCCGCACTTGACGAGCGACTCGAGCGCGCGCTTGTTCACGACCTGAGGATCGACCCGCTCGCAGAACTCCCAGATGGACGTGAAGGGTCCGCCCTCCGCCCGCGCGGCGAGGATCGAGCGCACGGCACCCTCCCCCACGTTCTTGACCGCGTTCAGGCCGAAGCGGATCTTGCCCTCGACGACGCGGAAGTCCTCGGCGGAGACGTTGACGTCGGGAGGCTCCACCTCGATTCCCATCTCGTCGCAGGCGGCGACGTAGAAGGGCACGCGGTCCTTCGTGCTCATGACGGACGAGACGAGCGCGGCCATGTACTCGGCCGGCCAGTGCGCCTTCAGGTACGCCGTCCGGTAGGCGATCAGCGCGTAGCAGGCGGCGTGCGACTTGTTGAACGAGTAGTCCTGGGCCTGCTCCATGTCCTTCCAGAGCTGATTCGCGACCGCAGGCGTGACGCTGTTCCCGGCGCAGCCCTCGAGGAACTTGTCCTTTAGGGACGCCATCAGGGAGTGGATCTTCTTGCCGATCGCCTTGCGCAGATCGTCCGCCTCGGCCGGCGTGAAGCCGGCGAGCTGCTTGGCGATCTCCATGTACTGCTCCTGGTAGATGCAGATCCCGTACGTCGGGCCGGTGATCGGCTTCAGGCGCTCGTCCGGGAAGCTGACCTGCTCCTGGCCAGCCTTCCGCTTCGCGTAGACCGGGATGTACCCCATCGGGCCCGGCCGGTAGAGGGCGACGAGCGCGATCAGGTCCTCGAACTGCGTGGGCTTCACCTGACGGAGCGCGTCGCGCATCCCCGAGCCTTCGAACTGGAAGACGCCGACGGACTCTCCACGCGCGAGCATCTCGTAGGTCTTGCCGTCGTCGAGGGGGATCTTGGCGATGTCGACGCCGACGAGCGCCTCGGCCTTCTCGATCACGTCGAGGTTGCGCAGGCCGAGGAAGTCCATCTTCAGGAGCCCGAGCTCCTCGACGTCGCCCATCGCGAACTGGGTCACGACTTCCTGGTCGGCGCCTTTTTGCTGGAGGGGGACGTAGTCCGTCAGCGGGCGGTCTCCGATGACGACCCCAGCGGCGTGAATCGAGTCCTGCCGCACGAGACCCTCCAGCGGCCTCGCGAGGTCGACGATCTGACGCGTGATCTCGTCCTCGTCGTAGGCCTTCTTCAGCTCGGCGCCCGGCTTGAGGCAGTCCTCGAGGTAGACCTTCGGGCCTTCCGGGATCAGCTTCGCGATCCGGTCGACGGTGCCGTACGGGATCTCGAGCACGCGCCCCGCATCGCGAACGGCCGCGCGGGCCATCATCGTCCCGAAGGTGATGATCTGCGCCACCCGGTCGCGCCCGTACTTCTCGGCCACGTAGTTGATCACCTGGTCGCGGCCGTGGACCGAGAAGTCCAGGTCCATGTCGGGCATCGTCTTGCGGCCCGGGTTCAGGAAGCGCTCGAAGAGGAGCCCGTACTGCATGGGGTCGACGTCCGTGATCTCCAGGCAGTAGGCGGCGAGCGAGCCGGCGGCCGACCCACGGCCCGGGCCGACGCCGACCCCGTTTCGCTTCGCGAAGGAGATGAAGTCCCAGACGATCAGGAAGTAATCCGCGAAGCCCATCTCCTTGATCGTCTTCAGCTCGAACTTGAGGCGATCGCGAAGCTCCTCGGTGACCGTGCCGTACCGTTTGTGCAGGCCTTTCTCGCACAGTTCCACGAGGTAGTCGAACGCGTCGCGGTCGTCGGGCGTCGGGAACTTGGGCAGCAGGATCCGCCCGAGCTCCATCGTCACCGTGCAGCGCTCGGCGACCTCGAGCGTA
>JBKPFG010000108.1:0-11850 GCA_046728735.1 Actinomycetota bacterium
GTGCAGTAGTGGCAGACGTCGCGGCAGAGCTTCGTCAGCGGGATGAAGACCTTGGGCGAGTAGGTGACGAGACGCGTCAAAGGCGGGAGAGGGCGCGTTCGTAGTCCTCGGGGCGGTCGACGTCCAGGCTGAGCCGCTCGTCGTCGACGATCACCGGCTCGATGCCCGCCGCACGGGCGCGGGCGACCGTCTCCGTAGCCGGGACCGCGAAGGCGGGGGTGAAGCTTCGTGGGTTACGGAGCGCGAGCGCGTTCACGCCTCCGTCGTGAGCCGGGACGAGCGCCAGCGGGCGGGCGGCCTCCACGAGCGCGTCGAGCGAATCCGGCTCGACGAGCGGGCAATCGGCCATGACCACGACCGCGCCTCGCTCAGCACGCGGGTCGGCCAGCGCCAGGGCGACGGCGTCGGCGTGGCCGGTGTCGGAGTCGACGAGAACCTCGACCTCCCTTCGGCCCAGGCCCGGTTCGGGCGTCACGAGTAGCGTTCGCCGGATGGAGCTCGCGCCTTCGCAGGCAACGAGGACGCGCTCGAGCATCTCGAGAGCCAGCCTTGCCCGCTCGTCGGGAGAGAGCGCGGCGGAGAGCCGCGACTTCGCTCCGTCTAGCCCCTTGAACGGGACGATCGCGAGCACGCGGTGAGCATAGCCATCCTCTGCGGGGGCCTCGGCGGCTCGCGCTGCGTCGATTCGCTGGCCCGGGCGGCGGGGGCCGAGGCGATCACCGCGATCGTCAACGTAGGTGACGACCTGGAGTTCCTCGGCCTCGGCGTCTCGCCCGACCTCGACACCGTCCTCTATACGCTCGCCGGCCTTCTCGACGAGCAACGCGGCTGGGGCGTCCGCGACGAGAGCTACAACGCGCTTGCCCTCGTCAGGGAGCTCGGCGGCGAGAGCTGGTTCACGCTCGGGGACCGCGACATCGGGCTCCATCTCGTGCGTACGGCTTGGCTGCGCGAGGGCATTCCGCTCTCGGAGGCTACGGGCCGCCTCGCAGAGGCTCTCGGCGTGAGCGTACGGCTCCTTCCTGCCACTGACGACCCGCTACGCACGAAGGTGCAGACCGAGGGGGGCGAGCTCGACTTCCAGGAGTGGTTCGTCGCGCGGGGTCACCGAGACCGCGTCACCGGCCTGCGCTACGACGGCGCGACGGAGGCGCTCCCGGCGCCGGGCGTCCTCGAGGCGATCGAGGCCGCCGACCTCGTCGTCATCGCCCCCTCGAATCCCTTCGTCTCGATCTTCCCGATCCTGGCCGTCCCCGGGATCCGGGAGGCCTTAGCGTCCAAGCGTCTCGCGGCCATCTCGCCGCTCGCCGCAGGTAAGGCCTTTCGCGGGCCGCTCGCGGAGATGATGGTCTCGCTCGGGCATGAGGCGAGCGCGGCCGGAGTCGCCGCGCTGTACGGCGACCTCGTCGACGTCTTCGTGGTCGCCCCCAGCGACGAGGGCCCGCCCGGGGCGGTGGCCTGCGAGATCGATATGGTGGCGCCCGACCGCCGTGCTGAGGTGGGGCGGCAGCTCTTGGAGGCGCTCCTGTGAGAGTCGGCATCGTGGGCGGGACCGGGGATTTCGGCCAAGGCCTGGCCGAGCGGCTGCGCCGAGCCGGGTACGCGGTCGTGCTCGGATCGCGGACGCCGCACGACGAGTTCGTCTCGAACGCGGAGGCCTGCCGCTTCTGCGAGATCGTCTTCCTCTCGATCCCGCCCCAGAGCGTGGCGGAGATGTGCAGCCTGCTGGCATCCGACCTCGAGGGCCATATTGGCGTCAGCGTGGCCAGCCCAGTCGTCTTCGAGAACGGGAAGCCCGGCGCCGCGCCCTCGGAGCTCTCCCTCGCCGAGCAGGCGCAGGCCGCCGCTCCCGGCTGCCGGATCGTGGCCGGGTTCCACACCGTGAGCGCACGCGCCCTCGCCCGCGCGGAGGAGCGGCTCGACGAAGACGTGGTCATCTGCGGCGACGACGAGGAAGCGAAGGCCGCCGTCGCCGGGCTCGCCGAGCAGGTCGTGGAGGGACGGGCGGTCGACGCGGGCCGGCTCGAGGTCGCGCGCTGGCTGGAGCCGGTCACGGCGGTGCTCCTGAACGTCAACCGCGTCTACAAGGCCTCGAGCGGCGTCAGAATCACGGGACTGCCGTGACCGCGATCCTCCTCGACCGGAACGGGCAAGAGCTCGAAAAGGCGGATCGGGCCGCGGTCGAGTCGAAGCTCTCCTCGCATGAGTATTTCTGGCTCGACCTCGAGCAGGCGGACGACGACGAGTTCGCGCTGCTCGAGGACGTCTTCCGCTTCCATCCGCTCGCCGTCGAGGACTCGGAGCAGTTCGGCCAGCGGCCGAAGATGGAGGACTACGGCGAGTTCGTCTTCTTCGTCGTCTACGGCGCCGCCCCGCCGCCGGACGTCGACCGGCTGGTCGAGGTTCATTGTTTCTACGCAGAGCACTTTCTCGTCACCGTGCGCCGCGAGCATGCGCCGGGCTGCCATGCGCTGCGCGAGCGTTATGCCCGGCATCAGGGCAAGCTCGAGCGCCCCATCGTCGTCTTCTACCGGCTCCTCGACGCCCTCTCGGACAGCTTCTTCCCGGCGCTCGAGGACTACGACGAGTCGATCGACCGGGTCGAAGACGAGATCTTCCGCGACCCGCGCGAGGAGCAGCTCCAGGAGATCGTGCGCATGAAGCGCCGGTTGAGCCTTCTTCGTCGAGTCGTCGGCCCGCAGCGGGACGTCGTCGTCCAGCTCTTCGGAGGCGTCTCTCCGCTCGTTGGCACGGACGTGGAGGCCGAGCGCTACTTCCGCGACGTCTACGACCATTTGATCCGGGTCGCCGACCTGATCGACAGCTACAAGGATCGGCTCTCCGGCGCCATGGACGTCTATCTCTCCTCGGTCTCGAACAGACTCAACCTGGTCGTCGAGCGCCTGACTGTGCTCTCGACGATCCTGCTGCCGCTGGTCGTCCTGACCGGCTTCTTCGGCCAGAACTTCGGCTGGCTCGTGCGCCACGTGGGAGGCCTCACGTCTTTCCTCGTCTTCGGCGTGGCGTTGCCGATCGTCTCGGCCGTGCTGCTCGTCTACTACCTCCGCCGCCAGCGGCTGCTTTAGGAGGAGGGTTTGACGAACTATCGGCTGTGCCGCCGGAGGCGCACTGATTCGGCCCAACGCATCCGCGTTCAGATGGACGAGTCGCCCGCGCAGGAAACGGGAGCGTCGCGTCGCACCTAGCGGCGTGGCCGTCCATCCCAGACGCAAACCGGAGCATCCTGCTCTCGCCGCCCAGGCCGAGGAGCGGGCGCGGAGCGCCCAGAATCGAGTCGCGGACACGATCACCCGCTTCGCAGGCTCGATGTGGTTCGTCTACGTCCACATCGTCTGGTTCGCGCTCTGGATCGGCTTTGGCGTCGAGAAGTTCCCGTTCGGCCTGCTCACGATGATCGTCTCCCTCGAGGCGATCTTCCTCTCCACATTCGTGATGATCAGCCAGAACCGCGCCGACGCCGCGCGCCAGGTCTTCGCCGACCACGAGTACAAGATGGTGCGCGAGGAGAAGACCCAGAACGAGGAGCTGCTCGAGCTCTCGAACCGGATCCTCGAGCTCACCCGGGCCATCCACAAGATCACAGTGCGGAGCTGAGCCGACGTCTCGATTGGCGACTGAGCTTCGCATCATCCCGCTGACCCGAATCCCCGAGGTGCGGGCCGATGACGATCTCGTCGGGCTCCTGGGCGACGCGGTCGAGCGCGCGGGTGGGTTCGAAGCCGGCGACGTTCTCGTCGTCGCGCAGAAGGTCGTGTCCAAGGCCGAAGGCCGGGTGGAAGAGGCCGACGACGTCGTCGAGGTCATCCTCCGGGAGGCGCGGGCCGTACGGCGCCGCCGCGGCGACCTCGTCATCGCAGAGACCGAGCACGGATTCATCTGCGCGAGTGCGGGCGTCGACCGCTCGAACGCGCCCGGCGAGGGCTGGGTCGTGCTCCTGCCGCGGGATCCTGACGCCTCGGCGGCACGAATCCGGGACGCTCTCACGGCGCGCTTCGGCGTCGCGCCGGCAGTGCTCGTGAGCGACTCCTTCGGGCGCGCCTGGCGCCAGGGAACGACGGACGTGGCCATCGGGGTCGCGGGCATGCAGCCGCTGCTCGACCTGCGCGGAACGGCCGATGAGCGCGGCCGCACCCTGGAATCGACCGTGATCGCCGTGGCGGACGAGCTCGCAGGCGCTGCGGAGCTCGTCATGGGCAAGGCCGAGGGCGTGCCGGCGGTGCTCGTCCGCGGCTACTCGGTCCCGTCGGGGGACGGGTCCGCGCGGGAACTCGTCATTCCCCCCGAGCGCGACCTCTTCACGTAGCCAGGGCTCTGGCCGGCGGGCCCAGCCCGGCAAGCCAGGCTTTGCCCGCCTGACGACGCCCCAGAGCGCCTGGCTAAACCATGGGAACGATCCAGGTCGAGCGGGCGGCGGCAAGGAGATCGCCGTCTATGCCGAAGAGGGCCGACCCGGCGTAGCGCTTGCGGCCGTCCTCGCCGATGCGCCAGCCGATCACGACGGAGGGCTCACCGGAGGGCGGAATCGCTGCGATCGCCGCGCCCATGCGCCCCAGCATGACGCCCTCGCGCTGGAACTCGTCGATCGCCCAGCCGCCCGGGCAGTCGAGCGCGGCCCAGACGATCTCCGGGCGCACCTCCTGCGGCGTCCACGGCGCCGCCACGACACCCTCGCGTCCCTCGACGGGGCCGGGGAAGATCCCGAGGCCGTCCTCGCGATCGGGGCCGCACGTGAAGCAGGTGGGATAGGCGTGGTGCTCGAAGCCGGCGTAGTGCGCGGAGGCCGCCCGGGCCTGCTCGAGCGACACCTCCTCCGGGGCGTCGAGCACCGACTCCGTCAGGCGCCGCGCCTCGGCGATCACGACATCTCCTTGTTTGAGCTCGTGCCCGACGAGGTCGAGCTCGACGCCGAGCGGAGGCGGGCGCCTGAGGAGCACCTCGAAGCCGCCTCCGAGAGCCTCCGAGACGAGCCCGCACGCGTAGCCTCCGTTGGCGGAGTGCGGCGGGCCGTTGAACCGGGGCGGGATGATCACCGCTGGAGATCGAGATGGATCATGCCGTAGGGCGGTCGCGCGTCCGTGTAGACGATCGCTCCCCCTGCTGCCTGGGCCGTGTCCCAAAGCCGGTTCTCGGCGTCGAAGGAGAACGCGGCGATCTCCGGGAACTCCTCGAGGGCGCGGACTCCCATCTCGTGGACGAGATGTTGAATCGACTCGGACTCGAAATCCGCGAAGGTCCTGATGAAGGACTCCCGCACCGCCAGTCCGTCCGCACGCTTTTCCGTATCGGCGTTCTCCCACATCGCGTCCATGTGGATGAAGAGCGGCCGGTCCGATGACTCCGGGAGCGTCGTGTGCTCGTCGCGGACGAACCCGGCGAATGAGCTCCCCGACAGCTTGACGAGGTGGAGCCCACGGCGACCGGATCGCTCCAGCCGCGTTCGCGGCCCGTGACGGCGAGACACCACCGACGCGTACGCGGCGTCGTCATAGAGCCGCTGATACACGGCTCCTTCACGACGTTGGAACTCGAGCTCCTTTGCCGAGAGGTTCGCCATCGCCACGTACTCGTAGCGGTCGAGGAAACGCTCCGCGATCTCGTGCAGGAGGGCTTCGAGCGTGTCGCCCGTGTAGTCGAGCGCCACCTTGTGGATGAAGTTCTTCATCGAGTCGGTGGCGATCACCATCGAGTTGTCGCCCTTCGTGTAGGACGGGATGAAGACCTCGTCTCCGATCGTGAGTGTGATCTCGGCGGCAAAGAGCCGGTCGCCCTCGATGCGGTAGACCGAGACGGCGCCCTTGCCGTAGGAGACGCCTACCGCGTCTGCCATCGATCCAGGGCGATTGCGACGAGCTCGTCGAGGCCGATCCCGAGCTCTTCGTGTCGCTGTTGCTGGAGCCGCTCGCGCATGACGGAGAGGATCTCCGCGCGCGGACGCCGGTTGACGAAGACGACGAAGCGGAAGCCGAACTTCTCCTCGTAGCTCTTGTTCAGGCGGCGCAGCGCGGCAAGGAGGGCGGGGTCGTCGTCCGAGCCCTGCTCGCCCTGCGCGCGGAGGGAGCCGGCGCTCTCGCCGATCCGCGGATGGGTGTTCAGGGCCTCGATGCGCGCCTCCTCCGGCAGCTCTTCGAGCACCGTCCTCGCCTGGCCGAGCGGGTCTTCTCTCTGGGCGAGCTCCTCGGTCAGCCGCGAGTGGCCCTCGAAGAGCTCGTCGAGCTCTTCGATGCTCAGCTGCCGCGGTAGGTCGTGCACGAGTAGGGGGAGATGAGGAGTGGGACGTGGAGGGATCCGGTCTCGTCGATCGACACGTCGATCTCGATCCGGCGGAAGAAGGGCGACGACACGGGATGGAAGACCAGCCGATAGGTGCCCGGTTCCTCGACTTCGGCGAGCTTCGCGATCCGCCCGTCGGCGCCGGTCTCGCCCGAGCCGATGAGCTCGTCGCCCCGATAGAGCTCGACCCGGACCCCTGGCGCCGGCTTCCCGAGTTCGGTATCGAGGACGTGTGTCGAGATCACGCCGCGAATCTTTGCGCGTGTCGGCGATGCTCGGCGGTGATCTCGTGCTCATCGCCACGAGCGAGGCGCCCGTCGCGGACGACTTCGCGGCCTCCGACGTAGACGCGGTCGGGGCGGTGGGGCGCCGAGAGGACGAGTGCGGCGACGGGATCGTCGGCGCCGCCGAACTCGAGCGCGTCCGTGCGCCAGACGGCAAAGTCGGCGCATTTCCCGGGCTCGAGTGAGCCGAGGTCGTCGCGGCGCAGAACCTCCGCACCGCCGCGCGTCGCGAGCCGCAGCGCCTCGCGGGCCGTCATCGCCTCCGGGCCCCGCCGTGCCCGCGCGACGAGGAGCGCCTGGCGCGTCTCGTTGAGAAGGTCGCTCCGCTCGTTCGACGCCGGCCCGTCCACGCCGAGCCCGACCCGCACGCGCTCGTCGAGTAGCTCCCGGATCGGTGCGATGCCGGCGCCGAGTCGCATGTTCGAGCTCGGGCAGTGGGCGACTCCCGTTCCGGTTGCGCCCATCCTGACGACGTCCTCGGCGTTGAGATGCACGCAGTGGGCGCACCAGACGTCGTCCGCGAGCCAACCGAGCTGTTCGAGGTACTCGAGCGGCCGACACCCGAAGATGCCTTGGCAGAAGTCCTCCTCCTCCACGGTCTCGGCCAGATGGGTGTGGAGCTGGAGGCCGAGCTCGCGTGCGAGCTCCGCCGAGTCCGTCATCAGGCGCTTCGTGACGGAGAACGGAGAGCAGGGCGCGACCGCCACCTGCACGAAGGCGCCCGGCTCGCGCTCGTGCAGCTTCGCTGCGCGTCTCGTCTCGGCCAGTACGTGCTCGCGGTCCTCGACGAGCTCGTCAGGCGGAAGCCCGCCGTCGGACTCCCCGAGGTCCATCGAGCCGCGGCCGGCGACGATGCGCACGCCGATCTCGCGGGCGGCCTGGATCTCGGCCTCCAGGAGCCCCGGCTTTCCGGGCGGGAAGACGTAGTGATGGTCGAAGACCGTGGTGCAGCCGGAGAGAGCGAGCTCCGCGAGGCCTGCGCGCGCCGCCGCGTGCTCCGCGTCGGCATCGATCTCCTGCCAGAGCGGATAGAGGTGCTTGAGCCAGGTGAAGAGGTCGGCCTGCTGTGCGCGCGTGCGCGTGAGGCTCTGGAAGAGGTGGTGGTGCGTGTTGACCAGGCCCGGCGTGACGAGCGCCCCGGCGAGGTTCTCGTAGGCCTCGGCCGGGGGCGGGTTGTCGCCTCCGACCTCCTCGACGAACCCGTCGTCCACGAGCAGCCATCCGTTGGGGATCTCTGTGCCGGCTTCGTCCATGGTCACGAGGTGGCCGTTCGCGAAGAGCGTCCGCATGGAAGGATCTTTCCATGACGGCGGGCCTCACCGGCAGCGAGCGCGGGCTCCTCGCCGGCGTCGCGTGCCTGACCGTGCTCACCGCGGCGCTCGAGTACGCGGGTGCCACCGACGTCGCCGTCTTCGTCGTCTCCGCGGGCGCGCTCGCGGGCCTCGCCTGGGTCGTCTCCTTCTCGACCGAGGCGGTGGGAGCTCGTTTCGGCCCCGCGATCACGGGCGTCCTCCAGTCGACGCTCGGCAACCTGCCCGAGCTCTTCGTCGTTCTCTTCGCGCTCTCGGCCGGGGAGCTGGTCGTGGCCCAGTACTCGGTGCTCGGCTCCTTGTTCGCGAACGCCCTGTTGATCCTCGGGCTCGTCATCATCGCGGGAGCACGGGTCTCGCCGGACGGCTGCTTCCGCTTCAAGCGGCGGCTCCCGAACGACACCGCGACGCTCCTCCTGCTCGCGGTGTTCATCATCGTGCTGCTCGCCCTCTCGAACAACGCAGGCGACCGGGCGAGTCAGCACCAGGTGGCGATCTCGGCGATCGGCGCGGTGGTGCTGCTCCTGGTCTACGCGGCCTGGCTGAGCTTCTACCTCCGCTCGAGCTCCGAAGAGCAGCAGCGGGGCGCGATTCTACGGGTCCCCCTTCCGATCTCGATCGCCCTCCTCGCCGTCAGCGGCGTGGCCGCAGCCTTCGTCTCCGACTGGTTCGTGGGCGCGATCGACGGAGCCGTCGAAGCCCTCGGCATTTCGAAGGAGTTCACGGGGCTCGTGATCGTGGGCATCGCCGGGAACGCCGTCGAGAACGTCGTCGGGATCACGCTCGCGGCCAAGGGACAGAGCGATCTCGCGGTCTCGGTCGTGAAGAACTCGGTCGCTCAGATCGCGGTGTTCCTCTTTCCGTTGCTCGTCCTCCTCTCGCTCACCTTCACCACCCACATGACGTTCGTGCTTCCCGGCCTCTACGTCGGCGCTCTGTTCCTCATGGCCATCGCCGTCTGGCAGGTCACCGGCGACGGGGAGGCGGCGGCCTTCGAGGGCCTGGCCCTCGTGGGGCTCTACGCGATCCTCGCGGTGATCACCTGGTACGAGTAGGAGGGCTTGGCGGAGCGTCGCTCGCGCCTCCGGCGACACAGCTGATGTTTCGTCAAGCCCTCCCTGGGGCTCGGCTCCGTCCGGGCTGACCATTAACTTCGCGTCAGGCGACGAGGCCTGTGGAGCTCCGGCTCCCGGGCCTCTTTTCGCGTTCAGGAGGAGGTGCGGGGTGAAAACAGCGGATCTGGTCATCGCGGCCAACACGGTCTGGGTCGTGCTCGCGGCCGTGCTCGTCATGTTCATGCAGGCCGGCTTCGCGTTCCTCGAGGCGGGCCTCACGAGGATGAAGAATGCGGCGCACATCGCGGGCAAGAACGTGCTCATCTTCGGCCTCTGCTCGCTCGTCTACTGGGCAGTCGGCTTCGGGCTCGCCTTCGGCGACGGCAACTCCTTCCTGGGGACGAGCGGCTTCGCGCCGTCCGTGGATGCGCTCCTCGGGGTGGCGCAGGCGCCCTTCAGCTTCTTCGGCTCGATCCCGGGCGCGAGCGCTTACTTCTTCGAGGTCGTCTTCGCCGGCGTCTCCGTCGCCATCGTCTGGGGCGCGATGGCCGAGCGGGCGAAACTCTGGGTCTACTTCGTCTTCGGCGCCGCCTTCACGATCGTCTACTCCGTCGTCTCCCACTGGGTCTGGCACTCCGGAGGCTGGCTCTACTCGTTGGGGATGCAGGACTTCGCCGGCTCGACGGTCGTGCACCTGCAGGGGGCGCTCGCGGCGCTCGCCGGCGCCCTCCTCCTCGGCCCGCGCATCGGCCGCTTCGGCCAGGACGGCCGCGCGCATCCGATCCCGGGCCACAACATGCCCTATGCCGTGCTGGGGACGCTCATCCTCTGGTTCGGCTGGTTCGGCTTCAACCCGGGCTCGACGCTGGGCGTCGCCTCCGGCGACCGGGTCGGCTACTTCGCCTACGTCGCGCTGACGACCAATCTCGCCGCGGCGGCCGGGGCGCTCGGCGGCATCGGGACGGCCTGGCTCGTCCTCAAGAAGCCGGACATCGGGATGATGCTGAACGGCGTCATCGCAGCTCTCGTCGCGATCACGGCGGCGTCCGGGTTCGTCGCGCCTTGGGCCGCAATCCTGATCGGCGCCGTGGCGGGCGCGATCGCCGTCTACGGCGTCCTCTTCGTCGAGCGCCTGAAGATCGACGACCCCATCGGCGCGGTCGCCGTCCACGGATTCTCGGGCATCTGGGGGACTCTCGCCACGGGACTGTTCGCCGTGCCGGCGCTCGCGTCCAACCTCGCCACGGGCACCGGGGGACTCTTCTACACCGGAAGCTTCCATCAGCTCGGCGTGCAGGCGCTCGGCATCGCAGCCGTGGGCGCGTTCACGTTCGTCGCGTCGTACTCACTCCTCTGGACGATGAGAGCGCTCTTCGGCATCCGAGCCGAGGCCGAGCGCGAGACCGCAGGGCTGGACGTCTCCGAGCACGGGCAGGCCGGCTATCCCGAGCTCTATCCGCGCCTCTACGAGCTCCAGCGGCTAGAGGAAAGCTTGCGCGAAGCCGCCTGAGGGGGAGTATCCCGGCACGACCCGTGTGCGTTAAACGGCCGATGTGCGTTCAATGCGGCAACCCCCACGTCTCTGATTCGTACGGATTCTGCCTCGCCTGCTCGATCGAGATCCGGCGGGAGTTCTATGCCGGCCTCGAGCGCCTGACCGCCTACCTCGCCTCGTGGGCAGCCTTCGAGGAGTGGGAGGCGCAGCACGCGGTCGAGGCGCGCTAGACCGAGGCGCGCGAGGTACGCCGCGGGCGTATCCTCGCCCGCGTGAGAGAGATCCTGGACACGATCGAGAGCTGGACCCACGAGGAGCTGGGCGTCGTGCTCGCGACGCTCGTGGGCACGGAGCGCTCCGCGCCGCGTGACCCGGGCGCCGCCATGGCGGTCTCCGAGCGGGGCGACGTCGCTGGATCGCTCACCGGCGGCTGCGTCGAGCCCGCCCTCTACGACGAGGCGCGGGCGATCTTCGACGGGGGCGCGCCCCGCCTCCGGAGCTACGGGATCGAAGACGAGGACGCTTTCGAGGCCGGGCTTCCCTGTGGGGGAACGATTCATGTCTTCTTGGCTATGGCGAAGAGCGACCTCATCGAGGAACTCTCGGCCGCGGTGCGCCAAGAACGACCGGTCGCGCTCGCCATGAAAATCGCAGGCACTGACATCGGCGACCAGCGTCTCGTTTCCGTCGACGGGCGCACCGAGCCGACGCTCGAGGGCGACGTCTTCGTCCTCCCGCTCCTGCCGCGGGCGCGCATGTACGTCTTCGGCGCGCTCGACCACGCCGCCGCCGTCGCGCGCGCAGGGAGCCTCCTCGGCTTCCACGTCACGCTTTGCGACGCGCGCAAGCGCTTGCTCACCCGGGAGCGGTTTCCCGAGCCCGATGAGCTCGTCGTTGCCTGGCCGCACGAGTTCCTGAGCACGGCTGAGGTGGACGAGCGCACAGCGATCTGCGTCCTCACCCACGAGCACAAATTCGACGTGCCGCTCCTGAAAGCCGCGCTTGCCGGTCCGGCCGGGTACATCGGGGCGCTCGGCGGGTCGAAGACACGGACCGACCGAGAGGAGCGCCTACGCGCCGAAGGGGTCGGCGAGGAGGCGCTGCGGCGGATCCACGCGCCGATCGGCCTCGACATCGGCGCCCGGACGCCGGAGGAGGTCGCAGTCGCTGTCGCCGCCGAGATCGTCGCGCTCCGTCGTCGACCCGAAAGCGGGTAGGCCTAGCGCGGCAGCCGCGCCCAGAAGCTGCGCACCTCGGGCGCGAGCAGCCCGGTGACGAGCACGAGCAGGATGAACGCGACGACCGCGCCCCAGACGAAGGGGAGCGCGCTCAGGGCCATGCCCACGACGACGGCGACCGAGAAGAGAAGGACACTCCCGCCGACGATGTAGGCGGCCCACGCGAGCTCGGTCCGC
>JBKPFG010000223.1:0-8358 GCA_046728735.1 Actinomycetota bacterium
ACGGGCTCGTGTACCGCTCCCATCGAGAGCGCAACCAGGCGCTGCCACACTGGCTCGACCACTACAACCGACGCAGGCCGCACAGCTCGCTCGGAGACCGGCCGCCGATCAGCCGCGTTCACAACGTCCGTGGGTAGGACACCTAGTAGGAGGGCTTGACGAAACATCGGCTGTGCCGGCGGAGGCGCGCCGCTCGTCCCGTCCCGGCGACGAGCGATGTCCGCCAGACCCTCCTAGCCGACCGACTCGCGGGCGCGGGGATCAGGCAGCGGGGTGAGCACTGGCTCGACCTGGTCGCGTAGATGCTCGAACGCGGGCGGGAGCGACAGCCGTTCTCCCAGATGCTCCAGGAGCTCGTCCGTCGTGAACCCGGGGCCGATCGTCGCGATCTCGAAGAGCACCCCGCTCGGCTCCCGGAAGTAGATCGAGCGGAAGTAGAAGCGGTCGATGACCGGGGTCGGGGACGCTCCGGCCCCCAGGACGCGCCGCCGCCACTCCTCGTGCTCGTCGATCGGCGAGGCCCACGCGACATGGTGGACAGTCCCGGCTCCCCCGATGCCGCGCTCGCTCGTGCGGTCGTAGACGTAGAAGGAGCCGCGCTCCTCGCCCCGGAGCTCGTGCGTTTCCTCGCCCTGCGGCTGGAAGCCCATTCCTTCGGCGAGAAAAGCCCGGCTCGCCTCAGGATTGGAGCTGAACGCGCGCACCGAGTCGAAGCCCTGGAGGGCGACCTCGGCCGGCACCTCTGGATGATCTGCGATCAGCGGCGCGTCCTCGGTCTCGACGACGGCCAGCTCGAGGCTCAGGCCTTCGAAGTCGGAGAAGGTCAGGCGGCCGTCCGCGCGCGTCGTGGCGATGCCTTCGTTCCGGAGCCGCTGCTCCCAGAAGTCGAGCGCGTCCTCGGACCCGATTCTCCAGACGATGCGGTGCACCATCCCTGCGCCGGGCCGTCCCCGCCGCGCCCCCGGATACTCGAAGAACGTGATATCCGAGCCGGGGCTGCCGAGCTCGTCCGCGTAGAAGAGGTGGTAGACCGTCGGGTCGTCCTGGTTGACGGTCTTCTTGACGAGGCGAAGCCCGAGCAGCCGCGCATAGAAGTCGACGTTCCTGGGCGCATCGCCGGTGATCGCCGTGATGTGGTGGATGCCCTCGAGTCGCACGACGCCTTCCACGGTAGCCGCTATACCTCAAGGTGTGCAGGCCGGCCTGCTTCGGGGGGCTTTCTGGTTCATCGTCGTCGGCGGCGCCTACGTAGGGGCCGCAAAGGTCGGGCTCGATCTCGACGTCGCCCACGGCGTGATCACGCCCGTCTGGGCGCCCTCCGGAATTGGTCTCGCCGCGCTCCTCGTCCTCGGGCTGGCTCGAGCGACTCCTGGTCGATTTGCTCGACGTCGAGCGTGTTCGACGAGGCGCCCTCACGCTCACCCGGCACCCGACCGACGTACTGCAGCTCGTAGAGCGGGCGATCTCCACCTGTGACCTCAACGGCCGCCGCGTCGACATCAGCGGGGGCCCGGTCGGGGCCGAGGTGGACGCTCCCAAGGTCGAGCGCATCGTCGAGAACCTGATCCTCAACGCCGTCAAGCACACGCCCCCGGGGAGCTCGATCCACGTCAGGCTCGACGAGGACGGAGACGCCGTCCTGCTCGCGGTCGAAGACGAAGGGCCCGGGATCGGAGACGAGCACAAGGCCGCCGTCTTCGAGACCTTCAACCGCGGCGCCCAGACGCTCTCGGCGGTGCCCGGTGCGGGAATCGGCCTTTCGCTCGTCGCACGCTTCGCGGAGGCCCACGGGGGGCGCGCGTGGGTCGAGGACCGCCCCGGCGGGGGCGCCTCGGTGCGGGTCCTCTTGCCCCGGCGAGCTTCCTAGCTAGCTCGCTTCGACCCCGGCCGGCTCGGCCCCCGGCTGGACCGCCAGGTCCTCGCGCTTGAGCGCGAAGATCGTCGCCACGATCGAGATCGCTGCGAAGCCGACACCCGCCCAGAAGGCGAGGCTGTAGCCCGAGGTGAAGGCGTGTGCAGGATCCTCTCCCGACGCCAGCAGGTTGTCCGCGTGTGTGGTTGCGACCGTCGTCAGGATCGCGAGGCCGAGCGCGCCGCCGATCTGCTGGCTCGTGTTGATGAGCCCGGAGGCGAGCCCCGCGTCCCTGCCGGTGACGCCCGCCAGGGCCGCGATCGAGACCGGCACGAAGGAGAAGCCGAGGCCCACGCCGATGAGCAGGAACCCGGGGAGCAGGTCGGAGACGTACGAGCCGCCCACCGAGACCTGCGTGAAGTAGATGAGCCCCGCGCCGAGCAGGCCGAGACCGGCGATCAGCACGGGTTTCACGCCCAACTTCGTGACGAGGGCCTGGGCGATCCCGGAGGCGACGACCGCCGTCAGCGCGACCGCGAGATAGCCGACGCCGGTCTTGAGCGCCGAGAAGCCGAGCACCTGCTGCATGTAGAGCGAGAGCAGGAAGAACATCCCGAAGACCATCGTCCCCAGGCCGAAACCGACGATGTTCGCGCCCGTCGGCGTCCGGCGCTTGAAGAAGCTGAGCGGGACGAGCGGGGAGCGAGAGCGCATCTCGATGACGATGAAGGCGGCCATGAGGACGGCCGACCCGATGAGCACCAGGATCGTCCGCGGGGAGCTCCAGCCGATGTTCGTGGACTGGGTGAGGCCGTAGACGAGGAGCATCAGGCTCGCCGTGACGGTGACCGCGCCGGCCGTGTCGAAGTGGCGCAGCATGTCGTCGGCGCGGCTCTCGCGGACGAACAGCGGCACGAGGAAGAGGGCGCCGATGCCGATCGGGACGTTGACGAAGAAGATCCACTCCCAGCCGGCGTACTCCGTCAACACGCCGCCGGCGAGGACGCCGATCGCCGCTCCCGAGCCGGCGATCGCGCCCAGGATCCCGAGCGCCTTGTTCCGTTCGGAGCCCTCGCGGAAGGTGACGGAGACGATCGAGAAGACCGAGGGCGAGAGGATGGCGCCGGCGAGCCCCTGGAGCGCGCGGAAGGCGATCAGCATCCCCGAGGAGGTAGCGAGCCCGCAGGCGAGCGAGAAGAGCGCAAAGGCGCCGAGGCCGACCATGAAGAGCCAGCGCCGGCCGAGGAGGTCGCCGACCCGCCCGCCGAGCAGGAGGAAGCCGCCGAAGGTGAGCGCGTAGGCGCTGATGACCCACTGGAGGTTTTCCGTCGAGAAGTGGAGCTCCTTCTGGATGGACGGGAGCGCGACGTTCACGATCGAGACGTCGAGCACGACCATCAGATAGGCGACCCCCAGGACTGCGAGCGCCTTCCAGCGCTTCGGGTCTTCATACGCAGGCATGCAGCTCCTCTCGGCGGTGGCTCATGCCAGGGTGCAACGACGGGGCCGATTCGGCATTCCCCGGGCTAGCGAGAAGCCCATGGTCCGACGCCGCCGAGGCGCTCGACCGTGATGCGGGTTACGAAACCGGGTGGGGGGTCGGGCATCGGCGGAAAGGTGACGTCCGGCCCGATATACGTGCGGGCGAGGCGCTGCAGGAGCTCGGGTGCGCCGCCCTCCTGAATGCGGGCACGGCCGTGCACGACGAGGTATTCGCGGAGGCCGAGCTCGTTCGTCCGCGTCGTCTCGATGGAGAGCGAGACGCGCGGGTCCCGCTCGATGTTGCGGAGCTTCTGCCAGCGGCCGAGGTGGCCGGAGACGATCTCGTCGCCTTCGAGACCGACCCAGACGCACGTGATCTGCGGGCTCCCGTCCGGGTTGAGGGTCACCAGATGGGCGAGCTGGTCGGACTCGAGAACCTCGCGAGCCTCCGGCGGGATCTCCAACGGCCCGAGCCTAGCGGTTCAGGCGCTTTCGGAGCGCGTGTGCGGATCGAGCGCGTCCCGAAGACCGTCCGCGATGAAGTTCGACAGAGGACGAGGGTGGCGATCATGAGGCTGGGAACGACGATCACGAGCGGATGGATCACGTAGGCCGCCCGTCCGTCCTGCGCGATCGAGCCCCAGGAGGCTGTCGGCGGGACGACCGCCGCCCGGTTCGGGCGAAGCGGTAGACCGCATCTCTCCAGAGGCTTCGCTCTGCGACCGCGGCGCCCGCTTCCGGCTCGGAACGGGCCGCGCCGACTTCGGGGGTTCGCCGCAGCGCTACGCGATGATCGACGGCCATCAGCACCATAAGACGATATGGGGCTGACGAAGTTAGGCCGATTCCGGATGAAAAGTCCCAGATCCCGATCGCGAAGTGAGGTCTAGACGGTGGCTCCCTTCAGCTCGGGGATGATCTCGCGTCCGTACGTAGCGAGCACGTTCTCCTGCCCGTGGGTCATGAGGTAGATGTTGAAGTGGTCGACTCCGATCGAGTCGAGCTCCTCGAGCTTGTCCCGCACCTGGTCGACCGAGCCGATGACGCTGAAGCGGTCGCAGATCTCGTCCGTGACGAATTCTCCGTGCGCCGCGCCTTCACGGCTGTGGTCCTTGTAGTCGTAGAACTTGCGCGCCTTGACGTACTCGGTCAGGTCCTTCGGGATCTCCGAGTCCTCCCCGTAGCGCTCGATCAGGTCCATGACGTGGTTCGAAACCATCGCGGGGAACCAGCGGACGGCCTCGCGCGCCTCGGCCATGTCGTCGGTGACGATGCTCGGGGCGCAGACGAGGCACTCGAGCTCGCCGGGGTCGCGCCCGGCCTCTTCCGCGGCCGCGCGGGCCTGCTCCATGATCCACTGGATGATGACCGGGTCGGCGAGCTGGATGATCACGCCGTCCGCGATTCGTCCGGCCACGCCGAGCGCCCTCGGGCCGTAGGCGGCGATGTACATGGGGATCTTCGGCTGGTCCCTGGCCCATTCGAGCTGGAGCTCCTTGCCGTTCCACTCGACGGGCCGGCCGTTCAACAGATCCTTGATCATCCGGCACGAGCTCTCGAACTCGGCCATCTTCACGGGCTTGTAGCCGATCACCCGGCGTGCCGAATCGCCGCGCCCGATGCCCAAGACGGCGCGCCCGCCCGAAATCGCGTGCAGAGTCGCGTAGCCGCTCGCTGTCACCGTCGGCTCGCGCGTTCCGGGGTTCGTGACGCAATGGCCGAACTTGAGCTTCTTGGTCTGCGTCGCGAGCAGCGTCAGGAGCGGATAGCCGTCGTGCCAGAGGATGTGCGAGTCGTAGGTCCATCCGTACTCGAAGCCGTTTTCCTCCGCGAGCTGCATGAGCTCGAGGAAACGGGTGTGGGGTGGGTCCGGCAGGACCGTGACGCCGAAGCTCAGCATCGCGCCTCCTCGTTGGGAGCACGATTCTATTCCGCGTGGGGCCCCGAGCAATCGCCGCCCGCGGGGAATGTTCGGCGCTCAGCACGCGTTTAGGCGTTCAGCCGTGGGTACCTTCGGGGGCATGAGACCTGAGACGCTCGACCACGTCGCGCTCTGGGTGCGCGACCGCGACATCCTGTCCGATTTTCTCGTCGACAGGCTCGGCATGCACATCATCGAGAGAACGGACAAGTTCACCCTGGTGGGAGCCGACGCGCGGCGCGGGAAGCTGACCCTCTTCGCGGCCGAGGGAGATCGCGAGCCCGGCGTCCTCGCCCGGATCGGGCTGCGCGTGTTCGATCTCGACGAGGCCCTCGCCGAGCTTCCGCCCGACCTCGCCGTCGAGCGCCCCGCTCCGGGCCGAGCGACGTTCATCGCCCCCGAAGGACTGCCGCTCGGCCTCGTCGAGGTGGAGAGCGGTGTCGCCTACGACCTCGACCACGTCGCGTTCACCGTCCCGGATCCCGACAAGACCGCAGCGGGTCTCGCGGAGCTCGGCTTCGAGCAGGACGACGGGCGGCTCTCCGTCGGAGGAGCGTTCGTCGAGCTCGAGGTGGGCCAGGCCGAGGACACCGAGCGGCCGCTGCTCAATCACCTCGGCCTCAAGGTCGATTCCGCGGACGATCACATCAAGGAAGCGGAGCGGCAGGGGATCGAGATCGCCGACGTCGTCGACGCGCCCAACACGTACGCGGTCTTCGTCTGGGGCCCGGACGGGATCAAGATCGAGTACGTGGAGCACAAGCCCAGCTTCTCGCTGGTCTAGGACTCCTGGCTTGGATCTCCTCGTCGCGGGCACCGGCATGGCGGGGCTCGTCGCGGCCGCGCGGGCACGCGAGCTCGGGGCAGATGTCGCCGTGCTCGAGAAGGGCGACCGGCCGGGCGGCTCCATGCTCCTCTCGAGCGGCATGGTCTGGCGCTACGAGGAGTGGGAGCGCTTCCGGGCCGAATGCCCGGGCGGCGATCCCAAGCTGCAGCGCCTCGTTTGGGAGCGCCTGGACGAGAGCCTCGGCTGGCTCGAGTCGCAAGGCGTGGCCGTGCTTCACCGCGACACGGGCAATCCGCTCACCGTCGGGGCGCGTTTCGATCCCGGTCGGCTGACCGAGGCTCTCGCTGCGAGGGCGGGGGAGGTGCAGCTCGGGCGCGCCCTGACAGAGCTTCCCGAGGGGGTCCCGACGATCCTCGCCACCGGTGGCTTCCAGGGGGATCCGGGCCTCGTCGAGCGCCACATCACACCCGAGGCCCGCGCTCTCGTTCTGCGGGCGAATCCCTGGAGCGCGGGCGACGGCCTTCGGCTCGCGCTTGCCGCGGGCGCGGAGACGTCGGGCGGGATGGACGAGTTTTACGGACGGAACATGGCGGCAGCGCCCAGCATCTCGCCTGAGGACTTCGTGCCTCTGGCGCAGGTCTACGCCAGTCTCGCGCGAGTCGAAAACCTCGCGGGCGAGCAGTACGAGGTGAAGAGCTGGTCGGAGATCGACGTCGTCCAGTGGACGGCGCGCCAGCCCGGCGCGCGGGCCCGCTACGTCGTTCCGGACGAGGCCCTGGGCGAGCCGGTGCGAGAACGCACGGTCCGTGACCTCATCGAGGCGGCGAGGCGGGGAGGCGCGCCGGTGGAGCGATCGGCCGGCGCGACCACGGTCGAGGTCGTTGCGGCGATCACGACCACGCTCGGGGGAATCCGGGTCGACGAGAACGCCTGCGCGGCCGACGGTCTCTACGTCGCCGGCGCGGACGTGGGCGGGATCTCAACGGGCGGCTGGTCGAGCGCGCTGGCCTCGGCGCTCGTCCTCGGCAAGATCGCCGCCGAAAGCGCGCTCGGCTAGCGGGCCTGGAGGTAGGCGCAGGCGCGATCGTCCTGCGGCAACGGCGACGGCGCGACCTTGACGACGACGAACGCTCCGTTGCCGTCCAGCTCAACTTCCTCGCCCGGACGAGGAGGCTCGCCGTCCCGCTCGGTCAGCTCGTAACCGGTGTGGCCTGGGAGGAAGAGGAGGTGCTTCTCGGCCATGCGGGGCGGATCTTATTCGTCCCCGACGGCGACATACGGAGGCATGAGGACTCGCAGGGCGGTGCCTCCCTCCGCGCGGCTCTCGACGGACAGCTTGGCGTTGAGGATGCGTGCGCGCTCGTCGAGCTCCTCGATCGAGCCGCGGCGCCTCTCACCGACCCCGTCGTCGTCGATCTCGGCCGCGAAGCCGCCGCCGTCGAGCTCGACCACCGTGACACCGATCTGCGTCGGCCGGCGCCGGACGGCCAGGTGGAGCGAGTCGCGGATGATCTGGTAGAGCGCGACCTGGGCCTTCTCGCTCAGCCGCTCCCCGGCGTCCGTCTCGGTGGAGACGGTGATCCGGTGAGTCTGCTCGATCTGGTCGCCGAGCGCGCGGACCGCGGCCCCGAAGCCCTGGTCGCGGAGGACGAGCGGCTCGATCGCGAAGGAGAGATCGCGCAACTCCTGGATCGTCCTGCGCTCGCGCTCGAGCGAGCTCTCGATCACCTTGGCCGCGTCCTCGTACCTGCCGTCGTTGATGGCCGCCAGGGCAGCGTCGTGCATGAGCGCGATCCCGGCCATCGACTGCACAGGCCCGTCGTGGAGGAAGAGGGAAAGACGCCGCCGCTCGTCCTGCTCGGCCGTGATCAGCTGCTCGGCCAGGCGCGCCCGCTCGCCCTCGCGCTCCTGCGCCTCGACGATCAGCCGGGCGTTCTCGGCCGCCCGCGAGGCGAAGTCGGCCAGCACGCTCGCCCGGATGAGATCCCAACGGTGGAAGCCGCCGCTTCGCGTCAGGCTGAGCGCGCCGACCTGGTTTCCGCGGACGGCGAGCGGGACGATCATGCCGTTCTCGGTCAGCCGTGGCTCGCCCGCCGCGTTCTCGGCCGGGCTGAGGAACTTCGCCTCCCTCGCGTCGAAGAGCCGTTTCGCCTCGTCGCACGTCCGCTCGATGATCGCGTTGGCCTCGAGCGGGGTGGAGACGGCGGCGATGGCGTCCACGAGCGACTCGAGGAAGGTGGCCTGGGCCTGCAGCTCGTCCTCCGCCGTCTCGTGGCGGCGCCGTTCCGAGACGATCAGGTAGACCGCGAAGGCTCC
>JBKPFG010000298.1:0-5327 GCA_046728735.1 Actinomycetota bacterium
CCACGGCCGAAGACTAGCCGCGTGTCGCCGATCTACCCGCCGATGATCAGCGCGAGATGGGCGCCCTGGAGGTCGCTGAGCTTCATTCCGTCCAGGGGCGTGACCCGCCTCAGATGCAGGTCGTGCGCGAGTCGAATCGCCTCGCCCTCGTAACCCTTGCGGTACATGACGAGGGAGCGCTGGAAGTCGGAGCGGGGGGCGTTCCCGGTGGCCGCGATGATGTAGTGGAACCTGCGCAGGCGGTCTGCGCTGACGGCGGCTGCGCCCGGCGTCCCGTTCCCGTTCAGAACCACAACCGACGTCTTGTTGCGGGTCAGATGAGCCACCGGCGCGGCGTTCGTCTTCGTCGCCTTGCCGGTCTGGGCCTCGGTCTTGCCACCAGTGGGAGTCGAGGCGGCGGGCTTGGCGGCAGTCGTCGCGCTGATGACGGCCTTCTGGGCGTGGTCGCTCATGAGCTTGGCGCCGAAGGCGACGCCGACGATCACGAGGATGAAGAGCTCGACGGCGGCGACTCCTGCCGCCACGACCGCGGCGGTGCGCCACGGCGTCTCGATCGTCTCCTTGCGGACGTATGCGTGATCCATGGGGCGCTCTAGTTCGCCCCCTCGCCGGCCTCTCCTTCCGACTCCCTGATGAATTCCCAGGTCGCTGCCAGCCCCTCGTGCAGCGGCGTCTGGGCGCGGAAGCCGAGCTCGCGCTCGGCCCGGCTCGGGTCGAGGACGCTTCGCTGCAGCTCGCCAGGGCGGGGCGGCGCGTGCTCGAGGCGGACCGAGGCGCCCGCGACGCGCGAGCAGGCGTCGGCCAGCTCGAGGACCGAGGTCTCTAGCCCGGTGCCGACGTTGAAGACGCCGGCGTGCCCCTGCGCGGCGAGCGTCGAGGCGACGACGTCCCCCACGTAGACGTAGTCACGCGTCTGGCGCCCGTCTCCAAAGATCCGCAGGGATTCGCCCCGCGCCAGCCGCCCGAAGAAGATCG
The DNA here is from genome assembly GCA_046728735.1 of Actinomycetota bacterium. Lineage (GTDB taxonomy): Bacteria > Actinomycetota > Thermoleophilia > Gaiellales > Gaiellaceae > JAIBJP01. The sequence continues at coordinate 976 of JBKPFG010000298.1, forward strand.
CGACGACGCCCGCTTCCCCATGGGGGTCCTGGCGGGGGCCGTAGACGTTGCCGTAGCGCAGGGCGACATGGCGCGTTCCGTGCAGGCGGTTGTACGTCGCCAGGTACTCCTCGGCGGCCAGTTTCGAGGCACCGTAGGGCGCAAGCGGCCGCCGTGGTGCGTCCTCGTCCGCCGGCTCCTCACACTCGCCGTAGATCGCCCCTCCGGTGGACGAGAAGACGACCTGCGTGTCCTGCGCGCGCGCCGCGTCGAGCACGCGGATCGTGCCCAGCAGGTTCACCTCGGCGTCGAAGTCCGGACGCTCGACGGAAACGCGCACATCGGCCTGGGCGGCGAGGTGGAAGCAGACGTCGGGACGCGCTCCCGCGAAGACGTCGCCTGCCTCCGCCAGGTCGGCTTCCAGGAGGCGAGCGCTCTCGTTGACGTTCTCGCGCCGACCCGTGGAGAGGTTGTCGAGGACGGTCACCTCGTCCCCGCGCGCGACGAGCGCGTCGACGACGTGCGAGCCGATGAAGCCCGCTCCGCCTGTCACGATCGCCCGCACCACCAATATCCTAGTGTCCCTCCAGCAAATGTCCCGGGCTTCTGGCGGCTGCAAACCTTCGCCGGGCTGCGTCCTCGGTCGCGCACCTATGACCTGCATACGCACGCTCCCTGAGTCCTTGCCCAACTCGGTTTTCGCCGCCAGAGAGCGCGGTGCCATTCACTGAAGGGACACCGGTCGGCCTCGATGTTCATCACGTTCGAAGGGGTCGACGGGTCGGGCAAGTCGACGCAGGTGCGCCTCGTCGCGGAGCTGTTGCGGGCGGAGGGCCGGGATGTCCTCACGACCCGCGAGCCGGGGGGAACTGCGTTCGGGGAGAAGGTCCGCGACCTGATCCTCGGCGGAGAAGGTCTCGCACCCTGGGCCGAGGCCGCCCTCTTCGCAGCGGCGCGCGCGCAACTCGTGGACGAGGTGATCAGGCCCGCGCAGGCACGCGGTGAGGACATCCTCTGCGATCGCTACATCGACTCCTCGCTGGCCTATCAGGGGCTGGCACGCGGGCTCGGGGTCGAGCGGGTGCTCGAGCTCAACCTCGCTGCGACCGGCCACCTGCTCCCGGACCGGACGTTCCTGATCCTCGTCCCGCTGGAGCAGGCGAAGCTCCGCCGCGGCGACGAGCCCGACCGCATCGAGCGCGAAGGCGAGGACTTCGTCGCCCGTGTGGACAGCGCGTACCGCGAGCTGGCCGTTATCTTCGCGGAGCGCATCGTGACCGTGGACGGAAGCCAACCCCCGCAGGCCCTCGCCGAGCTCATTCGTGGACACCTTCGAGACCTTTCCTGAGCAGGACGAGGCGAAGGCCCTTTTGCGTTCGGCTCTGGCCGAAGGGCCTGCCCACGCGTACCTCTTCCACGGGCCGCGCGGTGTCGGCAAGCGGCGCGCGGCCCTCGCGTTCGCGGGAGAGCTGATCGGAGATCCCGCCCGGGTTTCCCGACGCGCCCACCCCGATCTGTACGTCCTCGAGCCGTTGGGTGACCAGATTCGCATCGATCCCATCCGCGACCTGCGCCGCGATCTGCACATGCGTCCCTTCGAGGCCGCCCGGCGCGTCTACCTGGTCTTCGGCGCCCACCTGCTGAACGAGGACGCCGCCGACGCTCTCCTCAAGGATCTCGAAGAGCCGCCCGACTACGCCGTGGTCGTCCTCATCGCCGACGATCTCGGGCCGCTTCCGCCGACCATTCGCTCGCGCTGCCAGCTCGTCCCCTTCAGACGACTGTCACAACGCGCGGTCAAGGCGTACCTGTCGGCCCGGGGATTGTCCGGAGAGCGGCTCGAGGCGCTCGCGCGGGTGGCGGGAGGGCGGCTCGACCGCGCAGACCGCTTGCTCGACGCCGAGGCGGGAAAGCGCCGCGCGGCGCTGATCGAGCTCGCCCGTTCGGTCTACCTCGACTCCACCTTCGACCCCGGCAGCGCGTCCAAGCGGGTGCACGAGCTCGCGCAGGCGCGAGCGTCGGAGGCTCGCGCCCAGGCCGAAGAGAACCCTGCCGCGGACGAGACGCCGCGGGAGGCCGAGCAGCGGGTTCGGCGCGCCGCTCGCGGCGCCGAGCGCGACGAGGTGCTGGCCTCGTTGGACATCCTCACGAGCTGGTACCGAGACCTGGTGGTCCTGGCGGCCGGGGCGCAAGGCGCCGTCGTCAACTCCGATTGCCTGGCCGAGCTCGCCGAGGACGGGAGCTCGGAGCGCTCACTCGCTGCGGAGCGCGCGGCCGAAGCCGTTCGGGAGACGTGGCGGTCGTTCGAGTTTCAGGTTCAGCCAGGGCTCGCCCTCGAGGCGCTCTTCGCCCGCCTTCGCCGGGAGCTTGCCACGCTGCCGCAGCCGACGCGGTAGCGTTTTCGCATGGCGACTGCGGTCGGTGTCGTGTTTTCGCCGGGCGGAAAGGTCTACTCATTCGATCCGGGCGGCCTCGAGCTGGCCTGGAACACGCGTGTCATCTGCCAGACCTCGCGAGGGCTCGAGCTGGGCCGGGTCGTCAAGCACAACCACGAGCTCGAGTCGGAGCCCTCACCGCCCTTGAAGAAAGTCGTCCGGCGGGCGACGCAGACGGACGAGGAGACGAACGTCTCGAACAAGGCCGAGGCGGAACGCGCGATGCGCGTCTTCCGCGAGGTGATGCGGCAGACCGGCCTCGAGATGAAGCCAGTCTCCGCGGAGCTCGTCTTCGACGGGTCTCGTCTCGTCTTCGCGTACGAGGCCGAAGGCCGCCCCGACCTGACCGCTTTGCGAGAAGAGCTCCGCCGCCGGCTCTCGCGGCGGATCGAGCTGCGCTCGGTCGGGCCGCGGGAGTGTGCGCGACTCTGCGGCGACCACGGCCTCTGCGGCGGCCAGCACTGCTGTCGGCGCTTCCCGTCCCATGAGCAGCCGATCACCCTCCGCATGGCGAAGGATCAGGACCTGCCCATGAGCTCAGGGCGGATCACGGGGCTCTGTGGACGGCTGCGCTGCTGCCTCGCCTTCGAGCATCCGACCTACAAGAGCTTTCGCGACCGTGCGCCGCGGGTCGGACGGCATGTCCAGACGCCGCTCGGGCCCGGTGTCGTCACCGCCTACCAGGTCGTTGCCGACACCTGCACCGTCGAGCTCGAAGGAGCGGATCCGGCCGACGTGCCGATCGACGAGTGCCGCGAGGTCGCGCGAGGCCACTAGCAGGGCGGCACAACCCTCCTCGTCCTAACGGGGGATGATCTGAGGAGCGCTTGCGCTCAGAGTTAACCCATGAGCGCCGCTCCGGACCGCGCGGAGGAGCTCTTCACCGAGCACTCCAGGCGGATCTACGCCTACTGCCTGCGCCAGCTTGGATCGCCCGAGGAGGCCGAGGACGCGCTGCAGGCGACCTATCTGAACGCCTGCCGCAGCCTCCTGAGTGGATTCGAGCCCGAGGTCGCCCAGGCCTGGCTCTTCAAGGTCGCCCACAACGTGTGCCTGACGAGGCAGCGCTCGACCTGGCGGCGCCGCCGCGTCGAGCGGCCGGAGGACATCCAGGAGATCGAAGAGCTCATCGCCTCCCCCCACGATCCCGGCGACGAGCTGCTCGGGATCGACGAGGCTCTCGCTTCCCTCCCCGAGCAGCAGCGCCGCGCGATTCTCCTCCGTGAATGGCAGGGGCTCTCCTACCGGGAGGTTGCTGCGGAGCTGGGCATCACGCAGGGCGCCGTCGAGACGCTCATCTTCCGCGCCAGGCGCTCGCTTGCGGCGGCCCTCGAGGCACCAGAGGCTCGACGAACGCGCCGCGCCCGTCTTGCGCACGCTTTCGACGGCGGCGCCGTGCTCGCCTCGCTGAAGACTGCGCTGGGTGGGAGCCTGAGCGCGAGCATCGCCACCGGCCTCGCCGTAGCCGCCTCTGCGACTGCGGTCGCGACCGGGCCGGCCGGCCGAGCCGACTGGCTGAAGCCGCTCTCCTTCGCGCCGCAGTCGGCGCCCGTCACGCGCTCCCAAGCCCGGCCGACGGAGCGTACGGCGCCCGCGGATCGCGACCCGATCTCGGTCGCCCGGGATAACGCGCGTGGGGGAAAGGCGAAGGGCAGGGGCCACGCCCGCCGGCACGCGAACCCCGAGGCGGCAGCCAAGCACAACGGCGGTCACGGGGCGGGAAGGCCGGCATCGCCCCGCCGGAGTGGTGCCTCGCACGCCGGTGGCAACGCCTCGAGCAACGCCGGGGGCCACGCAAGTCCAACGGCCACGGCTAGCCGCTAGCTTCCGCAGCATCCTGTAGCTTGCCGGACGCGTGGACACGCACGACTGGCTCCTCTTCCTGCACGTCCTCTCTGCCTTCGCGCTCGTCGGCGCGGAGGTCCTGTTCACGTTTCT
>JBKPFG010000235.1:0-11920 GCA_046728735.1 Actinomycetota bacterium
CCTAAGCATCGTGCAGGCAGGGCCGCTTGACCCATCCCCCATGCGTTGGTTCATCACTTCACTTCACTCGCCCGGACGGGGGATGTTTCAACGCCGCAGGGGCAGTACGGTGAGAGCTCGTAAGAGGGCGTGATGGGCCGCAGATCACGCCGCTTGCTGACCCGAAGGAGGCGGAAGCCGCAGCCGCCTCCTTCATCTTTTGGCGAAGCGCCTGTGAGTAACGGACGTCGGTGCCAACACGATCTTCCGCCGCGGTCCTTGCAGCTTTGACTTCGCCCTCGGGCCGTGCGAGCGTTGGGGCGCTGTGGAGCCGGACGACGCGCCAACTGGCCGGAACGAAGAGTTCTGGCGCGACTTCCTGAACGGCGGCCACTCGAAGGAGCACACGCTGCGCCGCGTGCTCAAGATGATTCCGCGTGAGCCGCGCTGCAGGCTGTGCGCGGCGCCGTTCGCGGGCGCGGGCGCGCCGCTCATGCGCCTGGTCGGCAAGAAGCCGTCGGACAAGAACCCGAACTGGTGCGGCACCTGCTTCAAGTTCATGGAGAAGCACCATGGCGGAGCGGAGATCGAGTGCACGCTCCTCTTCGCCGACGTGCGCGGGTCGACCTCGCTGGCCGAGGGCATCCCTGCCGGTGAGTTCCGTCAGCTGATGGAGCGCTACTACGACGCGGCCGCTACGACCGTCTTCGAGAATGACGGCATCGTCGACAAGTTCGTCGGCGACGAGCTGGTGGCGATGTTCTTCCCGCTTTTGAGCGGCGACCACCATGCAAAATGCGGACTCGCCGCGGCGCGCGCGCTGCTCGAAGCGACCGGGCACGCCGATCCGGGCGGGCCTTGGATTCCGGTGGGAGCAGGGCTGCACACCGGCACCGCATGGGTCGGCGCGGTGGGCGAAGGCGTCCACGTTTCCATCACCGCCCTTGGAGACGCGGTCAACACGACGGCTCGCCTGGCCTCTGCAGCCGGACCCGGCGAGATCCTCGTGACCGCGGCCGCCGCGCGGGCCGCTGGGCTCGATCCCAGCTTGGAGCAACGAACGCTCGAGCTGAAGGGAAAGCAGGACGTCGTCGAGGTCGTCTCGCTGACGGTCGGCCCGGCGGTTGCTACTGGCTAAAACGCGCCGGCCAGGGCGCCATCAGTACTGAGCGAGCGAGGACGCCTCGACGTCTGGCGCACCCGTATCGACCTGGAGCACCTCGTCACGAACGGCGACCGCAACGGCCTGTGCGCGGCTGTGAACGCCGAGCTTGCTGAGGATGTGCTCGAAGTGCTTGCCCACGGTTCGAGGGCTTATGAAGAGCTTTTCCGCGATCTCGGGCTGGCTGAGCCCCGCCACGAGAAGCGAGAGAACCTCGAGTTCCCTCAGGGTCAGCTCGTTCGCCGTCCGTCCGTCGCCGAGCGAAGCCGGCAGAAGCCTTCTCACGCGTGCGAGCAGCTCTTCGGGATCGACCGGCTTGACGAGGTAGTCGTCGGCGCCGATGAGGAGACCGGCCACGCGGTCGCCGGGCTCCGTGCGATTCGCCGAGACGAAGACGATCGGCAGCGCCGCGCCGAACTCGCGCTTGAGCTCATGGCAGACCTCGTACCCGGACACGCCGCGCAGAAGGGCCTCGACGACGACGAGGGCGGGCCGCTTGCGCTTGGCAACGGCGAGCGCCTCTGCGCCATTCTCCGCCTCCTCGATGGTGTAGCCAAACCGCTCCAGCGCACTTGACATGAGCGCGCGGGAGTCCGGATCGTGATCGGCGATCACAATCAGTGCTGCACTGGTCACTCTGGTTCTCTGCAGAAAAAGGGGACGCGCCGTTTCTAGCGCATTTGTTAGGGCTTTGCAAGGTCGTTGCCGTACGACCTTTTACTGCCTCTTAAGGCGGATGGCGGACGCAACAGAAATTCGGCAAGCGCCCCTGTTGAAAAGCAAGCGCCAGTGGGAAGCTTCTACCTACAAAAGCGTCTGCGGCTAAAAGGGGGTGTCGACCGGGAGAAAGAAAGAAAGATCGCTGCGCCACGGCGTTGGGAGTAACGTCGCGCCGTGCGCGCCAAACCACGACCTTCCCAGGAGATCAGAGCTGCAGCAGCAGCAGACTGGGAGAAAGAGAAAGCGAGGAAGATGAGACGAGTAGGGATTGTCACAGCATTGTCGATGTTGCTGATGGCCCTGACGGCATCGGTGGCATTCGCTGCCATTACGACGACATTCAACCCCGCGGCTGCCCCGACGGGCACGCACGTCCAGACGGGCACACCCAGCTGCTCGGTCAGTGGCCTCACCGTCAGCTGTAGCACGTACGAGCTGGCGGGCGTCGGCAACACCAACGCGACGGCGGATTTGAGCGCCACGTATTCGGGCACCGTGGTCTGCCGCAATAGCGGCGGAAATCTGTCCGATGGGCAGCACCAGGGGAGCTTCACGTCGTCGTCGACCACCGGCCAGCTTTCCCCGAAGAACGGTAGGCTGACGGTGCCTTCGCTCTCGGTGACCGCGCCGACGGAGGCGGACTTCATCGCACAGCAGACGTGCCCCAACCCGAACTGGACTCCAGAGCTCCAGGGGGCGATCACGCTCTCGAGCTTCACGTATACGCTCCACTTCACGGGCTTCACGGGCAACTACATCACGATCACCGGCCCGTAACGGTAGGTCGGTGAGCTGCTAGAAGCAGCAGAAGCAAACGAAGCGAAGCAGGGCCGGGCCGCGCAGGTCCGGCCCTTCTTCTTGCCAGACAGCGTCCAGGCGCCCCGCTCCTTGTCGTCCACGACGAGTCCGAAGTGGCGATGCGTCTCAGGGCCGCGGCCGGAGCGGCCGAGCTCGATTCCGCTTATCGATCGGTCGGCGCTAGGCCCTTCGCCCGAAGCTCCTCGAGTGCTTGCTCGGTCTTCTCGATTTCGCCGAGACGCATGCCGCGCAAGACGCCCTCGGCCTTCGTGAACTGGATCTCGCCATACTCGACGACCTGGACGTGGTTGCCCCACGGGGTCGCGGAAGTCGACGGAGCCGCGCGGCTGCACGTCGACGCCCGGCCTCCTGGAGCGCGCGCCGCGCCGCCTCCTTGTCGTCCCACGACGAGCCCGAAATGGCGGTGCGCGTCGGGGGCTGCGGCCCGGGCGGCAGGGCTTGGAAGTGGTCGCGCTCACGGTCGGCCCGACCGTAAACGTGGGCTAGCGGGCGCGTTCTGCCAGGCGCGGCCCGAGCGCTGCGAATGCGACGTCGAAGGTGTCGATGTTCTGGACCTCCACGTCCGCCACCGACATGATCCGCTCGAGGAACTGCAGGCGCAGAGCCCGCGCTCGCTCGGCCGCCTCCTCGCTCTCCCAGAAGGTGAGGCCCACCGTGGTCCCCTCCTTGAAGAGGAGCAGGATGCCCTCGAAACCCTCGACGTCCTTGAGCCAGCCCTGCATTTCCTCGCCGACGACCGTCGCTTCAGCGAGCGGCCGGTCGGACGAGTCGACGGTGGTCACACTGACGAACACGGGCTCAGGATGCTTGATCTCCGGAGGCGCCGAGGCCCTTGGCGTGGAGCTCCTCGAGCGCCCGCTCGCTCTTCGCCAGGCCCTCGAAGCCCATTCCGCGCAGGACGCTCTCCGCCTTCGTGAACTGGATCTCGCCGTACTCGACGACCTGGACGTGGTTACCCCACGGGTCACGGAAGTCGACGGAGCCGCGCGGCTGCACGTCGACGCCGGCCTCCTGGAGCGCCCGCCGAGCCGACTCCTTGTCGTCGACGACGAGCCCGAAGTGGCGGTGAGCGTCCGGCGGCTGCGTCCGGCCCGCCCCCAGCGCGATGAACTGGTCGCCAATGTCGATGAAGGCCATCCGCCCGCTGCGGCCACGCAGCTCGAACTCGAAGATGCGTCCGTAGAAGTCGAGCGCCTCCTTGACGTCGCCGACCTCGAGCGCGACGTGGTTGAGGCCGACCAACCGAGCTCTCGTCATCGCCGTTCATGCTAGCCCCGACCTTGCCCGTGCAGGTGTCGTGCGGGACGATGTGGGGCCGTGGATCCCCCAGACACCCAGTACGCGTGGAACGGCGAGGACGCGCTCGCCTACCAGGTGTTTGGGCGGAGCGCTCTCGATCTCGTCTATCTCCAGGGGTACCTGTCCAACGTTGTCCTCCAGTGGGAGCCTCCCGCCTTCGTGCGTTTTGCCAAAGCGCTCGCGCAGTTTGCGCGTGTGATCGTCACCGACCGGCGCGGGCTCGGGTGCTCCGAGCGATTCACCCCGAGAGACATCCCACCCATCGAGACGTTGGTGGACGACCTACGCGCGGTGCTCGACGCGGCAGGCTCGGAGCGCTCTGTGATCTTCGCCTCCGGCGACTGCGGCTTCATCGCCATCGTTTTCGCGGCGATGTATCCCGAACGCATCTCGGCGCTCGTGCTGTACGACGCGGCTGCGAGCTGGCAGAAGCCCGTAGAGGTGCCCTGGGGGAGGACGCTGGACGAAATCGATGAGAGCAGCCGCCGGTCGTGCTCCCTCGACGGTAGCTGGTCGAAAAGAGCCAACCCCTCGCTGACGGCGGGCGAAGACGCGCTCGCCTGGTTCGTCCGCTATGAGCGTTTGTCGATCGCACAGGGCGGCTGCCGGGCAGATGGCTGGCGATTCGCGAGGGTCGACGTCCGCGGCACTCTTTCCTCGATTCAAGTGCCGACCCTCCTGCTCTACAACGCTGAGGATACGATCGAAGAGCAGGCGAGTGGTCACCTGCACTCGCGTATCCGCGGCTCTCGGCTCGTCGCAGTACCCGGCTTCGATTACTTCCCGTGGGCGGACCACCGGGATGCAGTGACCCGTGAGATCGAGAGCTTCCTCACCGATGTCCGAGGTGAGGAGGCGGATCTCGAGCGCATGCTGGCCACCGTGGTTTTCACCGGCATCGTCGGCTCGACAACAAAGGTCGCCGAACTCGGCGACGAACGCTGGCGCGATCTTCTCGAGCGCCACCATACGACGATGCGTGCGCTGCTCGCCCGCTACCGCGGCAAAGAGCTCGACACGGGAGGCGACGGCTTCTTCGCCTCGTTCGACGGCCCTGCGCGTGCGGTGCGCTGCGCGCAGGCCGCAATCGAAGCCCTGAGGCCGCTCGACCTCGAGATTCGCGCGGGCGTCCATACCGGGGAAGTCGAGACGGTCGAGGACAAAGTGACCGGCCTCGCCGTCGCGGTCGGAGCGAGGATTGGCGCACTCGCAAAGCCGTCCGAAATCCTCGTTTCGCAAACGGTCAGGGACCTTGCCGCGGGGTCGCGGCTCGAGTTCGAGGACCGCGGCGAGCACGAGCTCAAGGGCATCCCGCAGAAATGGCACGTCTATGCGGCCTCGGCCTCGATGAGCTAGAGGCGAGCCACAGAACGACGTGGGGCGCCAAGCGGCGCCCCACTCGTCGCTAGGTTTCAGCTGAGCAATTACTCGCCGAAGCCGAAGCAGACTTCCAGCGAATCGATTCCCTTGCCGTCGCAGTTGTGCTGCGAGCCGTCCTCGCGCGCCGGCGGCAGCACGCCGCCTGGAGCGCGGATGAACGTGGAGACCGTGATCGTGCCGTCCGTGAACGCGACGAACGCGCCATGGGGTTGATCTTCGGTCCCCGGGTTGTTCTTCAGCGGTGTGAAGTTGTCGCTGGCGTCGACGATCCCGACCGCCCCGGCCGTCGGCGGCTTCTTGGCCACCGTGCAGTCGAAGCCGAACGCGGGTGCTGCAACGACGAGCACGAGCGTCGCTGCACACAGCAGTGCGAATGCTTTCAGCCGCATATGTCCTCTCCCCTCGCTTTCGCGCGATCCCTTGTCGCGCGCCGACTCGTAGCTAAGCGAAACGCTCTGTGCGGGTCAAATCTGAACCGAACCGGAGCCTGCTCGTACTGTGCGGGTTAGGCCCACGGCATCCGGCTCCAGTTCGCCGGGCGGGCGGGCTGCCAATGTGGGAAGGGCGCGTAGGCCTCGTGCGGCGAATCGGTCTCTTCGCCAACGCCCGCGCCGCGATTTCGGGCGACCTCCGATCGCGGATAGACGATCCTGCGCTCTGGGTTGCGCGCGCCGGTCATGAAGATCACGCAGAGGCCATCTCCGGCGCCCACGAAGACGTGCCGTGTGCCCGGCGGGCAGTGGACGAAGTCCCAGGGCCGAAGAGTCCGCTCCTCTTCCTCGACGATGAGCAGGCACTCGCCGGCGAGCACCAGGAAGTTCTCCTGGCCCGTCTCGGCGTGGTACATGCCAGACGGCTGTCCCGGCTCGAGCACATGGAGCGTGAAGCCGACCTCCGGAAACGTGTAGCCGGTGAGGTCGGGACGGCCTCGGAGGACGCGCCCGGAGCCCTCGAAGACGCACCGCGTCCCGAAGACGTCGTGCGTGACCCAAGCGGCCTCGCCGAGATTGACGACGAACCAGCCCTCCGAGACTGGCGCGAGGCCCGACTCGACCTTTTCGAGCTGCGCTTCTTCCACCGTGCTGTGAGCGGAGTCTGACGTTTTACTTGCGGCCGCGGAGACAGAGCCGGTAGCGGAAGAAGCTCGTCCGCGGGCCCGCGAGACGCTCGACGGTTCGGAGGACACGGAAGAAGCTCGGCCGCCACTCATCGCGGTCGACGGTGAAGCCCGCGGCGTGGAAGGCCTCCCGCAGCTCGGGCGCCGTACGCAGGCCGATGTGGGTCGGGTTCTGCGCCAGGAGGAGATTGCGCGCCTTCAGCCGCTCGACCAGGTGCTTGGGGTTGGGCGTGTAGATCGAGAGCGTCCCGCCCGGACGTAGCACGCGCATCGCCTCGGCGAGCATCCGGCCGAAGGTCGCGTCGTCGAGGTGCTCGACGAGGTCGGCGGCAACAGCCTTGTCGAAGGAATCGGCGGGAAACGGCAGCGAGGCGACGTCCGCCACCTGGAAGGTCAGCTCGGGGAAGAGCTTGCGCGCGGTTTCGATCGCGAGCGGCTCGGCATCCACGCCGACCGTCTCGCAGCCCTGCTCGGAGAGGAAGTGGGTGATGGCGCCGGCCGCGCAGCCCAGGTCGAGCACACGTTCGCCGGCCCGAGGCTCGACGAGATCGCGGACAGCCGCCAGGCGAAGCTCGGTCCAGGGCGTGCGCTCGAGGTACTGGTTGGCCATCGTCTCCATGAACTCGGGGCCGTACTCGGCCGGAGCCGGTCTGAGAGTGGGCAGACGCATCTCAGGCGAGCGCCGCCTCGTAGGCGGCGAGCGTCTCCCCGGTCACCCGCTCCCAGTTGCAGAGCTCCGCGACGTGCTCCCGCGCGGCGCGCCCGAGCCGGCGCCGGAGGTCTTCGTCCGCTAGCAACCGGTCGATCGCGGCTCGCAGGGCCCTGGGATCGCCGACCGGAACGAGCAGGCCCGTCTCCCCGTCCTCGACGAGGTCGCGGAGGCCGCCGACGGCGCTCGCCACGACCGCTCGTCCGTGCGCCATCGCCTCGGCGCAGGCGACGCCGAAGCCCTCGATCCGCGACGGAAAGACGGCCACCGCTGCTCGCGCATACAGGGGCTCGAGCTCTGGACGAGGCACGAAGCCAAGCGCGTTGGGAACGAGTGAGCGGAGCGGCCCGTCCCCCGCGACCACCAGGTTGAGCCCGCGCGTCGCCTCGACGAGCTCCTCGACTCCCTTCTCGGGCGAGAGACGGCCGACGAAGAGGACCTCGGGTGGATCCGCTTCCTCGCCCACCTCGGCCGGCAGGTCGATCCCGTTCGGAATCCAGCGTGGCTCCCGTGCTCCGGCACGGCGCGCGGCCTCGGTGAGCTGGCTGGAGACACCGATGACGACCCGCGCGCGACGAAGCAATGCGCCGGCGGGCCGCGGGGCCTTCGCCATGAGCTCGAGATCCTGGAACCGGCCGGCGGAGCCCGAGCCGTGAAGCGTCAGGACGACGCGCTTGCGCGCCGCCGGGACGACCAGCATGCTCGCGAGCCATTGCGCGTGCACGAGGTCGGCCTCGCCCGCCGCACGGCGGAGCGCCCTGGCCATCGAGACGAGCACGACCGGAGTGAGCCAGGGCTTGCGGCGAAACCCGGCCACCACTCCTCCCGGGCCCCCGAAACCCCGGAAGTCCTCCGGGCCCACCACCATGATCTCGACGCCGTGGGCCTCGAGCCTCTCGACCAGGTCGGCCACGAACCGTCCGGCGAAGTCACCCTCGCCGCGCGGATAGGAGGTCGTGAAGACGGCGACCCTCAGCTCAGGCGGATCCTATTTCGTCCACCGGTCGAGGGCTCGGCAGGCTAGTTGGCCGTTCCGGTCCGAAACTCGATCTTCTCGACGCGCAGGACTCCGCGCCAGTCCGGCTCGTCCCAGAGGACCTTGGCGAGCATCCTCTCCGCCTGCCAGCGGGTGGGGAAGAACTCGATCACCCGGTCGATCTCGTCGCTGACGACTGCCCAGAAGACCACGGTCTCAGCTAAGGGTCACGCGGCCGTCCCGTCCCTAGACCTCCGGCGCGTATCGCCCAGCCGATCAGCAGTCCCAAGCCTCCCTGCGGCGAGTTCTCCGCGAGCTACTCTCTCGTTGTGGCAGAACGGACGCTGCTCCAGCGCATCCACAACCCGAGCAACTACGAATGCGGCTGCGATCCCGAGTGTTGGTGTCGGCGTACGGCCGTCGGGCGAGCGGTCAAGTGGTGGTTTCCTGCCCGCTTCTTCCGCATCCGCCACAAGAACAGCTTCTTCGACGGCATGACGTGGGCTGAGATCCGTGAGTGGAAGAGGGAGCAGGAGCAGAAGGGCCTCTACCCGTAGGCCCGTTCGGATCGCCGAGTATCAGGCGGCGAGCTGCTTCGGCGGGCAGACCGAGTCCGCGTAGGAGCAGAAGACGCAGCAGTCACCGTGGCGCGGCGCGAGTAGCCGTTCGCAACCCTCGCAGCGGTAAAAGCGCTGACATGCATCGCGGCATCGTCTCGACCTTCGAGAAGCCGCATTCGGGACAGGTGATGCGCGCTTCGATCACCAGTTCCCGCATGGAAGCAGCTTAGCCCGCGTCCGCTGCCCTTCCGCAAGCGTCCCGGCTCCGGTCCTGAGCTATGACCCGCAGCGCACAACGACCGTCCCGTCGTCTTCTGTGTCGACTGAAAACGATGATCCCTCACTCCCGGCGCCACCTACACTCCCGGCGCCACCTACGCCCTGTCCGGGCGGGGGAACCGTTGCTCCGCCACCGCTCGCACATTTGACGACGTCGCCAGGCTTGGCCTCCGTGAGAACGTGACGACCATCGGGAACGACGAACGTTCTCGTGTCTCGCGATTCGCCACACGCAGCTAGCGTCGCAGTCAGGGCGAAAGCGAGGGCAGCCAGCTTTCGAAACCTTCGCACGCGACCTTAGACGCTCGCACAACCACGAAAGTTCCGCCCGCCGGCCGATTCTCGAGCGGCCTTAGCGCAAGTCCTTGTTCGACTCCATGTCGAACCACATGGCGAAGAGCAGGAGCTGGAGGCCCGAGATGACGAAGAGCGCGACGAGGACTATCGTCGCGAAGGGGATCGCATTGCCGAGGATCCGCAGGATCGTCTCCGCCAGCCCGAGCGCGAAGCCGGCGAAGAAGAGCGTGAGGCCCAGCGTGTAGAAGAGGACAAGGGGGTGGAAGTCCCGGATGACGTACTTCTGACCCATCCGCCAGAAGAAGCCCTTGAGCAGGAGCCAGGAGATCTTCGGCACGACGTGGCGGAGGCGAATGCCGCTGCGTTCGCCCACCCCGTAGATCGGGCGCGACGGATAGTCCCGCACGCGGCGGTTGAAGACGTTCAGGTGGACGAGGAAGTCGTTGGGGAAGCCGTAGCGGCGGTAGACGCGGTCGAGATCGAGGAGCTTGAGGCTCTCGAGGTTGATCGCCGTGTAGCCCGACTGCGAGTCGGCCACATGCCAGTACCCGGAGGCGATCTTGGTCAGGAAGGAGAGCGCCGCGTTGCCGAGGTAGCGCGTCCGCGGGATCAGCTGCCAGGCCTGGCCGGTGAAGAGGCGGTTCGCCTTGGCGTAGTCGGTCTCGTCTAGCGCCACGGCGCGCACGAGGGTCTCGAGGTCGTCTGGATCCATCTGGCCGTCGGCGGCCATGACGCAGGTGACGTCCACCCCGATCGTGATCGCGCGCTTGTACCCCGTGATGATCGCCGAGCCGACGCCCTGGTTCTTCTCGTGAGCGATGAGCTCGACCCGCTTGTCGGCGGCCTGAGCGCGCGCGGCAGTCTCGTCCTTGGAGCCGTCGTCGACCACGATGATCGTGTCCACGAAGGCAGGAATGCCCGCCACCGTGGAGCCGACCAGCGCCTCCTCGTTGTAAGCGGGGACGACGACGGCGACTGTGCGTCCCTCGTACACCCGCGCGAATGTAGCTCAGGCTCCGGCCGTTCTCCGGATGTAGGCCTGACGAAGGCGCCACGCAGGCGAGCGCCGCACCAGGGCCAGGCTGCCTTTCCAGGACGCGAGGCGGGTGCGGTACGAGGCATCGACGACCGACCCGAAGGCGCGTGCCCGACCCGTCGGGTGGGGGTAGGAGCGCTCGTAGCCGAGCGCCGAAAGGGTCTCACCGGCGATGGCCTCGAAGAGCTGGGCGTCCGCCGGGCTCAGCTGCTCCTGCCACCGGCGGGTGTCCGGAGTGGGCGGCTTGGCGAGGAGCGGATGATCCTCGAGCGCGCCCGCGTCGACGCCGTCGTGATAGGCGAGCATCCCCGGCTCGAAGTCGAGCTCGAGAAACGCGGTCACGCGGCGAAGCTCGGCTTCTGGTTCGCGCACGAGGTCCTCGTAGCGGAGCTCGTGGTAGCACTCAGGCCCGATCCGGCGGCCCAGGGCGCGGGCACCCTCGACCTCCAGACGCCACGCGCTCGCGAAGGAGGCGATCCCGCGCGGCCGGGCGAGATTGAAGCGCGGCTTGCGGCGCATCTCGAGGAAGGAGAGAGCCGCGTCGCGACCGTCCCGAACGAGGTGGACGTACTGCGCGTCCGGGAAGACCCGCTCGAGGAGATCGAGGCTCTGCATGTAGGACGGCGTCTTGTCTCCGTAGCGGGGTTTGCCCCGCGCGTCGGCATAGCTCCGGTAGATCGCCCGGATTCCGTCCGCCACGGTGGGGCTCGCGGGCAGCCGCCGGTGGACGTCCTCCGTGGTCACCCCCCACTCGCGCACCCGCGCGAGACGCCCGAGATCCTCGAGGAAGGCCTCGGTGTCGAAGTGCCGGCCGTGGCGGTCCCAGAGCTGGGGGATGAAGTAGGACTCCGTCGGGATCGCCAGCCGCGAGTGCGAGTCGAGCATCTCCTTGAGCAGCGTCGTGCCGCTGCGGGAGACGCCGAGAACGATCACCGGCCGATCGTTTGGCACGGGCGCCTACGGTACCCGCGCGCCGGTGTCGACCGGCTGAGCGGGGCGGGGCGGGCGCATGCTCTCCCAGAGCATGATGAACGCTCCGGGGAGCGAGGCGCCGATGGCGATCGCGTAGAAGAGGAAGCCCGTCGCGAAGGCGGCATCGGCCGAGACGTCGAAGCGGCCGAGGAAGGCGATGAAGAAGGCCTCCCGGACTCCGAGCCCGTTGATCGTGAACGGGATCAGCATGATCAAGAAGAGGAGCGGGCCCATCACGACGTAGACGAGCGGCGAGACGTCGACGCCGACCGCCTCTCCCGTCAACCAGAGCGCGATGATGCGGAGCGCCTGGACGACGACGGTGACTGCGACCACGACGACGAGGACGCCGGGCTTCAGGCGGTAGTCGTGGAGGGCCTGCCAGACGCCCTGGAGCGCCCGCGCGATGCGTCGCGTCCCCTGGCGGGCCTGGAGCCAGGCGTTCGCGCGCCGGGAGAAGAGGGCGACGAAGAGGAAGGTGGTACCGACGACGAACGCCGCCTCCAGCCAGACGATGACCGCGATGTTGTCGTAGCGGCCGATCGCGAAGATCAATCCGAGCGCGACGAGGACGAGCGTGCCCGCGGCGCCCAGCACGCGCTCCATGAGCACGGC
>JBKPFG010000139.1:0-5292 GCA_046728735.1 Actinomycetota bacterium
GCCTTGATCGTCTCCTTCTGCGTCCTGAAGGCCTCGACCTTGACGGCAAGCCGCCTTTCGCTCTCTTCGAGCTTCGTCTGCTGCTGCTCGAGGTCTGCGACTTGGCCGTCGAGCCCCTGGAGCTGCTGTTGTGCGAAGGCCTTCCGCTCGAGGGCCGCGCGCGCGAGATCCTCACGGCCGGCGGCGAGAGCCTGACGAGCCTGGGTGTCGAGCTTCGGCATCTCGACCTCGAGCTTCTGCGACTGGAGCTCGAGCCGCTTCTTCGCGGTCACGACATCGGCGACGCCCTTCTTGACCTTCTGCAGCATCTCCCGCTGGCGCTCGTACGAGTAGTCGAGCGTCACGGAAGGATCCTCAGCGCGGTTCAAGAGCTTTGACCACCACGCCTTGATGACGTTCGAAGTGCGGCTCATCAGACCCATCGGTTCCTCCTGGAATCGGTCGCCTTGTCATCCTACCCCCGGCTTGATCGTCGAACGGAGCATGGATCCCTCGTGGCTCTCGAACGCCTACCTCGTCGCGGACCGGCCCGGGGGGTCGGCGTTCTTCGTGGACAGCGGCGCGCCCCTCGACCCGCTGATCGAAGCGGCCGAGCGGCTGGACCTCCACGTCACCCACCTGCTGACCACTCACGGCCACTCGGACCACATCGCCCATCACGCGGAGATCGAGCAGCGGTTCGGCGCGGTCGTGCTGGCCGACCAGGACGAAGGCGTCCCGGGGGCCGAGCCTCTCTCGCATGGAAACGTGGTCGAGACCGGAGGACTGCGCGTGGAGACGCTGAGGACCCCGGGGCACAGTCTGGGCGGCCTCTCCTTCCTCGTCAACGGCGAGGCCTGCTTCACGGGCGACACGCTCTTCGCGGGCTCCGTTGGCGGCACGCGCGACGACTTCGACGACGTGCGGCGCTCCGTGATGGACGTCCTCATGGGGCTTCCGCACGACGTTCGCGTCTATCCCGGGCACACGGACGAGACGACCATCGGGCGCGAGTGGGAGGAGAACCCGTTCGTGCGCGTCTGGCGTGGCGTCGATCCCGAGGGAGAGGAACGCTGCCACGTCTCCGGCGAGGAAGCCACGCTCGTCGTCTGGTCGCGAGACTACGACGGCGGAGGCAAGGCGTGGGTTCGCTATCGGGACGGGCGCAACGCGATCGTCGGCGGCTCTAGAGTGGAGCGGCGATGAGCTTTATCGTCCCCGAGGACATCGAGCGCTACGCGGAGGCGTATACGACGCCGCCCCCGGAGCTGCTCCGGCGCCTCGCCGAGGAGACGAATGCGACCCTGGAGCGCCCACAGATGCTCACCGGGACGATCGAGGGCCGCTTCCTCGAGTTCGTCGTCTCCATGACGGGTGCCCGCCGCATTCTCGAGCTCGGGACATTCAGCGGTTACTCGGCGATCTCGATGGCCGCCGCGCTGCCGCAAGAGGGCCACATCGACACGTGCGAAGTCGAGGAGAAGCACGCCGAGGTCGCGCGCCGCTACATCGAGGAGGCCGGTTATTCCGACCGCATCTCGATCCACCTGGGCCCCGCGCTCGGCACGATCGGCCGGCTCGGGGGCGAGTTCGACTTCGTCTTCATCGACGCCGACAAGGAGAACTACGTCAACTACTACGAGGCCGTCCTGCCTCGACTCTCCGAGCGGGGGCTGATCGCGGCCGACAACACGCTCTGGAGCGGGCGCGTGATCGACGAGTCCGACGAGAGCGAGGCCACTGTTGCCATTCGAGCCTTCAACGACCATGTTCGCGCTGACGATCGCGTCGTCTGCGTGATGCTCTCCATGCGCGACGGCGTGACGCTCATTCGCAGACGTCAGACAACCTCGTAGATCTTCGCCCCCGGAATTCGGTCGAGCCCCAACCTCTTGAGCCTCACGTCGGTCGGGCACAGCAGCCAGCCGGGGAACTGCACCCTCATGTCGACGTCCTCGATGAGCTTCTGACGACTGCGAAGCAGCCCGCGGGGCTGAAGGACGAGGACGTGGAGCGGAAATTCGTCGTCGAGATGCTGCATGGGCTTGCGCACGAGGTATGCGCGCCTCAGCTTGCCCACCCCGGCAAGGCGCGTGCGAAGGGCATCCACCGTCTTCTCGTCGAGGGTGTACGGATCAAAAGGCCCGTC
The DNA here is from genome assembly GCA_046728735.1 of Actinomycetota bacterium. GTDB lineage: Bacteria > Actinomycetota > Thermoleophilia > Gaiellales > Gaiellaceae > JAIBJP01. Next base: position 2,129 of record JBKPFG010000139.1, read on the forward strand.
GGTGGTAATCGCTCTTCGCTCTGCCTGGGCGGCCTGAAGTACACCGGCGTGCTCGTTCGCCTTCCCGCGATACTCCTCCGCGCGCAGAGCATCCTTGTCGGCGAGAAAGTTGAACGCCAGCTCGCTGGCCGACAGCGTGGCGTCGGTGTCGAGCTCCATGGCCCGCTCAAGCGAGTCGAGGCCGCTTTCGTCGCCCTGCGCGAGGAGGACCTCGCCAAGCTTGAAATGAGCCGCGGCGTTATCGGGCGATCCCTCCAATAGCTCCCTCAGCAGGGCTTCTGACTGTTCGGGCTGAAACCACGCCGTCAGGTACGCCCTCTCCGCAGCCTCTTCCGGTGACAGGCTCCCCGTCTCCGCGCGCTTTTCGAGTTCATCGAGCTTGACCCGAAGCTTGTTGACCTCCTCGTGACGATCTCGCCAGCTGGATGCGATTGCCTCATGCCAATCCGCGTCCAGACGCGCGGCCAATTTGTTCTCAGTCGCGCCGAGAAAGGCTTGCGCAGCTGTTTCGCGCGTCGCAGAGCTACCGTCAGCAGTCGCTGTTGCCACGAGATCCTCCCCGCGCAGGCCGAGGCGCTGGATTCGCTGCGCGAGGGTCGGATGCGTGTCGTGAGGCGCGGCGGGACGGTTGAGCTCTGCGCGCAGCCAGTCACGTGCACGGCCGTGACGGCGTGCGGTCGCAACCGCGGCGCCAAGTCCCGCGAATGCGGCGGGCGGCGGTTCCGCTTCCCGTTCCGCAAGCGCATAGACGCGGGGCCAGTATTCGCGCTCGAGGTAGGTGCCTCCAACGGCGGCGAGCGCGAGCGCGTTCGCAGCCGCTTCTGCACCGGCGACGTCGGCTGCCGCAGCGTCGGCCTCGTACTCGTGCCGGCGGCGGAGAGGGAAGCTGTAGGCGGCAAAATACGGTGCATACCACTCGAAGAAGCGCTGGAAAGGAACCGTCGCCCAAGACTCCGCCCGTTCGAGCGCACGAAGCAATTGGGTCCACATCGCGTTGACGCGATAGAGCCATGTGCCGAAGCGTCCGTGTTTGCGTGACAGATGTCCGAGCTCATGGGCGATGACGGACCGAAACTCATTCGGCCCGAGTGCCTGCATGTACGGCAAGCCCAGGACGAGGTAATTCGTCGAGGCAAAGATCCCGAGGTAACGCGGCACCTGCGCGACAAATGCGTTGAAATCACCGTTCACGAGAATGTGATGCACGCGCGGCCCTCGGATCCTCTGGTCCACCTCGCCGATGACGCGAAAGAGCTCTGGCGCGTCCTCGGTTCGCAGCGGGATGCCTATCGGTGGGTCAATACGGACCGAGAGGGAGCGAATGATGATCAGGCCGAGCGCGCCGATCGGCCAGATCACTCTGAGAAGGAGCAGATGACTTTCTTTCGCCAAGAGCACAATGACGAAGGCGACAAGCGCTGCGAGGACAGCGACTCCGGCGAGTACGACGAGGTATCCAAGCGCACCGAGAAGCGCGACCTTGCGCGCGTAGGCGTGTGGGTGCTCGCCGGCCGCGGCTTCGAGGCGCGCGACGAGCGCACGCCATTCGTCCTCGGTCATCTGCTCGAATCCTAGGGAACCACCGCCGCCTTGAGAAGGTCGCCCGGAGGGTCTTCGAAAAGGCCTGCGACCTCGTCGAGGCCGATCTGATGGGTGATCAGCCGCTCCCATGGATGCGCGCCGCTTCCGAGGAAGGCGAGGGCCGCACGCACGGTTCTCGGCGTGTGGTGGAAGGAGCCGAGCAGGGTCAGCTCCTCGTAGTGGAGCCTGTAGGTGTCGACGGCGAGATCCGAGCCTCGTTCCCGGCCGCCGAAGAAGACCACCTTCCCGCCGGCCCGGACGAGCTCGACGGCATCCGACCAGGACTCCTCTGTGCCCGCCGCCTCGATGACGACGTCGGCGCCTTGTCCGTCGCCCGGAGTCGCGCCGAACTCCCGCGCCAGCTCCCGGCGCTCCTCACGGCCGCCGACCGCGACGACGTTCGCGCCGGAGTCCCTGGCGGCCGCGCACAGCATGAGGCCGATCGGGCCTGGGCCGAGCACAGCAACCGTCTGTCCAGCCTCGATCCGCGCCCGCTCGACTCCGTGGAGGCAGCAGGCCAGCGACTCGACCATCGCGGCCACGTCGGAGGCCAGGCCTGCCGGCACCTGGAGCAGGTTCCGCTCCGCGATATGCGCGGGAACGAGCACGTATTCGGCGTAGGCGCCATTCAGGAGCGGGTAGAGATTCGCGCAGAGCTCCGCTTGACCACGGCGACACGGTGGACACCGGCCGCAAGGAGCGGAGTTGGCGGCGACGACGCGACGCCCCGAGCTGACGTCGATCCCGCAGAACTCGTGGCCGAACGGGCTCGGCAGCTCCCCGAGCAGGACGGGGTGGCCCCGCTCGAAGGTCTTGGCGTCGGTTCCGTCGGTGAGGGCGACCTCGACCTGGACGACGACGTCACCCGGCTCGGGCTCGGGCTCCGGAACCTCCTCGAGCCTCAGGTCGCCAGGGCCGTAGAAGAGGAGTGCCCTCACGGCGTGAAGACGACCTTGAGGGCCGCACCGCTCATGTATGCATCGAGCCCCCTCTGGAACTCTTCGAGCGGCCAGACGCTCGGCTCCGGAAGCTCCAGCAGCGGCAGGAGGCGAAGGGCGTCCTCCAGGTGGCGGGGGGTCCCCGACCTGGAGCCGGTGACCGTGATCTCGCGCCGGTAGACGGCGCCCAGATCGAGCGGGCCGGGATCCGCGAAGACGACCACGGTTCCTCCGGGCTCGACGGCGTCGAGCGCATCCTGGCCTGCCCCGCGCGCACAGACGACGACGGACCCGACGGGGCCCGCCGGCTCCGGCCCGTTCCGAGCCGGGTCGAGGTCCCGCACGTAGACCGCGTCGCCTCGCTGGCGCAGGACTGAGGCGAAGAGGAGCCCGATGAAGCCGCCGCCCAGTACGAGCACCTCGCCGTGCGGCACGCGCTCGGCTCCTCGCAGGACGCATGCGAGCGGCTCCGCGTAGGTGCCGAGCGCCGGGTTCATGTCTCCAGGAAGCTTGACCCAGCCCAAAGCGGCGACTCGTTCCGCGAACCCTCCGGGCTCGATCGTCGCCGCTCTGAATTTCTCGCAGGTGGACTCGTGCCCCGCCCGGCAACGGTCACAGTCCCCGCAGGGGAGGTGGTGGACGAGG
>JBKPFG010000035.1:0-3524 GCA_046728735.1 Actinomycetota bacterium
CTCGGGCGAAAGCGTTCGCTTCCACGAGTAGACGAAGTCGGAAGCGGTGACCGGGTCACCGTTCGTCCACTTTCCGTCACTGCTGAGGTGGAAGGTGACCGTCTTGCCGTCTTCGCTGACGTCCCAGCTCTCGGCGAGCGAAGGCTCGGCCTCATTCGTGTTGGGATTCAGCTTGACGAGCGGATCCATGATGGCCAGGAGCACGTTCGATGACGTCGTGTCCGTGGCCAGACCGGGATCGAGCGACGGTGGCTCGGCACCCCAGCCCATTCGTAAGACTTGTTCGGCGGCCTCGCCCGCCGGTCCACCGCTCGTCCCTGTGCCTTCCGACTCATTGCCTCCGCCGCATCCCGCGGCCGCGAGTGTCAGGGAGCCGAGCAGGCCCACGACGAGCAGAAACAACTTCTTTCTCCTCACGTCTGCCCTCCTCTACTGGTACACACCCGGCCGCACGAAAAGACTGGGCCGCGCGGCCAACCAGATGCATAAGACGCATCCGAGGCGCGGAAAGTTAGCGGATCACGTTACGTGCGGCGCAATCAAGCGACCCGGCGCGTTTCTACGACCTGGCTGTCGTGCAGCTGGGTCGTGCAGCCCCCGACCGTGTAGAGGCGATCGCCCACGGTGAAGGCTTTGAGCCCGTGACGGGTGACGAGCGGCCGAGGCCCGTCCGTCCAGCGGCCGGTGCCCCCGTCGTAGATCTCGTATGTGCTCTCCCAGATGGCGTGGATCTGGTCGCCGGCCACTGCGGCCCCGACCAGCTCCATCGGCTTCGGCAGCGGAGGCCCGGAACGCCAGCGGCGCGTCTCGGGATCGTAGATCCAGACGTCGCGGAGGATGTGGTCGTCACGCCTGCCCCCGATCGCCCAGATCTCGCCCTCGAAGACGACGGCGCCGAAGGTGTGGTTGGGCGCAGGCAAGGGGGTGCCCGTCGTCCAGGAGTCGGTCGCGGGGTCGTAGACGAACACATCCGCGCTCTCGTCGGAGCTCGAGTAGCCGCCCATCGCGTAGAGCTTCCCGTCGAAGGCGACCGCGGCCATGTTGAACCGTGGCTCGGGGAGCCGGGCGCGCCGTTCCCACGCGCCGCTCGCGACGTCGAAGGCGTAGACCCTGCTGTCGTTGCCGTCCTCCGTCTGGCCGCCGATCACGTACACCTTCCCGTCGAGCGCGGCGCCTGCGCCGGCCCGCACGGGCTCCGGTAGGCGCGGCAGCCCGGTCCAGCTGTTGGCGCGCGGGTCGAAGCGCTGGGCGACGGCGAGGAAGCGTCCGGTCTCCCCGACCATGCCGCCCACGGCGTAGATCTTCCCGTCGAGGTCGGCCGCGGCGAGATAGCTCCGCCGCTGGGACATCGAGCGGGCGAGGGTCCACGGCGAGGCCTCGGCGCTCGCCTCCCCGCTCCCGCGCGTGCCCACGAAGGCGGCAAGCCCGACGGCGAGCGCGACGACGAGGGCCACGGCGAGAATCGCCTTCATCACTTCAGCTGATTGGACGGCCGTCGCGCTACTGCGTTAGCGCGTCGGCGCCCGCGACGACTTCCACGATCTCCTCCGCGTCACTCTGGGCGCGGATGCGCTCCCCCGCGAGCCCCCTCCTTCGAGGAGCTCATTGCGTGAGGGCATCGGCTCCGGCCACAACTTCGAGGATTTCCTGCGTGATCTCCGCCTGCCTCGCGCGGTTCATCTCGAGCGTGAGGCGGTCGATCAGCTCGCCCGCGTTCTTCGAGGCGTTCCGCATCGCGGTCATCTGCGCGCCGTGCTTCGAGGCCGCGGATTCGAGCAGCGCCCTGTAGACGGAGGTCTCGAGGTAGGACGGGAGCAGCCGTTGCAGGATCTCCTCGGGCTCCGGCTCGTAGATGAAGTCGCCCTCGAGGGCGATGTCGTACGCCGACTTCTCCTCCTCGTCCTCGAGGGCCGAGCGCGGAATCGGCAACAGATCCTCCACCTCCACGGTCTGCGTCAGCGGCGAGACGTAGTGGTTGTAGACGATGACGACGCGGTCGACCTCGCGCTCGATGAAGAGCTCCGCGATCTTGTGGGCCACGGCCTGCGCGTCGGCGTGTGACGGCTGGTCGGTGAAGCCCGTCCAGGCCTCGGCAACGGCAAAGCGCCGGAAACGAAGCGTCGAGTGGCCCTTCTTGCCGACGACCGCCCACTTGACCTCGAGACCCTGTCCGCGCGCCTCCTGGGCGAGCCCGAGCGAGCGGCGGATCACCTGGGCGTTGAAGGGCCCGGCCAGACCGCGGTCGCCGGTGATCGGGACGATGGCCACCGACTTGGCGTCCTCCCGCTCCTCGAGCAGGGGAAACTGCCGCGACGGCGTCGCTCTCGCCGTCCCGATCATGAGCTCGCGCATCCGCTCCGCGTAGGGACGCATCGCCTCGATGCGCGCCTCCGCCCGCCGAAGCTTCGCGGCGGCGACCAGCTCCATCGCCTTCGTGATCTTGCGCGTGTTGCCGACGGAGCGAAGCCGCCGCTTGATGTCCTGGACGGTTGCCAAGGCTACTCCGCGGAGGCCCCCACGAGACCGGTGTCCTCCTTGATCGCGAAGGTGTTCTTGAACTTCTTCAGCTGCTCGTGCAGGTGCTCCTCGAGCTCGTCGGAGAGCTCCTTCTCCTCCTGCAGCTCCTGGTAGATGGAGCCCTCGGTGCTGAGGAACTCGCGCAGCTCGTCCTGGAAGCGCGGCACCTGCGCGGGCGGGATGTCGTCCAGGTACCCCTGGATGCCGGCGAAGATCGCAACCACCTGGTGCTCGAGCGGCCACGGCTGGTACTGCGGCTGGTTGAGCGTGGCCACCATGCGCCCCCCGCGGGAGAGCGTTTTCTGCGTCTGGGGGTCGAGCTCCGACCCGAACTGCGCGAACGCCTCCAGCTCCCGGTACTGCGCCAGGTCGAGGCGAAGGCGCCCCGCGACCTTCTTCATCGCCTTCGTCTGGGCGTTGCCGCCCACGCGGGAGACCGAGATGCCGACGTTGATCGCCGGCCGGACGCCCGAGTAGAAGAGGTCGCTCTCGAGGAAGATCTGCCCGTCCGTGATCGAGATGACGTTGGTCGGGATGTAGGCAGAGACGTCGCCGGCCTGGGTCTCGATCACCGGCAGCGCGGTGTGCGACCCGCCTCCCAGCTCGTCGGAGAGTTTGCACGAGCGCTCGAGCAGCCTCGAGTGAAGGTAGAAGACGTCGCCGGGAAAGGCCTCGCGGCCGGGCGGGCGTCGCAGGAGGAGCGACATCTGGCGGTAGGCATCGGCATGCTTGGAGAGGTCGTCGTACATGCAAACCGCGTGGCGGCCCGAGTAGAGGAAGTGCTCGCCCATGGCGCACCCCGCGTAGGGCGCCATCCACTTGATCGGGGCTGCCTCCGTCGCCGAGGCGGTGACGATGATCGTGTAGTCGAGCGCTCCCGCGTCCTTCAGTCGCTCGTAGACCTGCGCGACCGTCGACGCCTTTTGCCCGATGGCGACGTAGACGCAGATCATGTCCTGGCCCTTCTGATTCAGGATCGTGTCGACGAGGATGGCCGTCTTGCCCGT
>JBKPFG010000216.1:0-3147 GCA_046728735.1 Actinomycetota bacterium
AGCGCTGCAGGTTGCTCTCCGACTGCACGGGACCTATGCAGGACCGATCGACGGGATTTTCGGCCCGCAGACCCGCCGGGCGGTCCGCCGCTTCCAGCGCCACAAGGGGCTCGCCGTCGACGGCGTGGCCGGCCGTCGTACTCTGGCAGCGCTCGGGCCCTTCGCCCGTCACAGGCTGGGCAGCCGGCTTCTGCGCGCTCGAAAAGTCGGTTGGGACGTGGCGGCGTTGTAGTTCCTGCTCGTTCGGTGCGACGTCCCCACCGGGGCGGTCGACGGCGTGTTCGGGGAGGTCACGCGTAGGGCCGTCGTTCGCTACCAACGCCGGGCCGGGCTCGTGACCGACGGTGTCGCCGGCGTGGCGACGATCGGAGGGTTGCGCAAAGGCCGGGGGTGCCGCGAGGTGCGCGGGAGGGTTCCGTCGGGCGTCACCGTGGGCGGAATCGCCCTGGCCGGGCTGACCGCTCAGTGGACCGAGGCGGCGCTGCGTTCGGCTTTCGCTCGGCCCGTCGAGCTGCGGGCGCGGGACCGAAGCTGGCTGCTCGATCCCGACGGCTTCGCCCGGCCCGAGGTGTACAGGGCTGTGAGGAAAGCGCTGCGCGCCCGGCCCGGAGCAGCGATCCCACTCCGTGTGGACGTTCATTCGGCGAGCATCCGGCGCTATGCGGCCGCTGTCGCCGCTCGTCTCTGCAGACCGCCGAGCAATGCCACCCTCGTGGGCCTGGATGCTCTGCGGCCGAGGATCAGTCGCGCGCACGCCGGCTGCCGCATCGAGCGCCGGCGGCTCGCCCGCACCCTCATCCACCGTTTCGGCGGGCTCGGCCGCGCCGCTGTGCGCGTTCCGATCAACCGGATCCCACCCGCCGTCACGCGGGCGAACTTCGGGCCCGTGGTCGTCGTCCGCCGCGCCTCGCACCGGCTCTTCCTCTACGACGGCACGAAATTCGTCCGCCGCTTGCCCGTCGGCACGGGGCGATCCACCAACCCGACGCCGCTCGGACGCTTCGGGATCACGAGCAAGATCCGACGTCCGTGGTGGTATCCACCGGCTTCGGGCTGGGCGGACGGCCTGCAGCCGATTCCACCGGGGCAGGGCAATCCACTCGGAACGAGATGGATGGGCCTGAGCGCGCGCGGCATCGGGATTCACGGGACACCTGATCGGTCTTCCGTCGGCTATTCGCTCCCACGGCTGCATCCGGATGCTCCCGCGCGAGGCGGAATGGCTCTTTCGGCGCGTGCGCGTCGGCACTCCCGTCGTCATCGTCGGCGCGTAGCGCCGCGTAGCCGCAAGAAAGGTGCCCCACGATGACTCCTGTCTAGGGAGCCGGGCCAGGCGCGGTCATGCGGCCCGACCCTCGGCTCGGCTCCCAGAAAACCCACGCGTAACCGCGGTATCATCGCCCCTGGGTGGGATTCTTCAGGCGCAGGACCGGCTCCGAGGAGCCCGTTCGCGGGCACCTCGAGCGGCTGGGTATCTCCCCTTTCTGGCTGCGCTCGGCCCTTGATGCCATCCGGCATTGTGAGCAGGGGGAGCCGTTCGAGCCCGTGTTCAGCATCGCTGGGCCCGCTCCGGCAAGGTCGGTCGTCGCGCTGATGAGCCTCGAGCCGTTCGTCAAGAGCGAGATCGACTGGACGATCTCTCCCAGCGAATCCCCGCTCTGGGTGGGCGCAGTGGGCGACCTCGAGGACGAGGTCTTCGAGGCGACCGCCGAGCGCTTCCTCGAGCTCTACTCCTCGGCGGAGAACCCAACCATCCGGCCCGAGCTCGAGCGGGCCATCCGGGAGCTGCGGACCGCGATTCAGATCGAGCTCGTCGACGACCTCGACGAGGAGGAAACGTCCGCCAGGCTCTGGTCGCTCGGATCGGCCGGATACGTCTGGCGGCTCGCGGAGAGCCGGGCTCAGACGAGCGACCACAACTTGCGCGCCGACCTGGTCAAGGAGGTCGAGGCTGTCGTGGCGCCCTTCGCTTCGGATCCCGCCGACGACCGGATTTACGGGCCCGCGACAACTGAAATCGTGCGGCGCAATCTCCTCCTCGGCTCGGGCTCCCCGGGGGGTTGGGCGACCGGCGGAGAGTTCCTGCGCCGGGGCTTTCGCTTCGCCGACCGAATGCTCTGGCCGGATGCAGAGGCCCCGCGGAAGGCTCGCTGGGACGCGTTCGTCTTCGGCGTCGCTTTGTACGAAGTGGATCAGAGCCTCGCGCGTCGGCCGGCGTGGTCGGCACGCCACCGGCGGCTTTCTGCGCAAGCCCGGTAGCGGCGCGGCCCTCCTGAAGTATCGTCGCGCCATGCCGGACCTGGCCCGACGCCTCGCGGTCGCACGCGGCGACGAGCTCGCCGACGTCGTCATCGAGGGCGGGAAGGTCTTCTCCGCCTTCACGCGCGAGTGGCTCGAGACCGAGGTCGCGATCTGCGACGGCTACGTCGCCGGTCTCGGCGAGTACGCGGGCAAGGAGGTCATCCACGCAGGCGGCAAATACGTCGTCCCGGGCTTCATCGACGCGCACATGCACCTCGAGTCCTCGAAGCTGCTCGTGGACGAGTTCGCGCGTCTCGTCCTGCCCATGGGGACGACGACCGTCGTCGCCGACCCGCACGAGATCGCCAACGTCCTCGGCACCGATGGGATCCATTGGCTGGCCGACCTCGCGGACGAGGTGCCGCTCGACATCTTCTTCACGGCGTCGTCGTCGGTCCCGGCCTCGAAGTTCGAGTCGCCCCGGCGGGCGCTCACGCTCGGCGACCTGCAGGGGCTCCTCCACCGCCGACGCGTAATCGGGCTCGCCGAGATGATGAACTATCCCGGCGTCGTCGCCGGCGACCCTGAGGAGCTCGCCAAGCTCGGGCTCGACGGCATCTCCCACGTGGACGGGCACGCCCCGGGCGTGCTGGGACGGGAGCTGCAGGCATACGCGGCCGCGGGCGTCCGCTCCGACCACGAGGGCTCGACGGCCGAGGAGGGGCGCGAGCGGCTGCGCGCCGGGATGTGGGTGCTGATCAGGGAGGCGACCGCCGCCCGCAACGTCGAGGCCATGGCGCCGCTCGTGGCCGAGTTCGGGCCGGCGCGGATGGCCTTCTGCACCGACGACCGCGAGCCGGAGCACATCGCCGAGGAGGGCCACATGAACGCGGTCGTGCGCAAGGC
>JBKPFG010000244.1:0-4671 GCA_046728735.1 Actinomycetota bacterium
GTAGTCGAACTTCTCCACCGCACGGATGAGGCCGAGCGAGCCTTCCTGGATCAGGTCGAGGAACGAAAGGCCTCGGCCGAGGTACGCCTTGGCGATGGAGACGACGAGGCGCAGGTTCGCCTCGATCATCTGCGTCTTCGCGCTCATGTCTCCCCGCTCGATCCGCTTCGCGAGATAGACCTCCTGGTCGGCGGTGAGGAGCGGGACACGGCCGATCTCCCGCAGATAGAGCCTCAGCGAGTCGAGCGAGGGCTCGACGGTGAGGTCGAGCTTCGGGACCTTCTCCTCCTCGGCCAAGGCAGGTTGCTCGTGCGGGGGCGCCTTGTGCTCGATGCCTTCGACCAGCTCGATGCCGTGATCGATCAGATAGGTGTAGAAGTCCTCGACCTGCTCCTTCGTCAGGTCGACCTCTTCGAGGCCGGCGACGATCTCGTCGTAACTGAGGAAGCCCTTCTCGGTTCCCTCCGTGACGAGTTTCTGAAGCTCTTCGATCTCCGGCAGGGAGATGTCGACCGTGAGCATTGACCTCGCCTTCCCCGTTACGACTTCAACTCGGAGTCAAAGGAACGAAAAGAGCCGGAGAGGACGCGCTCGGCCCCCCGGCTCGCAGCCACCGGCCGCAGATTTTACAGGGGTTGTGGAAAAGCGCTACCCGGGATTGCGCGCCACGACGCGACCGACGACTTCGCCACGGCTGTTTTCCACAGCAACCTCTGCCAGAGCCCGAAGGTTGAGCACGGCCCCGGCAGCCGGACCGAGCGCCCGCGAGGCCCCGTCCTCGCACTTGAGGGCGAACCCGACGCCGTCGCGGAAACCGACGCAGAGGACCCCCTCCGCGCCGCCCTTTGCGACCACGCCGGGAAGCTCCTTCATGACCTCTGTGGCGGTCCTGCCGGGCCCCTCGACGAGCTCGGGCAGGGCAGTCATCGCCGCGACCACCCGCTCGCTCCCTTCGAGCTCGCCGGCGGCCAGCCTGCCGAAAGCCCGAGCCATGCTCGCCAGGGAGAGCGCGAAAGTGATCACGCCGCAGCCGTCGACCGCCGTCGGGGGATCGGACGCCCCGGCTGCGTCGGCCACCACGCGTCCGATCTCCTCCTGCAGCGGGTGCTCCGCGAGCCGATAGCCCTCACGGGGCCAGCCTCGGGCGGCGCAGACGGCGAGCATTCCCGCATGCTTTCCCGAGCAGTTGTGGCGCAGGCGGCTGCCGTCGACGGGGCCGCACTCGAGGTCGTCCTCGCTCGACCAGGACCGGGCGAGCAGGACCTTGACGGCTTCGAGCTGCTCCGGCGCCGCGCCGTGCGAGGCGGAGGCGATCGCCAGCTCCTCGTCCGCGAGCGTCTCATACACGCGCGCGAGGCACAGGGCCTGGAGGGGCTTCGCCGCCGAGCGCATGAACGTGACGAGCTCGGGATCGCCCCAGGCCTCCGTCACCCGGCCGGAGTCGACGCGAACGGCATGGACTCGATGGATCGACTCGACGGTCGAGCCCCGTTCCACCGTTACGCTAATCGGGTCCACCCGAGAATCTATGCCTGAGTTTCCCGAAGTAGAGGCCTTACGACGTGCGCTCGACGAGCCGGTACACGCGTATCCGATCGAGAAGGCGGGGCCCGCGCACGTCGCCACGCTGAAGACCTTCGATCCTCCGCTCAAGGACCTGGAAGGGCGTCGCTTCGAAGGCGCGGAGCGCCGCGGCAAGAACCTCCTGTTTCCGACCGAGGACGGCGAGCTCGTGCTCCACATCCACCTCATGAGCGCCGGGCGCGTGCGCCTGCTCCGGACCGGGGAGAAGCAGCCGAAGTCACCTGCTTTCCGGCTCTCCTTCCTCGACGGGTCGACCCTCGTTCTCACCGAGGGTGGGCCCAAGAAGCGCGCCAAGGTCGGCGTCTACACACCTGCGGCGATCGAGGAGGAGCTCGCCCACCTCGGCCCCGAAGCGTACGGGCTCGGCGCCGAGCGGCTGGGCGAGATCCTCGCCTCGGACTCGCGGAGGTTGCATGCTTTCCTGCGCGACCAGCGGTCCGTCGCGGGCATAGGGCGCGCTTGGGCCAACGAGATCCTGCTCGCGGCGAAGCTGTCGCCGTACGCGCTCACGACCGAGCTCGAGACCGACGAGGTGCAGCGCCTCTCGGACGCCGTCGACAGCGAGCTCGCGCGTGGCCTCGAGCTCCGAGAGCGAGGCGCCTCGGACAAGGCCGCCTTCCGCATCCACAACCGGCTGGGGGAGCCCTGTCCGGCTTGCGGAACCCCGATCGCGCGCGTCGACTTCGACGAGCACACGATCTACTACTGCCCCACCTGCCAGACAGAGGGCCGGATCCTCAAGGACCGCCGGCTCTCGCGCCTACTTCGCTAGGGCCTCCTAACCGACCCTCCACGGATCGAGGTAAACGTCGTCGATCCGCAGGCCCGTAGTGTTGACGGGGACGAAGCGCAACGAGATGCTGTCGGTCGCGAGCAGACCCGTGAGGTTCGTGAGCAGCAGACCCACCTGGGGAGACGGCCGCCACGTCGAGCCGCTCGAGACGGTGCCGCCGTCGAGGACACTCAGTATGCCGAGGAGGCTCTTGACGACGATCTTGACGCGCACGCTTCCCGATCCGACCGCGAAGAAACGCGCGTTCCAGTTTCCGATGCCAAAGCACATAGGTGGTGTCGTCACCGAGCTACCCGCCGACAGGTAGAGCGAATACCGGTCGGAGGTCGAACGAACGTAGACCCGGCCGTCGTCGACGCGCTCGTCCGCGTCCTGCAGAAGGACTAGCTGCGACTAGACGGGCAGCTGGACGACCAGCGTCTCGGCCTCGGCGTCGACGGAGCCGCCGAGAGCCCGGACGAGCGTCGTGGCCGCAACTGCGCCGAGATCGAGCAGCGCGTCGCCGAGCAGCACCTCCGCTGAGGTAGGCGTGATCGGGGAGAGGCGAAGCGTCGCGCCGTCGACGAGGTAGGAAACGCTGTCGAAGCCCCCGTAGCGGCTTGCCGTGCGTGCGAGCTGCGAAAGCGCGCGGCGCATTTCCTCGTCTGGCACCTGCACCTCCGCTCCCGTGCCGTCCACCTCCACGCGGCCCTCCTCGAGCTGGGCGGCAGCGGAGCGGACGAGCTCGAGGGAGTCGAGCGCGACGAGCGGAGGCTCGAACCGTCCCAGCTCGATCCGCACGAGGAGCGACAACTCCTTCAGGAGCTCGTCGAGTTGGTCGGAGGCATCTCCGATGATCCCGATATAACGGTCGACCGGAGGCTCGAACTCGTTCCGTCCGAGCGTCCTCGCGAATCCGGACACTGTCGCGAGCGGCGTGCGCAGGTCGTGACAGGCGAGCGACACGAGCTGGGCGAACCTCTTGTCGTCGGGCATCTGCTCCCTTGCTACGGTTGGCGCGTGGAGCAGAGAGTAACGGCCACGCCAGACTTGCAGGCGTCGGCGCCGGAAGTACGAATCGGGCTCTCGCGCGCCGGAGTGACAGGCGTGCAGAAAGCGGTGCGGATGCAGCACGGCGGTCGGGACGCCCTCGTGTCGGCCGAGATCGACTGCTTCGTCGACCTCGACCCGGCGCAGAAAGGCGTGCACATGTCCCGCTTCCCGGAGCTCTTCGAGGAAGCGATCGACGAGGTCGTGATCGACGGCAAGCTGCTCGTCGAGAACCTGGCCGAGCACATCGCCCGGCACATCGTGGAGCGCCAGCGGGCGCTCCGCGCCGAGGTCAAGATCGCGGCGCGATACCCGATCGAGCGCCTGACCCCGGTCACCGGCCTGCGAACCCAGGAGCTCGTCACCCTCGTCGGGCTGGCAGCGGCCTCACCCCGCGCTGCTCGGCGCGTCGTCGGGGTCGAGGCAACGGGTATCAACGCCTGCCCCTGCGCGCAGGGCCTCGTCCGCGAAGAAGCGGCGGAACGGCTCGGAGAGGCCGGCTTCGACACGAGCGACGTCCAACGGATCCTCGAGCTCGTCCCTCTCGCAACGCACAACCAACGCGGCCGCGGGACTCTCTATCTCGGGACGGAGGTTCGCCTGGACGCCGAGGACCTCGTCCAGATCGTCGAGAGCTCGATGAGCTCGCCGATCTACGAGCTGCTCAAGCGGCCCGACGAGCTCTTCGTGGTCGAACACGCCCACCTGACTCCGCGCTTCGTCGAGGACTCGGTTCGCCTGATGGTCAAAGGAGCGCTCGACGCCTACCTCGATCTCGAGGACGACGACTTCGTCCTCGCCCGGCAGGTCAACTTCGAGACGATCCACAACCACGACGTTCTCGCGGAGCGCTTCGGTACGGTCGGAGAGCTGCGCGAAGAGCTCGCCAACGGCGGGCACTCCGCCCGCCACACGGAGCTCAGGGACTGGTTGCGGTCGTCCGTCGCCTGAGCTTCATTTTGTTCTCCTGACCGTGGAGGAGCCGGGCGATGTTTGCCCGGTGCAGCAGCACGATCGCCACCGCGCCGCCTGCCGTGAAGGCGAGCACGGGCCAGGAGGCGCCGAAGAGGAGCGCTAAGAGCGGGAGGCTGGCCGCCGAGATCATCGAGGCGAGTGACGCGTAACGCGTCACGAGGAAGACCACGATCCAGAGACCGCCAGCCGACAGCGTCGCGAGCGGCGCGACCGCGAGGCCGACGCCCCCGGTCGTCGCGACGATCTTGCCGCCGCGCGCAAAGCCGAGGAAGAACGGCCGCCAGTGACCG
>JBKPFG010000034.1:0-8004 GCA_046728735.1 Actinomycetota bacterium
GCGTTCATCTGGCTCGGCCTGCTCGCAATCGGTATCTCCGCAGGCACGGCGTTTCTCTTCGGCGTCGTCGCCGGCATGCTGATCTTCTTCTACGTGCGCCTGTTCGGCGCCGACCAGCTCCGGCGCTAGAACGCGCTAGAACGCAAGTAACTGCGTGGGCCGGGGCGCGCTCGTGAGCGCGCGACAGAGAAGGCTCGTGAGCTCGCCTCCGAGAACGCTCTCGAGGCGCGCACGGGCCGTACATCCCTCGCTGCCGATCATTCGCTCGAGCGCGGCGCCATGCTCGAGGAGTCTCGGGGCTCCGTGCTCGTCCCCTGTGCGGCTGTGGCCTGTGGCGGCCATGTCCACCTCATCGACGGCAGCCGTCCGCGCCAAGATCCCTGGCGCGAGTGAAGAACGAGCGAGGGGCGCCCGTGAGGCGCCCCTCGGATGCGCGGACGTGACGGAGGCTTACGCTGTCTCGCGATCGCGAACGACGGTGCGCTCGCCTGCAGGCGTCGTCGTGGTGGTGACGGCGCTGTCGTCGTCCGAATAGTCGTGCACGTCTTCGTCCGGCACGACGTCGCGCTCACGGTCGACCACCTCGCGGTGCCGCGGGCCGGTGGTGTCGAACGAGAAGGCGAAAACGACCCCGAGCCCCAGCGCGAGAGCGGCCGGGAACATTCCGAGATCGTTGACGAAGCCGTCGATGCCGAGGTCGCTCGACCAGCCGGAGAAGCGGTTCTGCTGCCAGCCGCCGTCGGGCTGTGTCGCGAGCAGGACCCATCCGACCACGATCAACGTCGGGATGAACGCGAAGAGAAAGACGCCGGGGCTCATGACGGGGATGCCCCACTTCGTCCAGCCTCCGAAGAGCTGCGAGAGGCCGAGCACGAGGCCTGCGGCAGCGACGAGGCCCATCGCGTACCAGAACTCACTGGTGCTGGTGAGATCGAAGTAGTGCGCGAGCCAGATCAGAAGGCCCGCCGCGCCGACCCCGAGCAGTGTGAAGAGGGCGCGGACGAGCGGGGGCCCGCCCCAGTCGCCTCTTCGATCCTCGACGACGCGGTCATGCTCGACCGGGCGGTCGCGCGTCACGACGTCGTCGCGCCCGTCGGTCGCGACGACCTCGTCGTCTCGGTTTCTCGTGAAGATGCCCACTTTCGTCACCTCTTTGGTCGTGTGCAGGGGAAATTTCCCTTTTTGGAACGCCTGTAACCCCTTTCTGGTTACGGGCTGTACGCGGATCTACGCGGATCTACGCGGCCCTACGCGGCGAGACGGCGTCGGGAAGCGTCGAAAGCGCCCGAGTCGAGCTCTGCGCGGAAGCGCTCGACTGTCCGCGCGCGGTCGGCCGAGAAGATGTGCTCGACGACCTCGACGTGCTCGTCGTTGTAGAACGGCAAGTCGACGTGCGGGCGGCTGACGACGTTCACGGACGTGCGCGT
This sequence comes from Actinomycetota bacterium, assembly GCA_046728735.1. Taxonomy (GTDB): domain Bacteria; phylum Actinomycetota; class Thermoleophilia; order Gaiellales; family Gaiellaceae; genus JAIBJP01. Next base: position 1,428 of record JBKPFG010000034.1, read on the forward strand.
GCAGGCCGGGCACTCGATCGCCAGCCCCAGGCGGTCGTCGCCGGCCGCGAGGAGCTTGAAGGCGGAGGGAAAGACGGGGCGCGGCCGGTCCTCGGGGAAGCAGAAGAAGCTCCAGGGCCAGCTTCCGGATCTGATGTGCGTCGCCGCGAGATCGAGGAGCTCCTCCGCGGTCCTCTCGAGGTGCGCCGTCATCAGGTTGAGGAAGGGCGTCTCTGTGCCCGCGATGGGTGCCCAGTCGAGCTCGTCGTGAGTGACGAGCCCTTCGTGGTCGCTTCCGCACCTGCAGGCGAACGTGATCTTGTAGACCGCCGGATGGCTCGCGCCGGGTAGCCGCTCGAGCATCCGAAACTCCGACAGCGGCAGGCGCACCTCGCCCCGGACAGGGCACGGAAACGTGTAACGGCCTGTGAGCCCGTCATACATGGGCCGATTATCTATCGGCAGGACGGACGGCAAACGCCAGCCCGCGTCCGGGCGATCACTCGCTGTACTGGATCAGCGAGAAGACGTCGTAGCCTTCGAGGCGCTCCCGTCCGTGGAGGAACTCGAGCTCGATCACGAACGCCAGGCCGACGACCTCGCCCCCGAGCTGCTCGACGAGATCGACCTTCGCGCGCGCGGTCCCTCCCGTCGCGAGCAGATCGTCGTGGACTATCACGCGCGTGCCGGGCGTGATCGCGTCCGCGTGCAGCTCGAGCGCGTCGAAGCCGTATTCGAGGGCGTATTTGACGCTCACCGTGCGCCACGGGAGCTTCCCCGGCTTCCTGGCCGGGATGAACCCGCATTCGAGGCGGTAAGCGAGAGCGGCGCCGAGGATGAAGCCGCGGGCCTCCGCGCCCAGGATCAGGTCGGGCCTTCGCGGCTCCGCGAACTCCGCGAGCTTCTCCACGGTCTCGTGCAAGGCCTCCGCGTCGGCAAGCAGGGGCATGCTGTCCTTGAAGACGATGCCCCGCTTGGGGAAATCCGGGATGTCCCGGATCTTCGAGGCGAGATCCACTAGCGGGGGACGATCGCGCGGAGCGCCCGCCAGAAGAGGAGCTGTGAGAGCTCCTGCGAGAGCGAGGCGAGAGCTTCGAGGTCTTCCAGCCCGCCCTGGCGGCGCTCGGGGTTTCGCGACCGCAGGGCGGGCGCGACGATCTGCTCCAGGAGGCCGGCCTCGCGGTCGGCGCCGGCTCTGAAGCTCCTCAGGTTGCGCGCCTCGACTCCGTACCGCGCCAGGCGCAGACAGGCGGCGACGACGTCGACGTCCCGATCGGGATAGAGCCTCTCTCCCTCCTCGATTCGGGGCTGGAGCAGCCCGAAATCCTCCAGGTTGCGGACAAACTCTCGGCTCGCGCCCGAACGGGAGCAGAGCGTGTCGAAATCGAGCTCCTCCTCCTCCGCCCGCAGACCCCCTCGCGGCGGGCGCTTGCGCTCGTGCGCGCGCAGGGGCGACGCGAGCTCCTGCCGGATCACACGCAGAGGCAGGAACTCGTCCCGCTGGAGGCGCAGGATCGTCTCGAGACGGTCGACGTCCTCTTCCGTGAAGAGCCGGTAGCCTCCCTGCGTCCGACGTGGGCTGACGAGGCCCTGGTCCTCGAGGTAGCGAATCTTGGAGATGGAGATGTCCGGGAACTCGCCCTTCAGGTGGCGACAGACGGCGCCGATCGTGAGCGGCCGCGCCCGCCTCCCGTTACCGTCGCGTTTGACCTCTGTCGTCGCGGTTGCCATGGCTACCCCGTCAGGAACGTCAGCCTGTACTTGCCGATCTGCACCTCGTCGCCGTCCTCGAGCTTCGCGCTCTCGACCCGGCGCCGGTTGACGTAGGTGCCGTTGAGGCTGTCCTCGTCGTCGATGTAGTAGCCGTCGTCGCGCTTCACGAGCACCGCGTGACGGCGGGAGACCGTGACGTCGTCCAGGAAGACCTCGTTCTCCGGGCCGCGGCCGACGCCGACCCGGTCGCCTTCGAGGCCGAAGGTCTCCCCCGCCCTACCCCCACCGGCTCGCACGACGAGCGCAGGCCCTTCGATGCGCAGGTCGGCGAGCGAGAGCGAGTCGTCCTCCGAGACCTCCTCGGGCGTGAAGGTCATGGTCGTGTGCGCGCCAGGCTCGTCGTGGATGAGCAGCGCGCCGCACTTGGAGCAGTAATTGGCGGCTTCGGGATTCTGAAAGCCACACTCGGGGCAGTGGACGTAGCTCATCCGCGCTCAGTCCGCGGGCGGCGTCGCCTTCGAAGCGAGGATCTCGGCCAGCTTGTCGACGTCGACGTCGTGAAGCGGGCTCCTACCCTCGCCGACCTCCTGCTTCAGTCGCGACTGCAGCTCGGCCCGCAGGATGTCGATCTTCCCGTGCAGGATGCGGCGCTCGTAGGAGACCCGGCGCTCGTCCTCCATCAGGCGATGGATGAGGTCGCGGAGCTCCTGGTCGGAAAGCGAGTCGAGGTCGGGAAGGGCTTCCATGGCGGCCCGGACAGTATGTCACAGGCCGGAGCGATCCTTCAACCTTGGCTTGAGGGTTAGGGGTTGGCGGCCCCTTCGTCGACCTCGTCCGCCCCGACGACTTCCTCGACGAGCGCGAGGAACTCAGCCTCGAGGCTGTGGGCGTCCGCCGGCGTCTTGCCCTCGGCATAGACGTGGACGAGCGGCTCGTCGGGATCGGGGAGAACCTGCGCCCAGCCGCGTTTCTCGAAGACCTTGATCCCGTCGAGCGTGTCGATCTTCTTGCCTTTCATGCGCTCCGTGATCACCCGCATGACCGTTCCCTTGCGTGCCCAGGGGCAGCGGACCTCCCGGTGGACCACGGTCGTCTCGGGAAGGGCCGCCACGAGCTCGGAGAGGGGCTTGTCCAGCGGAGCGAGGAGCTCCAGAAGCTTGCAGAGGCTCGCCACGCCGTCGTAAGCGGACAGGAAGTCCGGGAAGACGAAGCCTCCGCCCACAGAGCCGGCGAAGACGACGTTGTCGCCGACGGCGGCCTGCGTGAGCGCCGAGAGCGACGCCGGCGTCCTGCGCACCTCGAGCGAGCTCCCCTCGACGAGCGGCTCGGCCAGCTGGGTGACCGTCGTCGGCAGGGCGAGCGTCCCCGTCTTGCCGTCGCTCGCGAGCAGGCTGAGGAAGAGAAGCAGCTCCTGCTCGACCGGAACCTCGTGCGCCTGCTCGTCGACGAGATAGATCCGCTCGCCGCTCTCGTCCAGGAGGACGCCGAGGTCGGCTCCCGCCGCGCTCACGAGGCGCTTCGTCTGCCCCAAGGCCTCGGAGATGGTTAGGGGAGGCGCGTACTCGCCCGCGTAGGGGTGGGCCGCGATCGTCTCCACGCCCAGAGCGCCCAGTACGAGCGGCAGCACGAGCGAGACCGCGGAGTGCGAGTACTCGACGACGACACGAAAGCCATGCGCCCGGATGGCGTCCACGTCCACCGTCTGGAGGAGGTCGGCGACGTATCCCTCCGGCGCCCGCGCGGGCGAGGTGATCTTGCCGACGTCGTCCGAAGCCGCCCGGCGGAACTCCTGTCGCTGAAAGTGCTTCTCGATCTCCTTGACGAATTCAGGCGTCGCCTGGATTCCGGGAGCTTCGAGGAACTGGATCTCCATCACTTCCGGGTCCTGGGCGCTCGGCCGCACGTGCATTGCCGCGCCCATGCCCTGGCTCTTGAGGAAATGCCGCGTGACGGCAGGCGCCATCACATGCAGGTCGGCGACATTGACTCCGGTCGAGATGACGCCCGAGATCACGGCGCGCTTGAGCAGGCGACAGGCCGGCGAAGCCGCACGGCTGACGGCGACGCGGTCCCCGCGCTTGAGCGCCGTCCCGAGCGCGATCCCGACCCGCAGGGCGGTCTCGGGAGTCAGGTCGACGTTGATGAGCCCTGCCACCCCATCGCGCCTGAAGAGCCTCGAGGGCATGCGGGACTCCCAGATCAGATGCCGGTCGACCAGAGCGCCCGCCTCCACCTCTTTGAAGGGGTAGATCCGGATGCCCGGCATGACCACGCTCTGCTCCCCGATCGTGCAGGAATCGCCGACCGCGACCCCCTCATGCAGCCGCGCGTGCGGGCGCACGTCGCAGGTCTTGCCCAGGATCGCGCCCTCGATCAGCGCGCTACGCCCGACGTAGGTGGAGCTGTCGATCACCGAGCGGACGGTGCGGGCATGGTCTCGCAGGGTGACACTGTTGGAGAGCACGGAGTACGGGCCGACCGACGCCTGCGCCGCGATGCGGCAGTAGTTACCGAGGAACGCCGGTCCCTCGACGGCCTCCAGATCCTCGAGCTCGACCCCTTCCCCCATCCAGATATTCCCGCGCAGCCGGATGCCCGGCATGTTCAGGCTCACGTGCTCGTCGAGAGCGTCGAAATTCGCCTGCCGAAACTGATCGAGGTTGCCGATGTCCTGCCAGTAGCCGTCGGCGACGTAGCCGAAGAGAGGCTTGCCCATCTCGAGGAGAAGCGGGAAGAGCTCCTTGGAGAAGTCGAAAGGTCGATCCGTGGGCACGTGGCGGAGCACCTCGGGATCGAGGACGTAGATCCCGGTGTTGATCGTGTCGGTGAAGACCTGGCCCCAGGACGGCTTCTCGAGGAATCGCTCGATGCGACCGTCCGAGTCGGTGACGACGATGCCGAACTCGAGGGGATTGTCGACGCTCTTGAGCGCGATCGTGACGAGCGCCTCCTTCTCCTGGTGGAAGCGCACCAGCTCTTCGAGGTCGATGTCACAGAGCGCGTCGCCCGAGATGACGAGGAAGGGCTCGTCGAGGGCGTCCTCAGCGAGCTTGACGGAGCCAGCCGTCCCCGCCGGCGATTCCTCGACCGAGTAGCGGATCGACACTCCCTGGCTCTCCCCCGCTCCGAAGTAGCCGCGGATCGCCTGCGGCATGAAGGCGAGCGTGACGATGACGTCTTCGAACCCGTGCTCGCGCAGGAGCTCGACGATGTGCTCCATGCACGGCTTGCCGACGATCGGGACCATCGGCTTCGGCTGGTTGGAGGTCAGAGGGCGCAGCCGGGTCCCCTCGCCCCCCGCCATCACGACTGCCTTCATCTCGTCGTCCTCCACGCGCTCACGACGTAGAGGATGCCCGCGATCACCGCAAGGCCAACCCCGCACCAGAAGAGCACGAGCGGCCAGTCGGTGCCCGGGTCGGTGACGAGGATGAAGGCGATCGACGCGTAGAGCACCCAGGTCGCCGCCTTGCCGAGGAGGCTGACCGAGAAGTCGTAGCCCCGTCGCAGCGCCGCCGGAGTCCCCACGATCAGGATCCCGTCGCGGACGAGGATGACCGCGAGCGCGACCCACGGCAGCCGGTCGTAGTACCAGAGCAGGATGACCGCGGCGTCGATGATGATCCGGTCCGCCAGCGGGTCGACGAAACGCCCGAACTGGGACTCGACCCGCCAGCGCCGGGCCAGCCACCCGTCGACCTGATCGGTGATTCCCGCCGCGCCGAAGAGCGCTCCCGCCGCCCAGCTCGCCTCTCCCCCGGCCTGGATCACGAGCGCCACGAAGACCGGGATGATCGCGAGCCGTGCGATCGTGAGCGCGTTCGGAAGCCGCGCGAGCGGCGCCGAGACGGCTCGTGTCGCCATTTGGAGGGAATGGTAGCCTCGCGCCGGTGCCAGACCGGCTCGCACTCCCGGGTTTCGTCAACGCGCACAGCCACGCTTTTCAACGCGCCATGCGTGGTCGAGCGGAGGGCGACGACTTCTGGGGCTGGCGGGACACGATGCTCGACCAGGCTGCGGCGCTGTCGAAGGAGGTCGTTCGTAGGAGCTACGAGGCGACGTATCGGGAGATGCTGGCAGCCGGGTACACCGCGGTCGGGGAGTTCCACTACATCGGCGTCGAGGAGGCGCTCGCGGCCGCGGAGGCGGCGCAGGCGGCCGGACTTCAGCTCGTCCTCCTGCACGTCGCGTACGCGCGCGGAGGGATCGACCGCTTCAGGCAGGGCTCGGTCGGCGAGTACCTGGACGAGGTCGAGCGCCTGGCCTCCGCAGGGGTGAGAGTCGGGGTCGCACCCCACTCGGTGCGGGCGTGCCCACCCGACTGGCTCGAAGAGATCGGCAGTTTTGCCGTGCGCGAGGGCCTCGTCCTCCACGTCCACGCCGACGAGCAGCCACGGGAGATCGAGGAGTGCGTGGCCGAGCACGGCCTCCGGCCCATCGAGCTTCTCGAGCGCACGGGCTGCCTCGGCGCGCGGACGACGATCGTCCACGGGACGCATGCCGACGATCACGAGCTCGACCTTCTGGCCGAGCACCACACGCGCGTCTGCGTCTGCCCCACCACCGAGGCGAACCTCGGCGACGGGTTCATTCCCGTCGAGCGTCTGCGCTCGCGAGGGATTCGGCTCTGCATCGGCTCGGACTCGAACGTGCGAATCGACCCGCTCGAGGAGCTGCGCGAGCTCGAGGGCACCGCCCGTAGGCAGGCGCTTCGCCGCAACGTGATCTCCCCCACCGAGCTCCTCGAGATCGGGACGACGGAAGGCGCCGCCGCCCTCGGGCTCGACGACTGGCCCGGCGTCGAAGTCGATCTCGGGCACCGGGCGCTTGCAGGAGTCGCGGACGGTGAGGTCGAAGCGGCTCTTGTGTTCGGCTGCGGAGCCGA
>JBKPFG010000063.1:0-6588 GCA_046728735.1 Actinomycetota bacterium
CTTGCCGGCGAGCATCCCGTAGGTCTGGGCTTCGGTGCCGTTGGCCTCGTAGCCTTGCCACTCGAGGATGTTCATCGTCCCAGACTCCTGGTCGATGGGGGCGTGCGTCGTCTTCGTCCCGCCTGGGCTCGCGCTCGAGCCTGAGTCCGAGCCGCAGCCCCCCAGGAGCACTCCTCCTCCAAGTGCCGCGGCGCCCAGCAAGAACTTCCGTCGATCCATCTGCTCCATCAGTGCGACCTCCTCGCGCGAATGGGCGAGACTAGCGCGCCGAGGGCGCCGAATCTAGGGTCATCCCGTGCGCGCGGCTCCGGTCCTGATTGCCCTGGTGCTCCTCGTCGCCTGCGGAGAGTCGGCGTCGACCGAGCTTCCGCTGCTGCCGGCCTCCGCTCTGCCCGAGCTGAGCTCCTCCACCGACGAGGTGACCGCGGAGGATCTCGCGGCCGACTTCGGAGCGGGCACCAAGCCCTTCTCAGGCTTCGCGCGTGGGAGGGAGCGCGTCTTCCAGGGCGAGTCGCACGATCTCGACCGAGTCGTCTCGAGGACGCTCGAGTTCGACGATGCGGCCGCCGCGCGGGCGTACATCGGCTACTACCACTCCCATCTCGCGCTCGCGTACGGGGCCGGGACGAGCGCAAGCCCGATCGAGAGCGCGGGCCGCGAGGGCTACCTGATCGATCCGGCGGCGTGCGCCTGCCATCGCGCCGAGCCGACGCTGGCCGCTCTCGTCGCCAAGGGACCTCGGGTGACATATCTGGAGGTGAACGGAGGGGGCGCCAAGCGCGACCGGCTCGAGGCGCTCCTCGCGCAAGCGCCCTGAAGCACAGACGGCGGCCTTGCGGCCACCGTCTGCTGAATCACATCGATCAGACCGCGGTCTCGGCCGGTACTGCGGTCCCGCGGACGACGAGGACTGGTCGACTGGCCTCCTTGAGGACGCCGCGCGAGACGCTGCCGAGGAGCGCGGAGCTGACCGTCCCGCGACCACGCGAGCCCACGACGATCAGGTCGGCGTTCTTCGCCTGGGCCACGGCGATGATCTCGGCGACGGTGTCGCCCGAGATCCGCTCGAGCGCGTACGAGACACCCGCCGCGATCGCTGCATCCGACGCCTCGGCGAGCGCGGCTTCCGATTCGTCCATGCCGACGTGGTGCGGCCTGGGGATGGCCGGCGCGTTCCGACCGGCGACGATGTAGTCGTCCGGCGGGAGCACGTGGACGAAGGTGACCGCAGCCCCGTTCTCGCCTGCAAGCTCGAGCCCGTACTCGACGGCTTCTCGGGCAGCCTCGGAGCCGTCGGTTGCGATGACGATCTCCTCCATGGCTCCTCCTTCCGTTGGTGAGTTCACCGTAGAATCAGCGAGCCGGCGAGCCATCCGTGATTCTGCGTCTTTTCGCTACGGCTTTCTCCCGATAGCGTTGCCTGCATGGCTGACCGGATGCGCGCTCTGCTCGATGCGGGCGTCGCTCTCGCGTCCGAGCTCTCGCTCGACTCGTTGCTCCAACGTCTTGTCGAGACGGCTGCGGCGCTGACAGAGGCGCGCTACGCCGCGCTCGGTGTCATCGACCGCACGGGCACTGAGCTCGAGCGCTTCGTGACAACGGGGATCGGCCCGCAGACGCATGCGGCCATCGGTGAGCTCCCCCGGGGCAAAGGCATCCTCGGCGTCCTGATCAGGGACGCGGCGACTCTACGGCTGCACGACCTTTCCGAGGACCCGCGCTCGGTCGGCTTCCCGGCTCACCATCCACCCATGCGGACCTTCTTGGGTGTTCCGGTGCTCCTGCGCGGCGTGGCGTACGGCAATCTCTACCTGACCGAGAAAGCCGGCGAGGCCGACTTCACGCGGGAGGACGAGGAGATCGTCCAGCTGCTCGCCGGCCAGGCCGCCGTTGCGATCGAGAACGCCCGCCTCTACGAGTCGGCGACGCGGTGGTCGCAGCAGCTGGAATCCCTGGTCGAGGTCGGCGCCGCGCTCGCCCGGGAAACGAAGCTCTCGGGCCTGCTCGATCTCATCGCGCGCCGCTTGAGAGAGCTGATCGGCGCCCGTAGCGTCCTGATCGTTCTCCCGACGGAGGACGGCGATCTTCGGGTCGAGGCGGCCGACGGAGAGGAGGCGGAGCAGTTCCTTGGCATGAGGCTCGAACGGCAGGCCTCGAAGAGCGGGCGCGTGCTGGACCGGCGCAGGAGCGAACGCCTCGATTCGTTGCTCGACGATCCCGAGGTCGACCGGGACTTCGCCCGCCTGATGGGCCTGCGCGCGGCTCTTTACGTGCCCCTCGTCGTCGGCGAGAGGCCGATCGGCGTCGTCGAGGCCTTCGACAAGCTCGGTGCGGATCGGCGCTTCTCGCAGGAGGACCTGCGGGTGGCCGAGACCTTCGCAGTGCAAGCCGGGATCGCCGTCGACACTACGGAGCGTGTGGCCCGGGACGCCCTGCGCAGAGCGGTTCAGGGACAGGAGCTTGAACGGCGGAGGCTGGCACGTGAGCTGCATGACGAGACCGGCCAGGCCCTGACGTCGATCCTGCTCGGGCTCTCGGCGCTCGAGGACGCGAAAGATCCCGACGCGTTGCGCGCCGCAATTCAAGAGGTCAAGGACCTCGCTGTTGCCACACTGCGAGACGTCAGACGGCTCGCAGTGGAGCTTCGTCCCGCCGCTCTTGACGATTTCGGCCTCGCCGCGGCCCTCGAGCGGCTTTCCGATAATTTCGCGGAGCAGACCGGAATCTCAGTGGAGCTCGAATCCGGGTTGGGGGAGGAGCGGCTCCCCGCAGACATCGAGACCGTCCTCTACCGACTGGTTCAGGAGGCGCTGACGAACGTCGTCAAGCACGCTCACGCTGAGCGCGTGAGCATCGTCCTGCGGCGGGACCAAGGTGCAGTCATCGCAGTCATCGAGGACGACGGCCGAGGTCTTTCCGATGGGCAAGGCGAGGGAGGACTCGGCTTGGTGGGCATGCGAGAGCGTGTGGCGCTCGTGAACGGCCGGTTTCAGATCGAGTCGTCGCCGAACGTGGGCACGACCTTGCTCGTCGAGGTGCCCGTACCGTGACCATTCGGGTGCTCGTGGTCGACGATCATGCCGTCGTCCGGGCCGGGCTGCGCCTCTTGCTCGACGGTCAGGAAGACATCGAGACCGTCGCCGAGGCAGGCGACGCCCGCGAGGCGGTCTTCGAGGCAAGGGCCGCGAAGCCCGACGTCGTGCTCATGGACGTCATGCTCGGAGGCGGGAAGAGCGGGATCGACGCTACGCCCGAGATGCTCCACGAGTCTCCAGGCGCGAAGGTCGTGATTCTCTCGATGCAGGACGACCCGAGGTACGTTCGAGAGGCCTTCGCGGCGGGGGCGAGCGGCTACGTCCTCAAGGAAGCTGCCGACTCGGAGCTCGTCACGGCGATCCGGGAGGTTGCGGCTGGCGGCAGTTACGTCCATCCGGCCCTCGGCGCGCGCATGGCAGCTGCAGATGCGGAAGCCGCACGCACGGCTGCAGAGGACCCGCTGTCCGAGCGGGAACACGAGGTGCTGCGCCTGCTCGCCCTCGGACACACCAATCAGGAGATCGCGAAAATGCTCTTTGTATCCGTGCGCACAGCGGAGACGCACCGGGCGCACATCATGCAGAAGCTCCGGATCACGACCCGCGCCGAGCTCGTCCGCTACGCGATCGCGAGCGGGCTCCTAGACGAGCAGGCCTGACGGCTCGTACCGCGCTCCGCTCGCCGAGCGCGCGTACTTGGCGAGGTAGGGCCCGAGGTAGCGCGCGGCAACCTTGCCGCTCGGCCACCAGAGGGGCTCGTGGTCGACGACCGCGGTGCTGCCGTGCCCGCCGCTGATCTCCGCGCGCATGAAGGCAGGGCGACGCCCGGTCAGCAGCAGCCCGCGCAGAACCGGCTGGAAGGGCTCCGGCGAGACGTCCGCGCCGGCTGCCTCGGCGATCGCCTCGGCGACGGCGTCGGCCTGCTGGGCGGCCAGGCCTCCTTGCTTGATGGGGAAGCGGGTGATGTCCCCGGCTGCGTACACGTGCTCGAGTCCCTCGACGCGGCCGAAGTCGTCGGTTGGAACGAACCCGTCCGCGTCTTGGGGCACGCCCTCGAGGGGCCGGCCCTTGAGTCGTGGCAGGGTGAGCACGCGGTCCGCCTCGATCTGATCGCCGCCAACGACCTGCAGGAGGCCGTCGGAGAAGGACCGGGCATGAACATTCGTGCGCAGCTCGATTCCGCGCTCTGCCAAGAGCTTCGTGATCTCGGCAGCGACCCCGTGCCCGAAGGTCCCGAGGGGCTCGTCTTCTGGAGTGACGAGGATCACCTCTCCGTCCAGATGGGCGTCGAGAATGTGCTCGCCGGTCAAGAGCGCGAGCTCGTAGAGGGGCAGGGTCCAGCCTGTTCCCGTGGGGACGGCGAACACCACACGCTTGACGAGACCATGCTCGAGATCTTCGAGAAGCATCTCGATCGGGCGGATGTCGCTCGGCCCGCCGAACGCGATCGCGCCGGGGAGCGCTTCTTCAGCCCGCGCGCCGAATGCGAGCACGAGCTCGTCGTAGGGAATCGCCTTGCCGCGGTTGGTCCTCACCTCGCGTTCGTCGGGAGAGACCATGAGGACCGCCGCCTGCTCGTGAGCGGCTCCGCATCCCGCGGTCAGAGTGTCGAGGGGGACCTGCACGACCGAGCCGAGGCCGAATGGCTCTGCGACGGCGAGAGCCCGGTAGACGAAAAGGCTGTCAGGCGCCACGAGGATGAGCTCGACTCGCTCCTCCGCGAGCTCACGGAGGGCGACCATCGTCTCCAGGGCGGCGACCCCGCCTCCAGCGATCACAACGTGTGGCTTCCGATTCGGTGTCATGTCCGTAGCTTCCAACGGAGCCACGTCAGCGGCATCGGGCTGCCTGCTGATCCCGTCTGCGGGAAACCCGCAAAGAGACGGGCCGCCTGGCGGCGGCCCGTCTTGCAGCTGACCGTTGGAGGTTAGGAGATCGTCGCGGAGGCGCTGACGCCGCTCCCCTTCTTCCTGTGCAGGAAGCCGAAGGCGGTCTCCGGATTCCGGAGCGCACCGCCGATCGCGAGGATCCCGAAGCCGAAGCCGGCGAGCACGAGCGCCACGCCGATGATGATCGAGAACAGGGAGAGCTGCTCGGCCATGTAGCTCATGTTGAGTGCCGTGGCGAGCGCCGTCTCGGTCACCCAGATGTTGCGAGCGCCGTTGCTGACCGGCTGGCCGTTCTCGTCCTTCGTCGCCTGCGCGGGATCGTTGGTGCCCTTGCCGTCGTCCGTCGCGTAGCGCGGCATCTGCGCATACGTCTGGCCGCCGGTGGCCTCAAGCGCGTGGATTCGCATATAGCTCGCGAACGTCCGCGCCTCGCCACCCGTGTCGATTGGCTGGTCGGCGACTGCCTTCGTCGGGAGATCGATGTTGGCCGGCAGCCCAGCCTCCTTCGCCGAGGCGGCGATGGCCTCGGGCGTCATGTCGGGCGTGCCGACGATCTGCTCCTGCCTGAGGGTGTCCTGGACCGTCGAGCGGCCGTTCATGCCCATGACGATCGTGGTGACTCCGAACGCGATCAGGACCAGCGCGGCCACCACACCTCCAATCTCAAAGACCTTGCGCATTTCCAACTCCCTTCACTCGCGGCCGACAATTGCTGAAGCGCTGAAGCTCGTTCAACCTTTCGCCCTCATCTTGTGCTGGTGGCGCTCCTCGGCCATCAGCGGGATCTCTGAAGAGCGGTACGGAAAACCCGCATGCTTGCTCCGGCTCTCTCCGGATGGCGATCGCGAAAGCTCGCGGCAGGATCTGCTCATGCACACTTCCCGTGCACCAAGGCGAGGGCTCCGTGGCTAGCTACGCCGTTGCCTGGAGCGAGGAGGGAGATGAAGTTCGCGTCGGCAAGCTCGACTTTTCTGGAGGAGGGATTCGCCTCGAATCGGGCAACTACCGTGACGGCCATATCTCGGTACGACACGTGGCGTTTCGAGACCTGGTCAGCGCCGAGATGGCGCCCGTGAAACAGCGCATCGGGGAGCGCCCGACTATCGCCCTGACTTCGGTTCACGGCATGGTTGCTCTTGCTCCCGCGGGTGTGGGAGTCGCGCTCGAGGTATTGGACGTCCTGCGGGCGGCGCTGCCCGAGGTCGCCGGTTGACCTCGCTCGTCGTCGTCGTGCCTCTGAAGCCGGGGTCGATGGGTAAAGCGCGTGAGCTTCTGGCCGCGGGCCCGCCCTTCGATCTCGAGCAGAGCGCCTTCAGCCGGCACGCGGTCCACCTGACCGAGCGGGAGGTCATCTTCGTCTTCGAAGGCGAGGGAGATTCGGCAACGCTTGCGCTCGGAGCCGAGGAGCCGGAGCTGTTGCAGGCCGCCTCGGCCTGGAAGGAGCTCTTCGCCGAGCGGCCTCGAATTGCCCGCCTTGCCTTCGCCTGGGAACGCGTGGACGCTGTGGAGGAAGTCTTCTTCGCGCCGACTCCCGGTCCGGGCGACAGCGACGGCGGCGACCTCTATCCACCGTAGGCGGGCGCCCGGCCTCCTGGCGATAGGATCGCGCCACCGGCCGATGGCACTGCCGATCTCAGATTCCTTCGACGTCCGCCACGTTGCGC
>JBKPFG010000275.1:0-4027 GCA_046728735.1 Actinomycetota bacterium
GAGCTCGCGCCCGCGCAGCTCGTAGTCGGCGCCCCGCCGCTGGGGGACGCCGTTGACGAAGACCTCGAACGGCTCCTGCACGCCGCTTGGAAGCGGAACGCGCCAGCTCTCGCTCATCGAGAGCCACCTTAACGGGGTCGGGGGAACTCGTGGTTCCCCCGATGCCGCTCCCCTCGCGCGCAAAAACCCTCTTCCCGGATTCCCGGCGAGCCCTTGAACGGGGTAGTCGCGTGTTACGCACTGAACCACAAAAGGGGGAACCGCAAGTCCCCCGTTCGAGTGACATTCAGAGGCCAGAACACATTGGGTGCCTGAGCCGCCTGGCGAGGCCCCAACCTGTTCCGACCTCTTAGACTGGCGACCGTCGATGCGCAGGGGATTGCTCGCCGCGTCTTCGCTCGCCCTCGTCGCCCTCGCCTGTGCGGGCGTCGCGAGCGCCGCGCCCGGCGGCCTGGGGCCGCCCGCTCCGCAAACCGACACCGGCGAGTCGATCAGCCAGCTCTACTGGGCCATCTTCACCGTCTGCGCGATCGTCTTCGTCGCGGTCGAGAGCGCACTCGTCCTCTTCATCATCCGCTTCCGCCGCCGGCGCGGCACGCCTGAGACCGCCGAAGGGCCGCAGATCCATGGCAACACCAGGCTCGAGGTGATGTGGACGATCATCCCCGCCGTCATCCTGGCGGCGATCGCGATCGTCACGCTCACGCGTATCCCGGCCGTGGAAGCGAAGGGAAGCGACGAGCTGCGGATCAAGGTCGAGGCCCATCAGTTCTACTGGCAATACGACTATCCCAACGGCGCCCTCTCCCTGGACGAACTGCGCATTCCCGTCGGGAGGACGGTCGCGCTCGAGCTGATTACGCACGACGTCAACCACAGCTGGTGGGTGCCGGCCCTGACGGGCAAGAAGGACGCGATCGCGGGCCAGACGAACGTCCTCCGCTTCAAGGCCGAGCACACCGGCACTTGGGAAGGCCAGTGCGCGGAGTTCTGCGGCATCCAGCACGCGGTCATGTTCACGCGCGTGACCGTGCTGACCCAGGCCGGCTACGAGTCCTGGGTCGAGCAGCAGGCGTCGATCGCCGACCGGGATCTCGGCGAGCAGGAATGGGGCGCCGTGTGCGCCAAGTGCCACGGGCTGGCGGGCGAGGGAGACGTCGGACCCGCGATCGCGGGCAACCCGACCATCACGAACCGTCAGGCGCTCATCCGCCTGCTCAGCCAGGGACAGGACACGGAGCAGTTCGAGAGCTACATGCCTCCGGTCGGCCTCGGCTGGACGGGGAAGCAGTACGACGCTCTGGTCGCCTACGTCAAAGCGACGCCGAAGCTCGCCACGGCGCCACCGGCAGGAGGCCAGAGTGGCGGTTAGAGCGGAGACCGTCGCCCCGAGCTGGAAGGAAGGGCGCGTCGTCGGCTGGGTGACGACCGTCGACCACAAGCGGATCGGCGTGCTCTACCTCGTGACCTCTTTCGGCTTTTTCCTGGCGGCTGGGGTGATGGCCCTTCTGATGAGGGCCCAGCTCTCCCAGGCGAACAACCACTTCATCACGAGAGACAGCTACGACGAGCTCTTCACGATCCACGGGACGGCGATGGTCTTCCTCTTCGTCGTGCCGATCCTCGCGGGCTTCGGCAACTTCGTCGTCCCGCTGATGCTCGGAGCCCGGGACATGGCGTTCCCGCGTCTCAACGCCGCGTCGTACTGGCTCTTCCTCCTGGGGGGACTCGTGATCCTCGGGAGCTTCTTCGCCTCCGGCGGCCCCGCGCGCACGGGCTGGACCGGCTACACGCCGCTCTCGAGCGACTTCGCCCCCGGTAACGGCCAGGACCTCTGGATCCTCGGCCTCCATTTAACCTCGCTCGCGTCGCTCGCAGGCGCGATCAACTTCATCGTCACGATCCACAACATGCGCGCTCCCGGGATGACGTGGATGCGGATCCCGCTCTTCGTCTGGGCGATCGAGGCCTACTCGGTCCTGCTCGTCCTCGTCCTGCCGACGATCTCCGCCGCGGTGACGCTGCTCCTGCTCGACCGGCAGTTCCCCGATCGGTTCGCCTTCTTCGCGCCCGAAAACGGCGGGGCGCTCCTCTGGCAGCACATGTTCTGGTTCTTCGGCCACCCCGAGGTCTACATCATGATCCTGCCCGCGATGGGGATCATCTCGGAGGTCATCCCCGTCTTCTCCCGCAAGCCGATCTTCGGCTACAAGGCCGTCGCCTTCTCGACCATCGGCATCGCCTTCGCGAGCATGCTGGTCTGGGCCCACCACATGTTCGCCGTCGGCCTGCCGACGTGGCTGAACGGGTGGTTCATGGTCACGTCGCTCGCGGTGGCCGTGCCTACCGCCGTCAAGATCTTCAACTGGCTCGCGACGCTCTGGCGCGGGCACCTGATCTTCCACGCGCCGCTCCTCTTCGCGCTCGGGTTCATCGCGCTCTTCACCTTCGGCGGCCTCACCGGGATCATGCTCGCGGTCTTCCCCTTCGATTACCAGGCGCAGGACACCTACTTCGTCGTCGGCCACCTGCACTACGTCCTCTTCGGCGGAACGGTCTTCGGAGTCTTCGCCGGGCTCTACTACTGGTTCCCGAAGATCACGGGGCGGATGTACAACGAACGCCTCGCGGTGTGGCACTTCTGGCTCATGTTCGTCGGCTTCAACGCAACGTTCCTCCCCCAGCACATGCTCGGCCTCATGGGGATGCCGAGGAGGGTCTACACCTACGAGCGGCATGGCCTCTTCGAGTGGTACAACCTCATCTCCTCGATCGGCTCCTTCATCATGGGGGTCGCCATCCTGATCTTCCTGGTGAACGCAATCCGCAGTTGGCGCTCCGGCCCCCGAGTCGGGGGAGATCCTTGGAAGGCGGACACGCTCGAGTGGTACACGACCTCGCCGCCTCCGCCGCACAACTTCGACAGCCTTCCCTACGTCACGAGCTCACGACCGCTCCGCGACCTGCGGCTCCGTCTGAGCGCGGAGCAGCGATGACACCAGGGCCCTGGTATCGGCTGACCGCGCTCGGCGCGACGGCGGGCACGGCCCTCGTGGTCACGACGGGTGAATGGGCCCTCGCGCACGACCTGACCGCGCACGTGACCCTCGCTCTCCTCGGAGGAGTGCTGGTTGCCGCGTGGTTCGCGCATCGCGACCGGCCGGCCATCGTAGCCTCCGCAGCGGCTGCCTTCGCTCTCTTCGCCGCGGCAGGCCTGGCCGCCCTCGCCGGCGCCCCCCGACTCGTGCACCTCGGCCTCGGAGCCCTCGCGCTCGCCGCCTCGGCGGTCTCGACGGCGATCGCCTTCCGTGGCGGATCGCCCGTCCCCCGGCCTGCGTGGCGCGACTACTTGACGCTGACGAAGCCGCGCATCATGGTCCTCCTGCTCCTCACGGCGGCGGGCGGGATGTTCGTCGGGGCGGGCGGCGTGCCCCCGGCCGGCCTCCTCGTCGCGACTCTCGGGGGCCTCGCGCTCGCCTGCGGCGGCGCAAGCGCGCTCAATCACGTCCTCGACCGCGACATCGACGTGCACATGCGGCGCACCGATCGGCGGCCCGTCGCCGCAGGGCGGGTCCCGCCCGAGCGCGCGCTCGAGTTCGGCGTCGCCCTCTCCGCCCTTTCGTTCGTCGTGCTCGCGAGCTTCGTCAACGTCCTCGCGGCGCTGCTCGCATTGGCGGGAAACCTGTTCTACGTCCTTGTCTACACGCGCTGGCTGAAGCGCTCGACCCCGCAGAACATCGTCATCGGAGGCGCCGCAGGCGCGGTGCCGCCGCTCGTGGGCTGGGCCGCCGCGACGGGAGATCTAAACCTCCCGGCGCTCTTCCTCTTCCTGATCGTCTTCTTCTGGACGCCGCCGCACTTCTGGGCCCTCGCCCTGCTGATCCGCAGGGACTACGAAGCCGCGGGCGTCCCGATGCTCCCCGTCGTCAAGGGCGAGGACGAGACGGCGCGTTCGATCGTCCGCTACACGCTCGTGCTCGTGGCGATCTCGCTCCTGCCCGTGTTCTGGAGCACCGCCGGCTGGCTC
>JBKPFG010000123.1:0-3403 GCA_046728735.1 Actinomycetota bacterium
GGTGCTGCTCCGTCGAGGACGAGGACGTCACCGGAGAAGCCAGCGAGTGTCGATTCGGCGGCCGCGACGGCGTCACCCGTTCCGCGCGGCTCGGCCTGAAGGGCTAACTCGACGCCCTCGGGAAGGGTACCCGCGACTTCGTCCCGGTTCTCGGGGGAGACGACGACGACGACCCGCTCGGGATCGATCGCCAGAGCCGGAGCGAGCGCCCAGTCGAGGACGCGACGGCCGAGCAGTGGGTGCAGATGCTTCGGCAGCTCCGAGCGCATCCGTGTCCCCAGCCCTGCGGCCAGTACGATCGCTGCGAGAGGCCGGGTCAAGAACGCGTGGTCATGGCTGGGGCGGGAGGATTCGAACCTCCGGTCACGGGACCAAAACCCGCTGCCTTACCGCTTGGCTACGCCCCACCGTTCGATAGCAATCGTATGCCAGCACGGTGAGTTACTTGCGGGGACGGTCGAGCAGCAGGATGGCGAGCAAGAAGAGACCGATGAGGATGAGCGCGAGGATTGCCAGCGCCTTGACGGCAACCCACAGGACCGGCACGAACACCGAGATGAGCTGAGAGGTGGCGAGAATCCACGTGGACTCGTGCGCGAAGCTCGAGCTCGTCCGACGGGCTACGAAGTAGAGCGCGACGGCGACGATGGCGGCGCCGACCACGTACCACCAGCCGTGGTCGCTGAAGAGCACGAGCAGGCTCTCGATGAAGGCGATGAGCAGCGCGATCCGCAGGCGTCGGTCCCGCAGCCAGCGCGAGCTGCGGCTCTCGCGATGCTCGATGACGGGCTCGACGGCCAAGGGGCTGCGACGCTACCAGACGGGCGCGACCAACCAGACCCGCGCGCTCCTCCTCAGCGAGCGCGCCGCCCGAGCCGCGTCGCGACGATGATGGAAGAGGCCGTAGACGGCAGGCCCTGCGCCACTGACGTCTGCCCGGAACGCGCCCCGCTCGACGAGCTCGTCGACCAGCTTCGGCCTACCCGCAGCCTCCGCCAGGTCGTTGGAGGGAAAGGACGCGAAGTCGCGCGGCCGGCGCACCGAGGCGAGCGCCTCGAGCAGCGCGGCCCGGCGGTCCTCGAACCCGGCGGCGCCTCCCAGCTCGTCGAATCGCTCGTAGACCTCCGCGGTCGAACCCTTCTTTCCCCGCCTCGGAAGCGCGAGGACGATCCAGTAGTCCTGCGGCAGCTCGAGCGGGCGGAGGCCCTCGCCCGCGCCCTCGGCGAGCTTCGGCCCTGGGGTGAGGAAGAAGGGAACGTCGGCGCCCACCTGCGCGGCGACCTGCGCGAGCTCGCCCGGCGGGACGGGATGCACGAGCGTCTCGTTCGCGAGGACGAGCGCGGTGGCAGCGTCGGCGCTCCCGCCCCCGAGGCCGGCGGCCAGGGGGATTCGCTTCTGCAGGCGGACCTTCCAGCCGTCCTGTATGCCCGACGCAGAGGCGAGCTTGGCGAGCGCCGAGCGCACCAGTGTGTCCTTGCGGTAGCCGTCGACGCTAATCGTCTGGGCGGGCTCGACCTCGACGGAGTCGCAGAGGTCGATCCGCTGCATGAC
Organism: Actinomycetota bacterium; assembly: GCA_046728735.1. GTDB lineage: Bacteria > Actinomycetota > Thermoleophilia > Gaiellales > Gaiellaceae > JAIBJP01. The sequence continues at coordinate 1,552 of JBKPFG010000123.1, forward strand.
GTTGACGACCTCGTGGAGGCCGTCCGGGCGCCGCGGACCGACCACGAGCGCGAGGTTGATCTTGGCCGCCGCCGGTGCCCGGTTCACGCCAGACGCTCCGAGATGCGGACGAACACCCCGGCCGGGAGTCGCTCGGCGCGGACGTTCCCAGGGATGTTCATGTCGGCGAGGACTTTCTCCACCCGCTCGCGCTCGAATCCCGACAAGGCGAGGGAATTGACGAGGGTCTTGCGCCGGTGGGCAAACGCTCCCTGTACGACCGCCTTGAGGCCCTTGAACTCGGGACCCCAGACCTTGCGACGGCGGAAAGCGACGAGCGCCGAGTCAACGTTGGGCGGGGGACGAAAGACGGTGCGGCTCACGGGGTGGAATCCGGTTCGCTCCGCCGTCAGCTGCACGAGCACCGACACCGCTCCGTAGTCCTTGTTCCCCGGTCGCGAGAAGAACCGGTCGGCGACCTCGCGCTGCACCATCACGCACCAGAGCTCGAGTGACGGGAGACCGTCGAGGCTCTCCGCGACCAGCGGCGTCGCGACGTTGTAGGGAAGGTTCGAGACGAACTTCGTCGGCGGCGGGTCGAGGTTCGCCAGCGGATGACGTAGCGCATCGTCGAAGACGAGCTCGACGTTCTCGCGCGCGCCGATCCGCTCGCGGAGGCTGGGCTCGAGGCTCTCGTCGATCTCGATCGCATACACGAGCTCCACTCGGTCGGCGAGATGAGTCGTGAGCACGCCCAGCCCGGGCCCGACCTCGAGCACCACGTCGCCGGGCCCGAGCTCCGCCATCCTCCCGGCGACCGCGACGATGTTCTCGTCGATTAGGAAGTGCTGGCCGAGCTCGCGCTTGCCGGCAAGGGGGAGTCTCACGGCAAGCGAAAGAGCGCCGAGGCGTTGGCCTCGACGGTGCGCCCGAGGTCGTCGGGATCCTGTCCTCGGGCAGCGGCCACGACGGCGAGGGTGTGGACGACGTTGGCCGGCTCGTTGGGACGGCCTCGCACGGCTTGCGGAGCCAGGTAGGGGCTGTCGGTCTCCACGAGGAGGCGCTCGGCCGGGACTTGCGCGGCCGCCGTGCGCAGCTCGCTCGCGTTGGGGTAGGTGACGTTGCCGGCGAAGGACACGTACCACCCCTGCTCCAGGGCGGGGCCGAGCAGCCCGAGCGAGGAGAAGCAGTGCAGGAGCACGGGCACGTCGCGCATCAGCTCCTCGAGAACGGCCGCCGTCTCCGCGTCGGCGGCGCGCGAGTGGACGACGAGCGGCTTGCCGAGACGGCAGGCGAGCTCCGCCTGCGCGCGGAACGCCGCCAGCTGCCGGTCACGCGGGGCGTAGTCGCGGTAGTAGTCGAGGCCGGCCTCGCCTACCGCCACAGCCTTCGGATGGGAGAGCAGCTCCTCGAGCTCCTCGAGGTCGGGCTCGTCCAAGTCGCCCGCTTGATGGGGATGCAGACCGAGCGCGGCGAAGACGCCTTCCTCGCGCTCGGCGAGCTCGAGCGTGGCGCGGCACGAGGCGAGCCCGGAACCGACGGCGATCACCCTCTCCACCCCCGCGGCGCGCGCGCGGTCGAGCGCCTGCCCCGCGTCGCCGTTCAGAGCGTCGAGGTGCGCATGCGTGTCGATCACGTCACGCCGCGGCCGAGGGGGCCTCGACGCGCGGAAAGAGCGGCTCGGCAGGCTCGATCCCTTCGGCCGCCATCGTTCTGCCGGGGACGATGTCGTCCCATGATTGATCGGGGGGCTGCTTCAGAGCCTCGAGGATGCGCGGCGCCGTTTCCGGGAGGTAGGGCAGGAGGGCTACCGCCACCGCTCGCAGGCCGTCGGCGAGCTCGTAGAGAGTGCGGTCGAGCTCGTCAGCGCCCG
>JBKPFG010000121.1:0-5987 GCA_046728735.1 Actinomycetota bacterium
GCGGTGCGGCGGATGCCCAATTCGGGCTCCTCGGCCATCTCGACCTCGGCGATCAGGGCGCTCGTCGTCGCGTCCCACCCGGGGAACTCGATGCCGGCGGCTTTCCGGATCAGACTGCCTCCCCCGTCGCACCCGACGAGGTATTCCGCGCGTAGCGACTGGCCGTCGGACAGCTCGACGTCGACACCGGTCTCGTCCTGTGCGAAGCCGGTCACTTCGCGTCCCCGATAGATCGTCACCGCCAGTTCACCGACCCAATCAGCCAGGATCCGCTCGATGTGGTTCTGCCACAGCCCGAGCCCGTAGGGGTGCCTGGTGGGAAAGTCGCTGATGTCCAAACGGACGCTGGCGAAGCCCGCGACCTGAGCGACCTGCCCCTCCGCGAGGAACCGATCGGCGATTCCGCGCTGATCGAGGATCTCGATGGTGCGTGAGTGCAGACCGCCTGCGCGTGAGCCGGGGAGGGCCTGGCTGGCGCGCCGCTCAACGATGGCGACGTCGACCCCCGCCAACGCCAACTCGCCTGCCAACATCAGCCCCGTCGGGCCTCCCCCGGCGATCACCACCGCATGCTCGGTCATAACCACACTTCGGCCGGCACCAACACACGCATTTCCCTACTCCCATATCCGTGGGTTCTGGCCTCGGCCGGCGATTATGCGGTACGACCCGGGGCTTGCCGCAAGCCCCCTGTGCGCTACAGATTGTGAACGGAGAGGAGTGGGTGACCTCCTTTTTCTTTAGCGCTCGACGCCGAACGCGATGTCGACGGTGGTGCGGAAGAGCGTGATCTGGTCGTTCTCGACCACGGCACTCATCTCGACCACATGGGCGCCGTGGATGTCTCGCACCGTCTTGCCCGCCTCCTGAACGGCGACCTTGGTCGCCTCGGCGAAGCTCGTCGGCGACTGCCCGATGACGCGGATGATCTTGGCGATTTCTGCCATGCCTGACCTCCTCATTGGCTCAAATAGCGCCTAGCTACACTTTCCGGCCGGCTCATGTTTGACACCCTTTCCGACAAGCTGCAAGCCACCCTGGGCGATCTCCGGGGCCACGGGAGGCTCTCCGACGAGGACCTCTCGAAGGCGATGCGGGAGATCCGCCTCGCGCTCCTCGAGGCGGACGTCAACTTCCAGGTCGTCAAGGACTTCGTCGCGCGCGTACGCGAGCGCGCCGCCGGCGCGGAGGTGACGAAGAGCCTGACCCCCGGCCAGGAAGTCGTCCGCATCGTGCACGAGGAGCTGACCGCGATCATGGGCCAGGGTGGCTCCAAGCTCGCGTTCGCCGGGCGTCCGCCCACGGTGATCCTCCTCGCCGGCCTCCAGGGCTCGGGGAAGACCACCGCGGCCGCAAAGCTCGCCCTGCTCCTCCGCCGGGAAGGGAAGGCGCCGGCCCTCGTGGCCGCCGACCTGCAGCGGCCGGCGGCCATCGACCAGCTCGAGCAGCTAGCGAAGCAAATCCAGATCCCCGTCCATCTGGACAAGTCGGCGCAGGATCCGGTCGCGATCGCCAAGGAGGGCATCGAGCAGGCCAAGGCACAGGGACGCGACGTCGTCATCCTCGACACGGCCGGGCGGCTCCACGTCGACGAGGAGATGATGGATCAGCTCGCGCGTGTGCGCAGCGCGTCGAAGCCGCACAACGTGCTGCTCGTCCTCGACGCCATGACGGGCCAGGACGCCGTCAACGTCGCCGAAGCCTTCTCGCAGCGGATCGACTTCGACGGGATCGTCCTGACGAAGCTCGACGGCGACGCACGTGGCGGCGCCGCGCTGTCCGTCAACGCTGTCACGGGCAAGCCGATCAAGCTCGCCTCGACCGGTGAGAAGCTCGATCAGCTCGAGTACTTCCACCCGGATCGCATGGCCTCGCGGATCCTGGGGATGGGTGACGTCCTCACGCTCATCGAGCGCGCGGAGGCGGCAGCCGAGAAGGACGAGCAGGCGGAGCTCGAGAAGCGCCTGCGCCAGGGGCGCTTCAGCTTCGACGACTTCCTGCAGGCCTACAAGATGATGCGCCGCATGGGCCCGATGAAGAACGTCATCTCGCTCATCCCGGGCCTAGGCAAGCAGCTCCAGGGTGTGAACGTGGACGACAGGGAGCTCGGCCGGGTGGAGGCGATCGTCCTCTCGATGACCGCCGAGGAACGCTCGCACCCGGAGATCATCAAGGGCTCCCGGCGCGCCCGCATCGCGGCAGGGAGCGGCACGTCCGTCCAGCAGGTCAACCAGCTGCTGGCCGCGCGCAAGCAGATGGAGAAGATGATGAAGCAGTTCGGCAAGGGCAAGATGCCGAACATCCAGTCGATCGTCGCCCAACAAAGGCGTTAGAGAGGAGCACATGGCAGCGAGAATCAGACTGGCCCGTGTCGGGTCGAAGAAGAACCCGGTCTACCGGGTGGTCGTGGCCGACTCGCGCTCGCCGCGCGACGGCAAGTTCATCGAGATCGTCGGGCGCTACAACCCCCAGACCGACCCCTCGACCATCGAGATCGACGAGGCGAAGGTGAAGGACTGGATCTCGAAGGGCGCCCAGCCCTCGGAGTCCGTCCAGAGGCTCCTGAAGGCGAAGGGCATGTAGTGCAGGAGCTCGTCGAGTTCCTCGCCAAGGGTCTTGTCGACAAGCCCGACGAGGTGCGCGTCGAGCGCGTCGAGAAGGACGGCGCGCTCGTGCTCGAGCTGCACGTAGCGCCAGAGGACGTCGGCAAGGTGATCGGCCGTCAGGGCCGCATTGCCCGGGCGCTGCGCACGATCGTCCGCGCCAGCGGGGCCCGCTCGAACGAGCGCGCCCTGCTCGAAATCGTCGGGTGACCGACCTGGTTCAGGTCGGCCGTGTCGGCCGGCCGCACGGCCTCGACGGCGCCTTCGTCGTCGAGGATGCGAGCGACGACCCGCAGCGCTTCGCCGTGGGCGCCCGACTCGTCGTCGGTGGTGGGATGGCTGAGGTGACCGAGGCCAGGCGCGCCGGCGGTCGACTGATCGTCAAGCTCGATCGCAATGTTGAGCGCGGCGCGATCCTGTCCGTTGCGCGCGCTGCCCTGCCCGCGACAGGAGAGGACGAGTACTACGTCTTCGAGCTCGTCGGCCTCGACGTGGAGGAGGAGGGAGGGCGGCAGCTCGGTCGCGTGCAGGACGTCGCCCCCGGCGTGGCGAACGACGTCCTCGAGCTCGATACAGGGACGGCGCTGCCCCTCGTCGAGGACTGCGTGCTCTCGGTCGACCTCGAGCGGGGACGCATCTTGGTGGCGCGGGGGTTCGCCGAGCACGACTAACTTGCGATTGATGCAGATCGACGTCTTCACACTGCTGCCGCATGCGTTCTCCTGGCTCACCGAGCAGAGGCCGCTGGCCGCGGTCCTCGGCCCCGAGCTCGACCTGCGCCTCTGGAACTACCGAGACTTCACCCCGCTGACGGGCGGCCAGGTGGACGACGAGCCCTTCGGGGGCGGCGCGGGGATGGTCCTGCGCGTGGACGTCGTCGACGCGGCCCTCGAAACGGTCTACGACGACATCGGCGCCCGGCGGATCGTCGCGTTGACGCCGCAGGGACGCCAGCTCGACCAGGAGCTCGTCGAGGAGCTCGCCTCCGAGGAGGCGGTCACGCTCCTGTCGTCGCGCTTCGAAGGCTTCGACGAGCGTGTGCTCGAACACCTCGCCACCGACGCGATCTCCGTCGGCCCGTACGTCCTCTCCGGCGGGGAGCTGCCCGCGATGGTCGTCCTCGAGGCGGTTGCCCGGCGCCTGCCGGGGGCGCTGCGGGAGGAGAGCTCCAGGTACGAGAGCTTCTCGCCTGCACTCGAAGGTGGCCTCGAGTTCCCGCAGTACACGCGGCCGGCGGAGTTTCACGGCTGGCGGGTCCCCGAGGTCCTGCTCTCGGGCGACCACGCGCGCATCGATTCCTGGCGGAAGGAGCAGAGCCGCGAGAGGACTCTCTCCTGAGAGGCCCGATCGACCGCATCACCGAGGGGCTTCCCTCCCCCTGGCCGACCGTGATCGACTGGGTGGTGACGATCGTCGTCGCCGTGGGAGCGGTGCTCGCGATCAAGGCGTGGGTCGTGAACCCCTACCGCATCCCCTCCTCGTCGATGGAGCCGACCCTGCACTGCGCCCAGCCCGGATCCGGGTGTGAGGCCCGCTTCTCGGACCGCGTGCTCGCCAACCGGTTCATTTACCACTTCCGCGACCCCCACCGGCAGGAGATCGTCGTCTTCAAGACCCCTCCTGCCGCCGAGCGCTGCGAGAACGGCGCCGGCGGCGAGACCTTCGTGAAGCGCATCATCGGGCTCCCGGGTGACACAGTGGAGGAGCGGGATGGAAGGGTCTTCGTGAACGACAAGAGGCTCGACGAGCCGTATGTCTCCGCCAATGAGCGCGACACGACCACCGACAAATGGGTCGTTGGGCCCGGGACATACTTCATGATGGGCGACAACCGCGCCTCCTCCTGCGACAGCCGCAGCTGGGGCTCCGTGCCGCGAGAGAACCTGATCGGGCCGGTGTTCGCGGTCTACTGGCCGCCGCAGAGAATCGGCTTCCGCTAGCGGCACTGGTCGGCCGGGCAAAGCCCGGCCTGACGACGCTCGCGGCAGGATGCAGGCCTCGCGGACCCTCGCCGTACAACGGCCGTACTGTCTCGGGCCCGCTCGGCGTGCCTCCTTGGCGAGCGCCCCCCCAGAGCCGCTAGTTGAGGGGGCGCGAACCTATGCTTGCGCGGTGGGCAAGCGAGATCCCGAGGCCGGGCGAGAAGCCGAGCTGGAAGCGTTTCGAAGCGCTGGGCATGCATTGGTCGACGGCGTCGCCGACTACCTTGCCGAGCTCCCCTCGGGGCCGGTCTGGCAGCCGCTCCCAGCGGAGCTGCGCCGGCGGCTGCTCGAGATGCCGCTTCCCGAGGAAGGAGTATCACTCCACGAGCTCGGCGAGACGGCGCTGCGTGACGTCCTGCCTCACGCGATGGGAAACGGGCATCCGGCGTTCTTCGGCTGGGTGAACCCCCCGCCCTCTCCGGCCGGCGTCGCCGCTTCGCTGGCCGCCGCGGCGATGAACCCGAGCGTCGTCTCGGGCGACCACGCGGACGTCCATCTCGAGCGCGCGGTCGTGCGCTGGCTGGCTGAGCTCGTCGGTTACCCGCATCCGCGCGGAGGCGGCCTGCTGACGAGCGGAGCGTCAGCCGCGACCATCGTCTGCCTCGCAGGCGCTCGCAGCCGGGCCCTGGAGGGGGTCGGCCACGATTTGCGCCGAGACGGCCTGGCAGGCGCACCGGAGCTGATCTCCTACGTTCCAGCCGAGGCTCACAGCTGCGTCCCTCGCGCCCTGGCTCTGCTCGGCCTCGGCAGCGAGTCCATCCGCGAGGTCCCGCTCCCAGGCGGCCGGCTCGATGTCGAGGGGCTCCGCGCGGCCATCGCCGGGGACCGCGAGCACGGCGCGTTACCGGCGATCGTCGTGGCCTCGGCCGGCACGGTGAACACCGGCGCCATCGACCCGCTGGACGCGTTCGCGGACGTTGCGGCCGCGGAGGGCCTCTGGTTCCACGTCGACGGCGCCTATGGCGCCTTCGGTGTGCTCGACCCGGCGATTGCGGAGCGCTATCGCGGCATGGAGCGGGCGGACTCGCTCACGCTCGATCCTCACAAGTGGCTCGGAGTTCCGGTCGATGCCGGTTGCGCGCTCGTGCAGCGACCCGACGACCTGCGCGACGCCTTCAGCCTCATCCCGCCCTACTTGCGCCAGGGCGCCGGCGCGGAGGTGGGCACCTTCGCGGAGTACGGGCTCGAGCAGACACGTCCGTTCCGCGCCCTGAAAACCTGGGCGACGATCGCTTCGCGCGGGCGCGCCGGGATCGCGGCACAGGTGGCCCGGGCGAACGAGCTGGCCCGGGAGCTGGCGTCCATGGTCGAGAGCGAGCCCGAGCTGGAGCTGGCCGCGGCTCCGCAGACCTCGATCGTGGCCTTTCGCGCGAGGCCCGACGGCTGCCCCCCCGACAGGCTC
>JBKPFG010000022.1:0-6279 GCA_046728735.1 Actinomycetota bacterium
TTCCTGGTCACGATCATCACCATGCGCGCGCCGGGGATGTCCTTCTGGCGCCTGCCGCTACTGGTGTGGGCGAACTTCGCCACGTCCACGCTCGTCGTCGTGGCCACGCCGTTCATCGCAGGCTCCCAGTTCTTCATCCTCTTCGACCGCGTCCTGCACACGCACTTCTTCACCCCGGGGGACGAGGGCGGCTACGCGATCGCCTACCAGCACATCTTCTGGTTCTACTCCCACCCGGCGGTCTACATCATGATGCTGCCCGGCTTCGGCATAGCCTCGGAGGTCATATCGGTCTTCGCCCGCAAGCCGATCTTCGGCTATCGCCTGATGGCGCTGTCGTTGATGGCGATCCTCATCCTCGGCTTCTCCGTCTGGGCCCACCACATGTTCGTCTCGGGCATGGCCCCGTGGCTCCGGATCCCGATGATGGTGACGACGATGCTGATCGCCGTCCCGACGGGGATCAAGGTCTTCAGCTGGCTGGCGACCCTGTGGGAGGGGCGGATCCACTTCAAGACGCCCATGCTCTTCGCCTCGGGCTTCGTCTCGATGTTCGTCATCGGGGGCCTCTCGGGCATCTACCTGGGCTCGATTCCCGTCGACATCCACGCGAGCGACACGTACTTCGTCGTCGCCCACATCCACTACGTGCTCTTCGGCGGCTCGCTCTTCACGATCTTCGCGGGCATCTACTACTGGTTCCCGAAGATGACGGGGCGGATGTACAACGAGCGCCTCGGGAAGCTCCACTTCTGGCTCACGTTCGTGGGCTTCAACGTCACCTTCTTCCCCATGCACTGGCTCGGCCTGCACGGGATGCCGCGGCGGGTCTCCGACTACGCGGACCGCTTCGGCGATCTCAACTTCATCATCTCGATCGCCTCCTTCTGCCTCGGGGCCTCGACGGTCGTCTTCATCTACAACATGGTCGTGAGCTGGCGCCGCGGCGAGCCTGCGCCCGGAAACCCGTGGCGCGCGCTGACGCTCGAGTGGCAGGTCTCCTCCCCGCCGCCGATCTTCAACTTCGACGAGATCCCTCAGGTCGTCGGGAGCCCCTACGAGTACGGCGTCCGTGGAGCACGACACGCAGTGATGAACGGCGATCGCGTCGAGGCGCCGGAGCGCGAGAGGGTGATCTCCCATTAGCGCCGAGCCGCGCCACATCCTCGTCGTCGCCAACGAGACGGTCGCCGGCAAGGCGCTGATCGACCTCCTGCGCGAGCGGGCGGAGCAGGGGCCGATCCGCGTCACGGTCGTCTCGCCGCAGAACGAGCCTCGGGCCGGCTTCGTCGTCTACGCGGACAGCCGCCGCTCAAGCGCGGAACGGCGTCTGCGGAGGACGCTCGACCTGCTCCACGAAGCGGGCATCGCCGCGCGCGGCGCCGTCGTCGACCCCGACCCGCTCCATGCAATCAAGGACGCGGTCTACGAGTACGAGCCCGACGAGGTGATCATCTCGACCCATCCGGGTCAGCTGAAGTCGAGCTGGCTCCGCGCCAACCTGATCGAGCGGGCGCGCAAGGCCGTCGACGTTCCCGTCGAGCACGTCGAGGTCGACCTCGAGTCACCGCGCGAGCGCGCGCACGTCCTCGTGATCGCGAACCAGACTGTGCTCGGCGAGCCGCTCTTGGCTGCGATTCGGGAACGGAGCCTGTCCGGCCCGGTCGATTTCACGATCCTCATCCCCGCGGACGCCGTGGGCGCCGAACGGCGTCTGCGCGAAGTCTGCGCACGCATGGGAGCCGAGGAGATCAACGCGTCCGGCCTCCTCGGAGATCCCGATCCCGTCGTGGCCGCGCAGAATGCGCTGCACGACGAGCAGGTCGACGAGATCATCGTCTCGACGTTCCCCGAGGCGAGCTCGGGCTGGCTGCGCCGCGACGTCGTCGGGCGGATCAAGAGCCTGGGCCGGCCCGTGACGCACGTCGTCGTCTCGAAGGAAGAGGCGGAGGCCCCGCTGCCGGCTGCTTCAGCATGAGCACCGCCGCGCACGCCGAGCACCACGGCGACCACCACGACGGGCATCCGCCCGTTGCGAACCGGAGCTCCCGCGTCGACGCGCGGCTCCTCGGCATCTACTTCTTCATCGCTTCCGAGGTGATGCTGTTCGGCTCGTTCTTCACGGCCTACTTCTTCGCCCGCGTAGTCGTCCACAAGGGACCCTGGCCGCCGGAGCCGTTCGAGCTCCCGGTCTACCTCGCGCTCCTCAACACGATCATCCTGGTCACCTCGAGCTTCTCGATGCACTGGGCCCTCCAGTCGATCAAGCGCAACAACCGCTCCGGTCTCATCGCCGGGCTCGCGCTCACGTTCGGCCTGGGGCTGACCTTCCTCCTCATCCAGGCGACCGAGTACACGCGTCTCGGCTTCGCACCCTCCGACCTCGCGTTCGGGTCGACCTTCTACGGGCTGACCGGACTGCATGGAGCGCATGTCTTCATCGGGCTGAACCTGCTCGCCTACGCGCTCATCCGCTCGGTGCGGGGCCATTACGGGCCGGCGCCCCACGATCACCTCGGCGTCGAGCTGCCAGGGATCTATTGGCACTTCGTGGACGTAATGTGGATCGTGGTGTACACCACGGTGTACGTCCTGTAGCAAGGAGGCGTCATGCGCAATCCGGTGAGGACCGAGGCAGAGGCTTTCGAGTTCGTCATCGCTGCTCTCGTCCTCTTCGCGGCGGTCGCGGTAGCGGGGATCCTCGGCACCGGCTGGATCGCGCTCCTCGCTTTCCTCGTGCTCGCGCCGATCGTCTTCTATCGCTACTTCCGCAGCGATCCCAAGGTCGTCGAGCCCGCGGTCTGGGAGCGCCACCGGGCGGGGCCCGGCGAGCGCAAGAAGATCCTGGTCGTCGCCAACGAGACGGTCGCAGGGCGGGCATTGCGTGGGAAGGTGGTCGAGCGCGCCACCGCCGCGGACGCCGACGTGCTCGTCGTCTGCCCCGCTCTCAACTCACCGCTTCGCCACTGGACGTCGGACGAGGACCATGCCCGGGAGCTCGCGCACGAACGCCTCGAGGCGTCGCTCGCAGCACTTGCGGACGAGGGTGTCGAGGCGGCGGGCGAGATCGGAGACGCGGATCCGGTCCAGGCGATGGAGGACGCATTGCGCCTCTTCGGCGCCGACGAGATCGTCATCTCGACCCACCCGCCTGGGCGCTCGAACTGGCTCGAGAAGGACGTCATCGAGCACGCGCGGGAGCGCTTCGACCTGCCCATCACGCACGTCGTCGTGGATCTCGAGCTCGAGCGCGCGGCGACGCCGGACGAGCCGGCGGCTTAGGCCGCGACTCGGATCGACCGCGCCATTTAGGGCGAGGTCGTCGTCCCTGTGGCCGTTCCCGCGGTCGTCTGCCCGCCGGCGGCTACCGGCTTTCCCGCCACGCCGGCGACGTAGGCGGCGATGTCGACGAGCTGCTCTTCGGGGAGCTTCTGCGGCGGCTCGTCGAAATGCGGCATCGGCGGGGCCGCGAGCCGCATCTGGTCGAGCGTGATCTGGAAGAACGTGCTCTCGTCGAAGCCGGCCTGATTGCGGGCGGCGAAGAAGGCGTCGTCGAGGTTCGGGCCGACGGTGCCGACGGTGGCCGCGTCCTGCAGCGTGTGGCAGCTGCCGCAGTTCTTGACGAAGAGCTCCTTGCCCTGGCTGACGTCGGCGCCCTGGGAATCGACGGTGCGGCCCGCGCAGCCGGCGAGCAACAGGGCGGCGCCGACGAGAACGAGGCAGAGGGGGCGGCCCGGCAACGGCCTACGTTTGGGTCTGCGCCTGGGCTCCCTGGCCGATGCTCTCGAGGGCCTCGTCGCGCGACTCGTACATGTCGAAGACCTTGTTCAGCCCGGTGATCTCGAAGATCTTCGTGATGTTGCGGTCGTTGCAGACGAGCGAGAGCCTCCCCCCGTTCGGCCGCAGGCGCTTGACGCCGCCCACGAGCACACCGAGAGTCGTCGAATCGATGAACGTCGTGTCCGAGAAGTCGATGACGACCTCCTTCGTGCCCTGGCCGATCGCGTCGAGCAGCTGCTGCTTGAACTCCGGCGCCGTGTAGAGATCGACCTCGCCGGAGAGCGCGATGACCGCGGTCTCGTCGTCGATGCGCTCGGTCTTGATGTCGAAATTCATGTGCCCCCTTGTCCTTCGCCGCGCGGTACCTTAGCCGCTTTGCCCGGTCAGCGGCCCGGCCTTCAGCTGTGCCTTGAGGAACTTGAGCTGCTGCTTCACCTGGGCTGCGCTGGGGTCGTTCGGCGCGAGGTCCAGGAACTTCTCGTAGGCGGCCACCGCGGACTTGAGGTCGTTTGCCTGCTGGGCGGCGAAACCGAGAGAAAGGAAGATGCTCGGGTCGTCGGGGATCAGCAGGGTGAGCTGCTCGTAGACCTTCTGCTCGTGCGCCGAGGCCTGCTGCGCGCGCTGCTGCGCCGCGGTCGCCCGTGCCGTCGCCTGCTCGGCGAGCGTCTGCGCGATCTTGTTTTGCTCCACGTCCTGGAGAAACGCGCTGTTCGGCGCGGCGAAGCTGGAGGAGGCATTGGCCTCGGCAGCCTGCACCTGAGCCGCCTGTGCCTCCTCTCGGGCGGTGTTCGCCATTGAGCCCCAGAGATTCGCGAGCTGCCGGAGCGCATCCGTGTCCTTCGGCTGGAGCGAGGTGTACGCCTCGAGCGCTGCGATTGCCTCCTGGGTGCGGCCGCGCGCCTGCAGCGCGTTGGCGTAGGCGAACTGCGCGTCGGCGTCCTTCGGGTTCTCCTGCGCTTTCTTCTGGACGTCCTCGAGCGAGCCGCTCGTGCTCTGCTGCCCGATGATGTCGCGCAAAACGTCGCCGATGCTCGTTCCGCCGACGCCGGTTCCGACTCCGAACGCCACGAACCCGATCGCGAACGCGATCGCCAGGAGGAGGAAAACCCACTTCGCCCGCCGGCGAAGCTTGGGGAAGAACATGAGGTCTTCGGCGCTGCGGGCGCTTTTCTGAGCATGCGACGGCGCGCGACGGCGGCGGCGCTGCGCCTGAGCTCGTGCCATTCCCGAATCCTCCTTGAGGCCTCGTCTGCGAAGCGACTCTGTACGCTCCGCGGCTGTGGAGGATACCGAGAAAGGCCCCGCGAGCCCCTACCCCAAGATCGAGCTCCACGTGCACCTGGAGGCGACCGTCCGGCCCCAGACCCTCCTCGAGATCGCGCGTCGAAACGGCTTCGAGCTGCCTGCGAACACGGTCGAGGGGTTGCGCGAGCTCTACCGCTTCCGCGACTTCGACCACTTCATCGAGGTCTGGATCCTGACCACGAACGCGCTGCGGACGGAGGACGACTTTCGCCAGATCGTCGTCGACTACGCCGAAGAGGCCGCGCGTCACGGCGCCGTGTACATCGAGGGGATCTTCTCGCCGATCGAGCGCACCTGGCGTGGCGTCCGCTGGGAGGACGTCTTCGAGGGCTACTGCTCCGGCGTGCAGGCGGCGAAAGAGGCCCACGGGGTCGAGGTGCGCCTGACGCCCGACATCACCCGCGGCGCAGAGCCGGAGGACGGGAACGAGCTCGTCCGCTGGGCCGTTCCCTATCGCGACCGTGGCATCGTCGGCATCGGGCTGGGCGGAGAGGAGGCCCTGCACCCGCCCGAGAAGTTCGAGGAAGCGTTTCGCCTCGTGCGGGAGGTGGGCTTCGGCTCCGTCCCCCACGCGGGCGAGGTGGTCGGGCCGGCCTCGATCTGGGGTGCGATCGACGTCCTCGGCGCCGACCGCCTCCGGCACGGGATCCGCGCGGTCGAGGACGCCGAGCTGCTGCACGAGCTCGCCGAGCGCCAGATCGTCCTCGACGTCACTCCGATCTCCAACCTGCGGACCGGCGTGGTGAGATCGCTCGACGAGCACCCGCTGCCCGAGCTCATAGCGGCCGGGATTCCCTGCACGGTCTCGACGGACGATCCCGAGATGTTCGACACCGACCTCACGCGAGAGTACGAGGCGGTGGCCTCCCTCGGCCTCCATCCCCGCGTTTTCTACGAGGCGGGAGTCCAGGGCGCGCTTTGCGACGAGGACACCCGTGCCGCGCTCGCCCGGATCGGCGCCGCCTACGAGTGGGAGGGACTAGACCTCGGTGCCGGCGAGAGGCTCGCCGAGGAGGCCGCGGGCCTGCCAGCGGCGCTCGAAGAACACTGACGCCCAGATCGAGGCCTCGAAGAGGATGAGCAGCGGCACCGTCTCGAAGACGAGCGAGATGGGGTCGACCGTCGGGAGGAGCGCCGCGCCGATGACGACGATCGCGATGCCGATGCGGCGGTTGCGGCGAATCGTCGCCGAGG